>CAIYUY010000135.1 GCA_903929485.1 uncultured Desulfuromonadales bacterium
CCTTGATTTCGTGCGTTTCTGATGCAATACCGAATTACCGAATAGACGTCGCCGACGCCATTCATGGTGAAGGAGATAGCCTGCATTAAAAGGAGGAGAAACGCCTATAATCAAGGGCGTCCCCCTGTCCCCCCCCTGTCCCCCTAATCAAGGGCATCCCCCTGTCCCCCCTGTCCCCCCGAAATAGTACTCTGCCCATGGGTTTACCCGATGCGGACGCGATGAATCGCGCCCCTACTGAAACCCACGGACGATCATGACCTTTTCGTCCTGCGCTTCCGCCACCGCAACGATGACACCGTCACGGAGCAACACGACCTTTTGCTCTGGTGCAAATTGCTGAAGCGGCTCCACTAGATCGCCGGCAAGGGGCGAGATACCGTTTCTGACCCGGCGCTCACCTTCCGGAGTGAGCTCCAGCCGCGGCAGGTGCGCCAACGCCACGTTGAGGGAGACAATTCCTACCCGTTCCGGGCCGGCCGCCGCCTCATCCGCCAACTGCTCCAGGGTGCGCGCCTGCTCCAGTCTGAACGGACCGCTTTCGGTGCGACGCAGGGCAGTCAGGTGGGCGCCACAACCAAGAAGCTCTCCCATGTCCCGGGCCAGGGAACGAACATAGGTTCCGCGGGAAGAGCGGACGGTGAAGGCAACCAGGGGGAGTTCGATGCTGTCGATGAGAAGGGAATAGATCGTTATCCGCCGGGGCTGGCGCTCCACCACTTCACCCTTGCGGGCCAGCTTGTAAAGCGGCACACCGTTTTGCTTCAGGGCGGAATACATGGGGGGGATCTGAGAAAGGATGCCGGTAAAGTGAGACAGAGTTTCGCGAATTGATGCTTCGGTGATGCCGTCCAGGGGGCGCTCCCGGATAACGCTCCCTTCAAGATCCTCGGTATCGGTGGCGACACCCAGCATCATGACCGCCCGGTACTCCTTGATTCCCTCGTCCAGATACGGAATCGCCTTGGTCCCCTCCCCCAACGCCACCGGGAGAACACCCGTGGCAAAGGGGTCAAGCGTTCCCGTATGTCCAACCTTTTTCATCTTCAGTATCCGGCGGACACGGGCCACCACGTCGTGGGAGGTCATCCCCGCCGGCTTGTCCACCACGATAAACCCGTTCATCAAACGGCGAGCGCCTCGTAGACTCGATGCAGAACCTGATGGCGGACTTCGTCAATACTCCCGGCTACGTTACAACCGGCGGCGTTGTGGTGACCGCCGCCGCCGAAGAGCGCCGCCAGCGTCGCCACACTGATCTTCCCCTTGGAGCGAAACCCGACTTTGAACAGTCCCGGCTCCATCTCCCGAAAAAAGATCGCCACCTCCACCCCCTTGATGGAGCGCGGATAGTTCACAAAGCCGTCGGTGAGCTCCGTAGTTCCTCCGGTCCGCCCATACATGTCCAGGGTCACGGTCACCGACGCCACGTCACCGCGGGGAGAGACCACCAGAGTACCAAGAGCTTCCGCAAGGAGTTTCAGCCTCTCCGCGGGCTGACTCTCATAGAGCCGCTCCGTGACGTACCAGGCATCAAGACCCACGGCAATCAGCTGGCCGGCCACGGCGAATGCTTCGGGATTGGAATTGGAGTAGCGGAAGGAACCGGTATCGGTGAGAATAGCCGTATAAAGGGAGAGGGCGGTATCGCGATCCAGGGTCTGCCCCGACGCCTTGATGATCCGGTAGATCAGTATCCCCGTGGCGGCTGCGCCGGTATCGATATAATTAATGGCGCCGAAGAGGTCACGGGTGATGTGATGGTCGATATTGATGAAGCTGCCGATGGTGGTGCAGGAGGTGATAGCCTCTCCCGCCCGTCGGAATTCCCCCACGTCCAAAACAAAGCAGACATCGTAGGGACGATCGGGGACGATATGCAACACCTGGTCGATCCTGGGGAGAAACTGGTAAAGCTCAGGCGCCGGGTCCTTGAAATGGACGGTCACCTCTTTACCGGCGTTGCGGAGAAACTGAGCCAGTCCCAAGGATGAACCGACGGCGTCTCCGTCGGGATTTTCATGGGTGGTTACAAGAAAAGTATGGTTGCGCTCAATTGCCTCAAGAATCGACGGTATCATGAGATTCCTCGTGGATCTGCCGGAGCAGGCGCTCGATGTTGTTGGCGCGCTCCAGCGTGTCATCAAATTTGAAATGGATTTCGGGAACGTGACGTAGCTTCAACTGCGCCCCCACTTCCTTCCGGATGAAGCCGGCGGCGCTCTTCAGGCCGGCATGACTCTCTTTTTTCTCCTCGTCACTCCCCACCACTGAGTAATAGACCGTACCGATACTCAGATCGTCGGTCATCTTGACCCCGGTGATGGTGACAAAGCCGATGCGCGGATCTTTAAGTCCGCGTAGAATCATCTCCGAGACGATCTTCTGGATAGCCTCTGCAACTTTTTCGGAACGTTTGGACATGGAAACCCCGGGGACCGGAGACCGGGGACCGGGGACCGGTAAAAGCTGTTACAAGTCCCCGGTCCCCAGCCCCGGCAGTTATAACG
Source organism: uncultured Desulfuromonadales bacterium (assembly GCA_903929485.1). Classification (GTDB taxonomy): domain Bacteria; phylum Desulfobacterota; class Desulfuromonadia; order Geobacterales; family CAIOGM01; genus CAIOGM01. The sequence continues at coordinate 2,511 of CAIYUY010000135.1, forward strand.
TTGCGGCGAACTTCTCCATCTCGAAGGCCTCGATGATATCACCGACCTTGATGTCGTTGTAGTTCTCCAGACCAAGTCCGCACTCGTAACCGGCTGCCACATCCTTCACGTCATCCTTGAAGCGGCGCAGGGAGGAGAGCTTCCCTGTGTAGATCACCACGTTGTCACGCAGCAGTCTGACCTGGGCATTCCGGATCATCTTGCCATCCAGGATGTAGGAACCGGAAACATTTCCGATCTTGGGTACGGAGAAGACCTCGCGAACCTCGGCCCGGCCCAGGTATTTTTCCTTGAAGATCGGCTCCAGGAGTCCTTCCATGGCCTTTTTGATGTCATCAACGGCATTGTAAATAATGTTATAAAGCCTGATGTCAACCCCTTCCTTCTCGGCCATATTCTGGGCCTTGACCTCGGGACGGACACTGAACCCGATGATGATGGCGTTTGAGGCGGTGGCGAGATTGACGTCTGTCTCGGTGATGGCGCCCACCCCCGAGTGAATGATATTGAGTCGGACCGCGTCGGTGGAGAGCTTTCGAAGCGTTTCCCCAACGGCCTCCACGGAACCCTGTACATCCCCCTTGACGATAACATTGAGATCCTTGACCTCGCCGCTCTGGATCTGTTTGTACAGATCTTCCAGGGAAAGCTTGCAATGCTTGGCAAGTTCCGTCTCCCGCTGCTTGATCTGCCGGAGGGTGGCGATCTCCTTGGCCTGTTTTTCGTCAGCAAGGGCCACGAAGATATCACCGGCATCGGGAACCCCGGAGAGACCGATAACCTCTACCGGCATGGAAGGACCAGCCTCAAGGACTTTGTCCCCCCGGTCGTTTTGCATGGCCCGAACACGACCGGAATGGATACCGACCACGCAGTAGTCGCCGGCCTTGAGGGTTCCTTCCTGAACCAGGATCGTCGCCACGGGGCCGCGTCCCTTGTCCAGTTTCCCTTCCACGATGGTGCCGCGAGCCGCTTTGTCCGGATTGGCCTTGAGATCCATGAGATCTGCCTGCAGGAGAACCATCTCCAGAAGCCCTTCCAGGTTCATCCGCTTCTTGGCCGAGACCTCCACCATGGTGGTGTCGCCCCCCCACTCCTCGGAAACGAGCCCCTGCTCAGTCAGTTCCCGCTTGACCCGTTCAGGATTTGCGTCGGGCTTATCGATCTTGTTGATGGCCACGATGATGGGAACACCGGCCGCCTTGGAGTGATTGATGGCCTCCTTGGTTTGGGGCATGACACCATCGTCGGCTGCGACCACGAGGATGACGATGTCTGTAACCTTCGCCCCCCTGGCCCGCATGGCGGTGAAGGCCTCATGACCCGGAGTATCCAGGAAGGTGATCTTCCGCCCGTTTAGTTCCACGTCATAGGCGCCGATATGCTGGGTGATTCCCCCGGCCTCGCCGGAAATGACATTAGCTTCGCGAATGGCGTCAAGGAGCGAGGTCTTACCATGGTCAACGTGCCCCATGATGGTGACCACGGGAGGACGCTTCTGCAGACTCTCCGGCTCGTCGGGGACAACCTCGATAATCTCATCCAGATCCACCGCCACGTTCTCCACTTCATACCCGAAATCGGTGGCAAGAATGGATGCAGTTTCGTAATCAAGAGGATGATTAATGGTAACCATGGAGCCAAGCTTCATGAGCGCCCGAATCAGATCGGTTGCCTTGACCCCCATCCGCTTGGCCAATTCACCCACGGTGATGCTGTCGGCGACCTTGATGATCCGCTTGATGGCTTTGGGTGTCGTAATCTCCGTCCGCTTGCTTTCCGGCGCCCGGGCTTTTTCCTTCTTCCGCCCTTTGCCGCCACGCCCCGGCTCAAAGGCTCGTTCACGCTTCTCCAGGAGTTCCGCTTTACGCAGCGCCTCCTTCTTCTTGTCCACGGGAGGAGCCGCGCCCCCCTTCTTGGCGGCCTTGGCAGGCACCGCGGCAATGGAGAACTCCTTGCCACGCCGCTCTTTCTTCTCTCCGGGCGGAACTTCCGTCACCGTGGGTGTAGCCGGTGGACGGCTGGGAACCGCGGGGCCACGACCGGGAACCGCCGGGCCGCGGGGAGGGGCCGAAGAGGGACGGCCGGCGCCTGCTCCTCCGGCTGCGCCAGGGGTACTCGGGCGATCGTTGGGCCTTCGCTCTCCAGGACGCTCGGTGGAACCGGCAGGGCGCGGGGCGCGACCGTCACGCCGGTCACCGGGTCTCCCGGAAGGCTGCTGAATGGGAATCTCCACCCGTCCGAGAATCCGGGCGCGGTTGGCGGTAGCCCTTTCCGGCTGTTTTTCCACCGGTGGTGCAACCGGAAGCGCAGTCGACGGCGCCACAGGCGGCATGGGCGGCGTGGAAACAGGCGCCGTCACCGACGGGAGATCCGACAGTGTGACCGACTCCGCGGCAGGCGGCACGACCGGCGCCGGAGCAGGCGGCACGACCGGCGCAGGCGGTACGACCGGAGCAGAAACAGGCGGTGCAACCGGCATCGGAGCAGGCGGCACGATCGGCGGCTCCACCACCGGTTTCGCCATAAACGGCTTTTCGGCGACAGTCACCCGTGCCGGTTCCGCCTCGGGTGCAACCGTCACCACCGGGACAGGTTCCGAGGTAACTTCCGGGACAGGAACCTTCTGCTGCACCGGGGGCAGTTCCGGAGGGAGTACGGCGGGAGGCGGCTCAACGGCGGCGAGAACTTCGGCCACTGGAGAAGGAAGTTCCGCAACCGATTCAACAGTCGCTTCCGCCAGGGGAGCAGGAGGCGTCTCATCCACTACCTTGCGACGTCGAATCACATTGGACTTGAGGCGAGTTTCACCCTGGCCGTGCTCCTTGGAAGAGGGAGGCTCCTGCAGCTTTTTGACGACCTCATCATCCAACAGGGCGTTTACGGATTTTACCTCAACCCCCAGCTGTTTGAGCCGTTCAAGGATTTCCGCGGTCTCGACCCCCATCTTCTGCGCCAGATCTTTTATACGGGTTTTGCTCATCTAGTCATACCTCACCGTCGAAGAAGTTCCTGTATATCTCAAGTTCCCGTTTAATCGGCGCAATAAAACCGCCCGGTTCCACGGCAACCACACCCCGGTGCTCTTTTCCGATGAGCGTACCGAGGCTCTCCTTATCGAACATCGCCACCAGTTCCACACCGGCATGGCCGGCCATGGCGGAAAACTTTTTCCTGCTCTCTTCCGAGAGGTCGGTGGCAATGAACAACACCCCCACCTTGCCCCCCCTCAGTCTGCCGGCTACAGCGTCACTTCCGGAGAAGACCTCGCCGGCCTTCGCAGCCAGGGAAAGGTACCCCCTGACCCGCTCCGTGACAATCGTCCGAATCGCGAAAACAATTTTTTCCTGATCAATTCCCGAAACCGGACTCTTGAACGATGCGGGGAACCGTTTCTTTTTGATCGCCAGTCCCAGACAGGAACGTAGTGGGCAAATATACGCCCCCCGTCCCGGCAACTTTCCCTTCAGATCCGGGGTCAGGAAACCGTCCGGACCCAAAACAAAGCGGAGAAGAGCCCCCTTATCCGTGGTGGCGCCACACCCAAGGCAGCTCCGTTGCGGTTTATTCCCCGTCATTGGACTCCGCGACCGTCACATCGTCTTCCGAAAGCGGCTCATCATGGGGAGCGTCGCCATTTGTCTCGGGAGCTTCAGGAGAGGTGATTGCCGCACTCTCACCCACCTCCGGTGCTTCGCCGACTTCACCGTCGCTCTCTACGCCATCGGAGGAGGTTAATTCCAGCAATTCCGCCGCGGCAGCCTTTGACTCGCTCTTGATATCCAGCTTCCAGCCGGTAAGCTTGGCTGCCAGACGGACATTCTGACCACGCTTGCCGATGGCCAGGGAAAGCTGGTCATCAGCCACGATGACCTCCATGGCCGAAATCTCTTCTTCGATATAGACCTTGGATACCTGTGCCGGCTGCAGCGCACTGCAAGCGAACCGAACAATATCTTCGGACCAGGGGATGATATCGATCTTTTCACCCCGCAACTCGGAGACTACGTTTTGCACCCGTGAACCGCGCATTCCCACACATGCGCCCACCGGATCCACGTCGTGGTCATGAGAGTAGACGGCAATCTTGGAACGACTCCCCGCCTCACGAACCACCCCTTTGATCTCCACGATTCCCTCGGCAATCTCCGGGACTTCCGACTCGAACAGTTTGGAGATGAGATGCGGGTGCGCACGGGAAAGCATGATCTGCGGCCCCTTGGTAGTCATCCGAATGTCCATGATCAGTGCTCTGATCCGATCACCGGTTCGGTAAACCTCCCGCGGCGCCTGCTGGTCCACGGGAAGCACTGCTTCGGCGCGCCCCAGATCAACGACCAGATCACCTCTCTCGAAACGCCGCACCACACCGTTAATCAGCTCACCCATCCGGTCTTTATATTCGTTGAAGATGGTTTCCCGTTCAGCTTCCCGGACCTTCTGTATGATCACCTGCTTGGCGGTCTGCGCGGCAATCCGACTGAAACCGGTGGCGTCCATCTTGAGCCCGAGAGAATCACCGATCTCAACCTCGGGATCAATCTCACGGGCCTCCTCCAGATCTATCTCTTTATACGAATCCTCGACTTCCTCCACCACGGTTACGAACTCGAACAGCTCGACTTCGCCGGCATCGTCATTGTAATGGACCTCCAGTTCGCGGGTATTGCGGAACTTCTTATTGGCGGCAGTGAGCACCGCCTGCTCCAGCGCTTCCAGGACGATCTGTCTGTCGATCCCTTTTTCCTTGACGATCTGGTCGATCGTATGCTTGAGATTAAGGCTTGCTTCCACGTCACGATCTCCTTGCACAAAGTCTAAAGACTGTTCTAGGTTCCGGGTTCCAGGTTCCAGGTTCAAAACTTAGAACATGGAACATGGAACCTTATTTATTCAAACTCGAGATTGGCCTTGGCGATGCCGGTCAGCGGAATGGAGGCAGTCTGCCCCTCCTTTAGCTTCATCCGGACCGAGCCGTCAACGAACCCCAGCAACTCGCCCAAAAAGGTCTTCCGCATGTTCCCTTTATCATCGGGAGAGAGCACACGTGTCTTGATTTTCGCCAACCTGCCCAGATAACGGTGGTAATCGGCCTCTTTCGTCAGCGGGCGATTGAGCCCCGGAGAAGAAACTTCCAGTTGGTAGCTTTCCGGAACGACATCTTCAACGTCAAGAATCAACGATAACTCCCGACTGACGTCGGCGCAGTCATCCAGGTTAACCCCACCCGGCTTATCCACGTAGAGACAGAGAACCTGTACTCGTCCTTCGCGCCGGGACTCGATCTCAACAAGTTCCATCCCCAGGGAAGCAAGGAGTCTTTCCGCAATAACCGCAACACGCTGTTCTGATGTCATTCCTGCCATAACTATCCGCCCCGAAAATAAAAAAAGTGAGCTAACTGCGCTCACCTTCCCAATACTACAGAAAGAATGTCATACTGTTTACCATGATGCAATTTAAAAGGCAAGCGTTTTTTCGGCATGGGCAATGGTCTCCCGTACCGCGGTAATCCAGCCGGCGGAAAAACGGACGCCATCGGTGGCCCACTGCCGAACAGTCGCCACCGCTCCGAAGATCCCCCCCGCTTCGTCACAGACCGCCGACACGATAATCCGTCCCATCCCCTGCAGCGCACCGTCCAGCTCCCCACCGCTGGCGGTGACGAATGCCGCGACAACTTCGTCGAAGAGTTCCTCGGGGATCCGCCGGACTCTTTCGCCCCTGAGCCACTCCCGTGCTCCCAACAGCCGCTCATACTCCGGTTGACGGTCGGGATGGGCCGCCACCAACGCCTCATACAGAGCCGTCAACTGGTACTCCATGGTGATCCGCGGCATCCCCCGACTGGACAGTACCCCTCCCAGCCATGCCACCTGAGCGACGACCTCGGACTCCGGCATCTCCACCAGTGACGCAAGCCAGGCGGCGTCACTCTGGGCAAACCGCTTTCCCCGTTCACCGTAACGGACATCGAAGTAGGGGTACGCCACCCGGCAGGCATCCGCCGCCATGAGCGCCGCCCGGATCTCCATCCGGTCATCGGGGACGGCATGATTCCCCGCTTCCGGGTTGATGCCGGTGGCGGAAAAGTTCATTTCCTCGGCCGTCGGCAGGGGATATAGCGCCGAGTGGATGTCGTGAAGAAACTCGAAAGCCTCCCGAGCCGCCGCGATAATATCCCCCGCATCCGCACCTCCCTCCACCGCGCCATTCAACAGAGCGGTGAAGCCTTCCCAATACTCATCGGCGCCATGGCCGTACCCGGCATAAAACGATGCACCCTGGGTTCCGGTCAAGCCGTAGTTTCTCTTAACGTCGGGAAGATGAACCCGGTTGCCCAGGATGGTCCCCTGAAGAACATAGATATATCCCGGAAGAGCACCCGGCCTCTCCAATGACAGGAGCCTAATCCTGGAGGCCATGGCCACCGCAGTACGCCGGACCTGGGGAATTTCGGGGATCATCTCCATGCCGAAGCAGCCAATATCCTGAAGCAACCGGCTGAAACGGCTTCCTTCCAGCCCCAGGGATGCACGGAGAGACGAGCCGTTCCCGGCGGCAACCACATCTTCCAGAGCGCCGAAAACCGTGGCAAAGGCTCGAAGCTGATTCACATAAGCGGCCAGCGGCAGCGAGCCGTCAATCAGTGAAGTGATGAAAGGAAGCCTCACCAAGTCGACATGCTGAGCGTGGGTCTCCCGCTTCAGACGCTTCATGAAGGTCAGCCCGTCAGCGGTTGTCATTGTTTACTCCTACAGGAAGCTTGGTGGTGAAGGTAAGCGGTCCAGCTCTCATCCGGCTCTTACGACCTTTCCCGGAGCGCACGCCACCAGTCATGGGCGATCTTCGTGGCGCTATCGGCGTCGGCGGCAAAACCGTCGGCGCCGATCCGTTTCCAGACCAGTGGAGAACGACTGAAGGCGTTCCCTCCCACCATTATCTTGATGTCCCGTAGCTCCGGATCTTCCCTGACGGCATCGATGAGCTGGTGAACCTTAACAAGATTGGCTTCAATGGCGACGGACAGCGCCAGCATGAAAGGTTTGTTCTGTTTGATCGTTTCCAGGAGAATCCAGCTGGGAACATTGGCCCCCAGATAGGTCACATCCCACCCTTCGATTCCCAGAAAATCGGCCACCATCTGGGCGCCGACCTCGTGATATTCATTGGCGGCGGAAGAGACCACCACCTTCCCCAGGGTCACATTCAGGGTGGCGAATCGTGAATGCTGCACCGTGGCAACCCGTTTCACCAGATTGGTGACCAGGTGTTCATCGGCAATGGAGATTTGTTCCGATTGCCAAAGCAGCCCCATGCGATAGAGAACGGGCCAGATAACCCTGAGGTTGAAAAGCTTGAGTTCATCCACGGACAGAATCACCTTGCTGCTGAAGTTCAGGCACTCCTGATAATCTCCCATGAGCAACAGGACGAGAAAATATTGTTGTAGTTCCTCGAAATTATCCCGGCGGGGAAAGGGGAGTTCTTCACCGGGAACAATGTACGCCAGGATGGTTTCCCGACACTCCGCCAGCCGGCCGTAGAACGCCAGGAGCTCCTCCCGGTGGCCGGAATGCTCGAGAGATCCCTGAATGGCGCTCCGCCATGCCTCAATCTCCCCGCGAAAGAAGCCGCCGGGTAGTCCCTGTTCAAGGCAGGTTCCATACTGCCGAAGGGTTGTCCAAACCATGAGATAAGGGTCATTAATCTTGAGCATGTTGATCATGATCTTGAGATGTTGCTGATGCCGGATGCGAAGCAGTTCACGAGATCTTCCCACGGTCATCTCAAGGAAATCATGCCGGCTCTCCAGGGAATCAACGACTTGGGCGAGAAGAGTGTTTGCGGCGAAGGCGTAGGCGGTTGCCGCTTCGAGTGAAACAACGGGAATAGCGGGGATACCGGCGAGCAGGGTCTCGATTGTTTTCACGGCGCTCCCCTCTGTACTGATGGTCACGGGATCATCTCCTTGCTTGTATCGTTCAGGGGAAAGGCGAGGGTGAAGGTTGTACCGACTCCCACCTCGCTGGCTACCTGAATCACGCCGCCATGGGCCTGCACGATCTGGTGGGCCACGCTCAGCCCCAGCCCGGCCCCCTGCCCCACATCCCTGGTTGTGAAGAACGGTTCGAAGATCCTCTCCCGAAACTTCTCCGCAATACCACACCCCGTGTCGCTCACGGACGCATAGACGTTACGTTCATCACTCCAGCATTTCAGGGTGATCTCTCCCGGCTGCTTGACGGCCTGCCCAGCATTAATGAGCATATTAAGAAGCGCCTGATTCAGATCTCCCGCGTAACAGAGGATTCCCGGCGTCGGTTCGTACTCCTGCCGGATGGAGACATGCTGCAGTTCACTAAGGCAGACATTCAGAGTACTCTCCATGCATTCGGAAAGAGAAACCATCTCTTTTACCGGGGTATCCACCCGAGAAAAATTCCTTAGATCCCGTACGATTTTTGTAATTCGCTCGGCGCCGGACAACGACTCCGTCAGAATTTCGATACTGTCTTCCAGAATATAATCAATGTCCAGCGATTTCCTCTCTTCCGCACACCGCTCCCTCTCCGCCAAGGGCAACAGCGTGGCGTGCTCCTGCCGCAGGGTGTCGAATTCGGTCAGCTTCCCGAAGTTTTTCAAAAGGACCCCGAGATTGCCGCAGATGAACCCCAGGGGGTTGTTTATCTCATGGGCCACGCCGGCGGCCAGTTGGCCCACGGAAGCCAGTTTATCGTTGACCATCAACGCCTGGTCTTTCAGACGATTCTTGCTCACCTCATGAACAACCCGCGCTTTCAGCTCCCGGTTCAGGAGCTCCAGCTGTTCCCGTGCATCCAGGTGAGCAGCCACCTCCCGGTCCAGCAAAACCGTCCGCTCCAGAAGAAGACTCTCCATCCGTCTGCGCGCCAGGTGATTCCGTATCCGGGCATGCACGATGGGGAAATTGATCGGCTTTGTCACATAATCGATGGCCCCCAGTTCCAGCCCCCTGGCCTCGTCTTCCGGATGGTTCAGGGCGGTGACGAAGATGACCGGGATTTCGCTGGTAACCGGATTTCCCTTGAGCCGTCGGCAGACCTCGTAGCCATCCATGAACGGCATCATCACATCCAGGAGGATCAGATCCGGCTGCTCCGCCAGCGCCAGCTCCAGCCCTTCGCTGCCGCTCAAGGAACAGAGCACCTCATACTCCCCGCTCATCAAATCACTGAGAATCTCCAGATTGGCCGGCGAGTCGTCAACAACCAGTATCTTCCGTGGGTCTTGTATCATATCAGGACCCTCTTTTCACTGCGCCGCTCTCCAGTGACGCGGCCAGATTCTCCGCCAAGCTCCGGGCTTGCCTGAAATCAAACTTCGCCAGAGACGCCTTGATCCGCCGGAAGTCAGCTTCCAGCACGGTTCCCCGCAGCAGGTCATGGAGTGGCGACAGCAGCGTCTTTGCCTGCGCGCTGTTTTTTTGCAGCAACCCCTGCAGTCGGTTCAGAAGCGAGGCAACCGCCGCCTGATCCACCCATCCGCCTGCTCCCGCCACCCCGTCGCTGTTGTCCGTCTCTCCCACTCGTTCCAAATCTACCCGGACTGTCGGCAGATTGGTTGACGGTTGAATCGCCACAAACCGCTCCGGAAGCATTCCTTCGTCAACCAAGGCCGGAGCGCCACGCCTGAATCGCGCGGTGAACGTAAAACTGCTCCCCTCCCCCACTCTGCTGGAGGCCCGGATCTCTCCTCCCATGAGGTGAACCAAACGCCGACAGATACTCAGCCCCAGGCCGGTACCGCCATACGTTCGGGTAATGGTGCTATCGCCCTGGGTGAACGGCTCGAAGATCCCGGCGAGTTGTTCGGGTGTCATGCCGATGCCGCTATCCCGAACGGTGAATTCCAGAACAACCTCTTCACCGAAGCTCGGGGTAGGACGGATTTCCACGCGGACATAACCGCGTTCGGTGAACTTTATGGCGTTGCCTATCAAGTTGACGAGAACCTGCTTGAGTCTTAAACTGTCTCCCACCAGACAGTCCGGCGTATCCGGAGCGACCGTGAGGGTAAGTTCAATCCCTCCTTCATCGGCATTACCCTCCATAAGGTCAACAAGCTGCTGTACCAACGGAGAAAGGAGGAAAGGAATCTCCACAAGTTTTAGTTTTCCTGCCTCAATCTTGGAAAAATCAAGGAGGTCAGTGAGCAGTTGCTGCAACCCTTTGGCTGCTGTGGTCATTTTAGTCAGGTAATCATCCCTTTTGGAGGAACTTTCGGTCCTGAGGGCAAGGTTTCCCAGGCCGATGACGGCGTTCATGGGGGTCCGGATCTCGTGACTCATGTTGGCCAGGAACTCGCTCTTGGCGCGGTTGGCCGCCTCGGCCTCCACGGTTCTCTGCGCCAACTCCCTGTTCACCTTCTCCAGTTGCAACTGTACCTGTTTGAGCTCCGTGATATCCAGATGGGTCCCTGACGCCAGAAGGGGCCGGCCGTCGGCATCCCGTGTGATGACTCTGCCGCGGTCAAGGACCCAGACCCACTGTCCATCCCTGTGCCGCATCCGGTACTCACACTCGTAATTCTCCAATTCCCCGTGGAGATGCCGGTCAAAGAGCTCCAGTGCATGGGGGAGATCATCAGGATGCGTGTGTTTCTTCAGGGTATGCAGCTTCTCCGGCTCCAGTTCCGCCAGAGTGTAGCCGATCATATCGGCCCACCGTTCGTTGAACTTCGCAGCCCCGCTCTGCAGATTCCACTCCCACGTCCCCAGGTGCGCGCCGGATATGATGTCGGACAGGCTCTGTTCGCTGGCGGCCAGCAACTCCTCCGCTTTTTTTCGTTTGGAAATATCCATGTGGGTCCCCGACGCCAGGAGCGGCCTCCCGTCTGCGTCGCGAGAGACAATCTTCCCCCGGTCACTGACCCAAACCCAATGCCCCTCCTTGTGCCGCATCCTGAACTCACATTCGTAACTCCTGGACTCCCCGTTTATATGTCGCCCAAAACAGTCAAGGGCTCGTTTAAAATCATCGGGGTGGGTATGCTCCCGGAGAGTATGAAGTCCCGTCGGCTCCAGCTCCGCCAGGGTGTAACCGATCATCTCGGCCCACCGCTCGTTGAGCACTCCCGCGCCGCTCCTGACGTTCATCTCCCAGGTTCCCAGGTTTGCGCCGAAGATGATGCCGGAAAGGCTCTCCTGCTCCATCCGCAACCGCTCCGCCTGCTCCCGCAGGGCCGCCTCCTCCTGCTTCCGCCGGGTGATGTCCCGAATGATCCCCACCGCCTGCCATCTCCCTCCCAGCTGATAACCGGAGATGGAGACCTCGGCGGGAAACTCCTCGCCATTCTTATGTCGCGCACGGTATTCGTAGGTCTTGTCGATGAGCGGCCCCGTGCCGGTCCGGGCGAACTGTTCCAGCCCCCGCAGATAGTAATCGCCTTGATCCGGCGGGACAATGAGTGGATGCAAATAGTGTCCTATCGCCTCATCGTTGGAAAAACCGAATATATCTTCCGCTGCATGGTTCCAGAAGGTGACTCTCCCCCCTCCGTCCAGCATGACGATACCGTCCTTGGCCATGGCGCTGAAGGTGCGGAACTTCTGTTCGCTGTCTCGCAGCTCTTCTTCCGCCCGGAGCCGATTGGTGATGTCCGAAAAAAAACCGAGCAGGTATGACCGCCCCCCCAGGGAGATCCGGCCGGACCCCACATCGGCGGCGAAGATGGCGCCGTCCCGCCGGAGGCAGGGGATGTTGGCCAGCCCCGTTTTTTCTCCGGAAACCAGCGTCGCAAATTCACTCATGACCGCCGGCAGCTGATTGGCGGGATGCATGTCGGACGCGCCCAGGCGGAGAAACTCCTCCTCGGTGTAACCGAACAGGGCGCAGGCGGCGGGATTTACCATCAGCAACGACAGATCCTCGGTGTCGGCCACGACGATCCCTTCCGTGGCGGAGTCGAAGATGACACGGAACCGACTGTCCATGGTGCGACTTGCTTCCAGCTCCACCATTCGGCGGGATTCGGTGACGTCCCGAGCAATACCGAGAATTCCCACGAGCCGTCCCGACCCGTCGCGCAGCGGAGTTTTAACCGTCTCCAAGAGGGCTTTATGACCGTCGTCCGCGAAGGTGACCCATTCTTCATTCTTCGTGGGGCCATCGGCGGCCAGAGCCTCCCGGTCCTTCATCCGGAAAAAGGCCGCCAGCTCGGCGTCAACAAAATCATAATCGCTTCTGCCGACGATTTCCTCCCTCATCGCACCGAAAAAACACTCAAACGCCGGATTACAGTGCAGGTAGAGTCCGTCCTGATCCTTGAGCCATACCAAGTCGGGAATGGTGCTCACCAGAGTTCCGAAGAGGCTCCGTTCCCGCTCCAGGGTCTCCTCCACTGTGTCAATTCGGGCCTTCATGTTAATAAATTCCAGAGCATACCCGATATCGGCGGATAGTTCCGCCAACAACGTCACCACAGCGGCCGAAAAGAAATCAGTCGTTGACATAGAGACAACAAGGGCGCCGGTTTCGCCGGAGGGGAGCTGAACGGGAAATCCGGCGACGGCGTGGGAGCCGAGATCCGAAGGATAACTCCGCCATGGAGTCAGGAGGGACGAAGGGATCTTGAGACCCTCCGGGATGTCGCCATGCGTCGCCTCGGGGCAGGTACCTCCTCCGGCGTCGGGCACCCCGAACCAGGAAAAACGGAACTCCCCCACCTCCACCAGAATCCGGCAGAACTCCCGGAGAAACTCCTGTCGCCCCGACCTGCGGGTCATGGCGCGGTTGACGTCGCAACGGACCGCATGGAGACGTTTGATATGTCTCAGCTGGTCAGCCTGATCGGCGATCCGGTCGGCGGAGAGCTTTACCGGTTCATGCTGCACAGAAGTCCCTCCCGTCATCTGATTCCGGCGACGTCATTTCCCTTCGACTTCGCTCAGGGACCACCCTTCGGCTGCGCTCAGGGACCACCCTTCGGCTGCGTTGACTCGCTCAGCACGCATCCGCTCGGGGTGCGGCAGCTGCGCTCAACGGAGTCAAAGGCTGCGCCGCAGTGAAGTATCGAGGAGTAGATCATGATTTTATAGAGCAGTCAAAATAATTTTGTTCTGTAGGGAAAGTTTGATGAAGTAAAAAAAAGCGCTTCCAGGCGCCATCTTCACCGCTGCCCCCGGATGAACAAGCCGTCCCGCCCCGCCGACACGCAACAACCGGAAAAACCCCACCGTTTCAGCCGGAACAGCACGAAGATCGCCCCCAAGGGGAACACTTCCGGCACGAAGAGGCTGAACTCACCGGCGCCGTCTCCCCCACAATCAAAACAGCTGTAGAGTAGCTCGGGAGATACGGTTCGGCATGAATCGGGAAGATGAGGGATTAAGGAGGAGCCGGGGGTAACAGCGGGAAACAGCGAGAAGCGGATGAGGCTGAGGGTAACGGCAAGCCGGGAGAAAGGACGCAAAAACATTAAACCTGAAAACCTCATGGCAACCACGGAGAGACCGGGACACGAAGGAATTCAGTGAGAAGAGCCTTTTCCCGTGTCTCCGTCTCTCCGTGGTGGATTGTTTTTCTAGAGTTGCAGGAGAATCCCTCCCCAGGAAAGACCGCCGCCAAACCCCATCATGAGAACACGGTGCCCCGGCTTCAGGACTCCGCTCTTCAGATTCTCGTCCAGGACCAACCCCACCGATGCCGCGGCGGTGTTGCCGAACCGGTCCAGGTTCAGGAGAAAACGATCCTTGCTTATCCCCTTTTTCTTGGAGATGAAATCGATGATCCTGACATTTGCCTGGTGAGGAATAAGGTAATCCACATCATCCAGGGTGATCCCCGCCTTGGCGACGATCTCTTCAATCAACCGCGGCACCATCTCGGTCGCAAAGACAAAAACGCTCTTCCCCGCCATCTTGAAGGTATTCTCCTTCAGGGCGATGCTCTCGGCGGTAACAGGCTTACGGGAACCGGATGAAGGGACCTGGATCATCTCCCAGCGGGAACCATCACTTCTGACAACAGTGGAGACGATGCCCGGTTGCTCGCTTGCCTGAAGGATGACTGCCGCCGCGCCATCCCCGAAAAGAGGACAGGAGCCTTTATCATCGAAATCCAGGATCTTGGAATAGGTATCGGCGCCGATGACCATGAGAGTCCGGTATTTTCCGGAACGGATCAGGCTGTCCGCCGTATCCACGGCATACACGAAACTGCTGCAAACGGCGTTCATATCGAAGACAAAGGCATTGGCGGCGCCTATGTTCTTCTGCACCATGGCTGCGGTGGCCGGCATGATCATGTCCGGGGTCGAAGTGGCCACAATGATGCAGTCCAACTCCGTCGCCGCCATGCCGGCCCGCTCCAGGGCATCGCGGGCGGCAATGGTGGCCAGATCGGAGGTCGCCATGGACGGCTCCACAAAACGGCGTTCGCGAATGCCGGTGCGGGAGAAGATCCACTCATCGGCATCTTCCACCAGATAGCTGAAGAAATCATTTTTCACAACCCGGTCGGGAATCCCCGCGCCGGTGGATCGGACTGCTGCGTACATACATTATTCCTTTCGGCCGACGTTGTCAGGCGCCAAGCCCTTCATGAAAAGCATACCACTGTTTTATCTCACAGTGGATCGGTTCTGTCAACGGGATTCAGCACCCTCCTCCGCCACCTCCCGGGGGCGATCCAGAAGGGCGTCAAAGAGTGCGTAAACCCAGATCCCCAGAAATCCATTGAGGAGCCAACGTGGGCCGCTCCCTCCGTCCCGCCTGACCTGTTCCAGGAGAGAGACCATGTCCACTGTTCGGCCCATCTTCATGGTGATCATCAGCTGTCCCATCCCCTTGAGAACGAACAGCAGCGCAACGAGAATGAAGATGTTAACGATGATGATGAGAACAAAACCCTTCAGTTTTTTGCCATTGACGATCTGACCCAGTCCGGGGAGAATCAGGGCCGAAAGGAGGGCCGCCTTCATATTCAGTTTCATGACTGCTCCGGATCCGAGGTTATTCCAACTGTCTTAAATTCTAGAGGAGATCACGCTTCATTGTCAAATTAAATAAGCCCTGTCCGCTGTTTGTTTCTCTGGCAAAGATAGTGCAAAGCTGGTACATTCCATGCTGTTTCAACAATATACTCCGTTTCCTGCCACCAGAGGCGGCATCGCATGATATCTCTCCCACCAGCCGTTGCCGCTCTTCGACGCATCATGCTCAAGCTCCCCACCGGACTACTGCCGCACCTGGTGCTGATCATCACCCTGCTCACCACAGCCATCGTCTGGAACATGATCGATGACGGTTTCCTCCTGGAAGCCCGGCACGACTTCCATGACAATTCCGAGGAGATCGTCACTGAACTTGTCGAACGGTTGCACAGCCATGAGGAGGCGCTCAGGGGGGGGGTCGGCCTCTTTAAAGTAACCAACGACGTCACCCGCGAGCAGTGGCGTGAGTACGTCTCCTCCCAACAATTCAACCGGGCTCTTCCCGGCATCCTGGGTGTCGGCTATGCCACGTGGCTTCCCCGGACAAGCAAGGAATCCTATACCAGGAAGATTCGCGCCGAAGGATTTCCCGAATACCGGATCACCCCCGTGGGGAAACGCCCGGTCTACACCGCGGTGACCTATCTGGAGCCGTTCACCTGGCCCAACAGGCTCTCCTTCGGCTACGACATGTATACCGAAGCCAATCGACGGGCGGCCATGAGCCGGGCCCGGGACGAAGGGGCGACCTCCCTGGCCACGGGAATAATCCTCGTGCAGGAGTGCGGGCAGGAGAAACAGTTCGGCTTTTTGATGTACCTGCCGGTTTATCGTCAAGGGCTCCCCACCCTCACCAGGGAGCAGCGCCGCGGAGCCATCAAGGGGTTCGTCTACAGCCCCATCAGGGTGAAAGAGTTTGTGTACGGCACCCTGGGAAAACTCCCCGCCGACATCTCCTTCGAGATCTTTGACGGAAATTCCCCCCAGCAGGACAAGCTCCGGTTCAGCAGCCTCGCCTGTGAGAAGACGTTGCTTCCCGCCGACTACCGGCCGACATTAACGAGGCGCCGCACCATTGATCTGTACGGCCGGACCATGACGCTGGAATTCAAGAGCCTCCCCTCCTTCGACAAAAAATTCAACCGGAGCAGTTCCCTGGCGGTCCTCTTTGCCGGTATTTTGCTTTCGCTGCTCCTCTCGGGCATCGCCCAGATGCTGCAAGCGACTCGCGACAAGGCGCTGTCGCTGGCGCGGGAGATGACCCAGGAACTGCGCGAGAGCGAAGAAAAAGTGCGGTTGATCCTGCATACCGCCGGTGAAGCCATTTACGGCATCGATGTCAGCGGATGCTGCACCTTTGCCAACCCCACCTGCTTCCGATTTTTGGGTTACCAACGTGAACAGGAACTGCTGGGGAAAAACATTCACGCCCTTATCCATCATTCCCATGCCGACGGGACCGCTTACCCCCATGAAGAGTGCCTTGTGTTCAGAACAGTCAACAGCGGTATCGGCTGCCACGTGGATAATGAGGTCTACTGGCGGAGGGACGGAACGAGTTTTCCCGTGGAGTACTGGTCGATTCCCCAAAAAAAGGATGGCCGGGTTGTGGGAGCAGTTGTCTCTTTTCTGGACATCACCGTCCGAAGGCGGGATGAGGCGACCCTGAGGGAGCAGGCGACGGTGCTCGTACAGAAAGAAAAAATGGCGTCACTGGGGCAACTGGCAGCCGGAGTGGCTCATGAGATCAATAATCCCATGGGGTTCATAACCATGAACCTGAGCGTCATGGCCAAGTATTTCGGCCAGATGGCCGGTTATGAACGTATCTTGCGGGGAGAGTACGGCAAGATGGCGCCGGAAACAGAGAAACTCCTGAATGATAGCAGGGAATCACTGGATATAGAATTCATCCTCGCCGACGGGGTGGAACTCATCGCCGCAACCCTGAGAGGCGCCGACCGGGTGACGAAGATCGTTGGAGAGATGAAATCTTTTTCCCGGATGAAACCGGAGGAGAAAGAGCCGACGGACCTGAACTCCTGCGTGGAAAGCGCCCTGACCATAGCTCTCAACGAACTGAAATATTTGGCGACTATCCGAAAGGAGTACGGCCGGCTCCCGGAGGTCGTCTGCAACCCCAGCCAGATGGATCAGGTCTTTCTGAACCTGCTGGTCAACGCGGGGCATGCCATCGTCTCCCACGGCGAGATCCTGCTGAGGAGCTGGCATGATGAGACCTCCGTCTACGCCTCGGTGGGAGACAACGGCCAGGGGATACCCGAAGGGATACGTGACCGTCTCTTCGAACCTTTTTTCACGACCAAGGCCGTAGGGAAAGGGACCGGACTGGGACTCAGTATCTCCTACGACATTGTTAAAAAACATGGCGGCACGATTCTCGTGGAAAGCAAGGTCGGAGTTGGGACCACCTTCACGGTAATTCTGCCGCGCGCTCCAAAGGAGAGATGATGAGCGAACATACCCCCTTACCGAGCATCCAGCTCCCCTGCATTCTCTGCGTGGATGACGAGGCGGAAATTCTCCTGGCCCTGACTCGCCTCTTTCGCCGCGAGCCCTTCCAGCTGCTGACGGCCGCTTCCGGCGCGGAAGGGCTCGCCATATTGGAGAGCACCGAAAACATCGGGCTGATCATGAGTGACTATCGGATGCCGGAGATGACCGGCTCGGAGTTTCTCAAGGCAGCGGCCGGGCTTTCCCCCGATTCGTACCGGATAATCCTCACCGGGTACGCGGATCTGAACTCCGCCGTGGAGGTCATGAATCAGGGGGTGGCCAGTCGTTTCCTGACCAAGCCCACTGATAATGACGAGCTGCGCCAAACCGTGAGGGATGGTCTGAGCCTGTATCAGAAAACACGGGAGAACCGGCGACTGGCGGCCCTGGTGGAGCAGCAGAACGAGGAACTGGCCCAGTGGAATGCAAATCTGAAGAAACGGGTCCTCCAACAGACGGCGCAGTTGCGCAAACAGTTTGAAAAGCAGTCGGAACTCCAGCAGCTCTGTAATATGGAGATATGCAACGCAGTGGTTTCGACCTTTACCGATCTACTGGAACAGCGCGATACGGGGTTCGCCGCGCACACCCGCACGGTGGCGGCCCTGGCGGTTCATATGGCCGAGAAACTGGGTTTGTCGGATCAGGCGCGGGAGGAGGTTCGGGTGGCGGCGCTCCTCCATAATATCGGCTCGCTGGGACTGCCGGATCGACTTTTAACCAAGAGCAAGCATCAGATGACTCCCCTGGAGCTGCTGGAGTTCAGAAGTCATAGCGCCAAGGGAGAGGCGGCCGTGGAGAAGATAGAAATGTTGCGAGAGGTGGGGAAAATCATCCGTCACCATCACGAAGCCTATGATGGCGGCGGTTATCCCGATGGTCTCGCCGGAGAAAAGATCCCCCTGGGAGCGAGAATCATCGCCTTGGCCAACTGGATTGAAAATGCCTGCAGCGACAAGAGCAATCCCTTCGCCACGGACCCCATCACTCAGAGAGTGGAGTGGGCCATGGGGAGCCTCTTTGATCCGGCGCTCCTTGAGGCCGCAAGATCCGCCCTGAAAGAGATCATGAACGAGCCTCCCGGACCAGGTGATCGCCCGGAAGAAGAGAGGCCGGCTCGATGAAGGTCAAAACGGTTTACACCTGTCAAACCTGCGGCTACCAGTCGGCCAAGTGGCTGGGAAAATGCCCCGACTGCTCCGGCTGGAACACCCTCGTGGAAGAGCCGGTCACCAAAAATGAGCCGTCGCGCGGGGGAATCTCCAGCGGCGGACCGACCCTCTTCAGCGAGATCGTCGGGGCTGCGGAAGAGCGGACGGTTACCGGCATCTCGGAGTTCGACCGGGTGCTGGGGGGGGGACTCGTAGCGGGATCACTGGTGCTCATCGGCGGCGCTCCCGGCATCGGCAAGTCCACCCTGGTGCTCCAAGCCATGGACCGTCTTGCCGGAAAGCCCGGCGGCGCCCTCTACGTCTCGGGAGAGGAGTCGGCCCGGCAGATTCGGCTCAGGGGGGAGCGGCTCTCCATCCGGGCGGAGAAGCTCATGCTCCTGGCCGAAAACTCCCTGGAAAAGATCATCGCCACCATAGAGAAGCTCAAGCCGGGGGTTGTGGTGGTGGATTCCATCCAGACCGTCTACACGGACGCCCTGGAATCGACCCCGGGGAGTGTCAGCCAGGTACGGGAGTGCGCCGGCAAGCTCATGTCCCTGGCCAAGGGGAGCGGCGTCCCGATCTTCATCGTCGGTCACGTCACCAAGGACGGGACCCTGGCCGGCCCCCGCGTCCTGGAACATATGGTGGATACCGTCCTCTATTTCGAGGGGGATTCCGGTCACCCGTTCCGAATCTTGCGGGCCATCAAGAACCGGTTCGGCTCCACCAACGAGATAGGAGTCTTCGAGATGCGGGAGGAGGGACTGGTGGAGGTGACCAACCCGTCGGAGCTCTTCCTCAACGAACGTCCCGAAGGGGTCTCCGGCTCTCTCGTCGTGGCCGCCATGGAAGGAACCCGCCCGCTCCTGGTGGAACTGCAGGCCCTGGTCACGGGAACCTCCTTCGCCGTCCCTCGGCGAACCACCATCGGCGTGGACGCCAACCGTTTGGCGCTCCTGGTGGCGGTGCTGGAGAAGAAGGTGGGGCTCCATCTTTCCGGTCAGGATATTTTTCTCAATGTAGCCGGCGGCGCCCGGATCAGTGAACCGGCCGCCGACTTGGGGATGATTCTCGCCGTGGCGTCAAGTCACCTGGACAAGGTGATCGATCCCCATACCGTCGTACTGGGAGAGGTGGGACTGGCGGGGGAGGTAAGAAGGATCACCCACCCGGAACTCCGGGTGCGCGAGGCCGCCAAGCTGGGTTTCACCCGATGCGTCCTGCCCGCTGGAAACCCCCGAAAGATCGACGTGCCGGGGATAGAGCTGGTGGAAGTAAAATCGGTGGAAGAGGCGCTGGAAAAGGTCATGTGAATCGGTTCTAGGTTCTAGCAGCCTGTCGGACTTGCCGAGTGGGCCAGGTGGCGACGCGGTCAGGGGACATTTGTTAACTATCCGAAAATGTTGAAGTTTATGTTTCTTTTTTCTGGTATTTTTTCCACTTTTACGGTATAATTCCCAACAATATC
>CAIYUY010000136.1 GCA_903929485.1 uncultured Desulfuromonadales bacterium
CATCATCTCCGAGTCGGGGCGGGCCACGGTGGCCCACTACTCGGTGCTGGTGACCAATGTGCTCAACACCGATACCTCCAGCCTGATGCCCGACTTCGAGGAGACCCTCAACGGCTCGGAAAAACTGGCCACCACGGTGAAAAAGCTGGTGGATATCCACAAGAGCATCGACCGGTATTCCCTCCGGGAGGATTACCATGACACCATGCAGCTCATTCAGGAGGCGGTAAGCCTCTTCAATCTGGGCTATCTGACCCTCAACGACCGGGCCATGGCCGAGTGGCTCTACGGCAAGATCATCAAGAAGATCAACACGATCGTGGAAAAGATCAAGCCGATCCCCGAGGAGTTGCAGAATTTCCAACTGGCCCTCCGTCAGACCTATTTCGCCAACTTCTCTCTCTTCCAATCCATCCCGGACTCCTGGGCCATAGACCAGCTCTTTCCCATCATCCCGCTGCAGCGGCTGGATCAGAAGCCGGGGGTCATGGCCTCCATCGCCGATATAACCTGTGATTCCGATGGCGAGATCACCAGTTTTGTTGGTCAGAACGGCCGAACCAAATATCTTCCCCTCCACAAGCTTCGGAAAGACGAGGATTACTTCATCGGCTTCTTCCTCATCGGCGCCTATCAGGAGATCCTGGGGGACATGCACAACCTCTTCGGCGACACCAACGCAGTGCATGTCACCTTCAACAAGAAGACCGGCTACCAGATTGATACGGTCATCAACGGTGATGTTACCTGGGAGAGTCTCAAGTACGTGCAGTACAAGGGGCCGGAGATCCTGAAGCAGGTGAGGAACAACCTGGAGAAGGACGTTGCCCTGCGCAAGGTCACCATCGAGGAGAGTAGTCATTTCATCGAACTGCTGGACCGGACGTTGTTGGGATATACGTATCTGGGGGATTAGTAGTACCTTTCCGGTTCCTGAAATTACCCTTCTTCCCCATTGCCGGATTCATCCGGGGAGTGGGTCATTACGACCCGGTTACGGCCGCCATTCTTGGCTTCGTACAATAGCTGGTCCGCATGATTGATGGTCTCGTCCAGTGAACCGAGAGGGGTGAGAGCAACACCGATACTGAGCGTCACCCGGATCGTTTGTCCTTCGTACTCCATGGAGGATGCCTCCACGACGCCGCGTAACTGGTCGAATATCCGCCAGGCAGTAGCGCGATTCATTCCGCGACAGATGACGCAAAATTCTTCCCCTCCGAAACGCGCCACCACCCCCGTCCCCTTCAGACATTCCTTCGCCAGCGCCGCCACCTGTCGCAGAACCTCATCTCCGGCGGCATGCCCATGGGTATCATTCACTTTTTTAAAGAAATCGATGTCCAGCATGGCAACGGCCAGCGCTTCGCCGGATATTTTTGCCGCGGAAAATATGGCTGGAGCCTGGGTGAAAAACGCCAGGCGATTTGCCATTTCGGTGAGGGGGTCGGTAAAGGCCGCCTTCGTGATGGCGCGGGCGTGCTCTATGCTGCCGATGCAGTTGTAGATGCGGCAGTAAAATTCCTCCTTTTCAAAGGGCTTTGCCAGGAAATCACTGGCGCCATGTTTGAGAAAGCGGACGGCGGTGGCCGGTGAACCCTTGGCGGCAACGCCGATGATGGCAAGTTCATCACGTCCGCGGGTCTCGCGGATGCGTGTGGTCAAGGTAATTCCATCCATGAGCGGCATTTCGTTATCGGTGATCACCAGGGTCGTATCGGGGTGTTCGGCAAGCAACTGAAGCGCCTCCGCGCCGTTGGCGGCGAAAAGGACGTGAAAACGATGCGCGGTTAGAAATGCTATCTGGAAATCACGGGCGGCTACCGAGTCGTCCACGACCAGTACCTTGGTTGAGTTGTTCAGCGGTATCCGGTTGAGCGCCTGACAGACGTCTTCGATTCCGAGTTTACTTTTCACGAAATAATCAAAGATCGGATAACTAAAGATGCTTCTGCGCGTCTCTTCTTGCCATGATCCGGTAAGCACGATGGTCGGTAGCCCCTGCTCCAGGGCAAACTCCACGATCCTGGTTCCCTTGGCATCCTGAAGTTCCAGACCGACCACCGCGGCATAGAATTTCCGGCGCTTGTCCGCCAGAAGAGTCACTGCCTGTGCCAACGTCAGGGCCATCTCCACCTGACGCCCGCACCTGGCTTGAATGGCCTCGCCAAGTAACCGGGAAGCAGCTTTCGAGCCGTTGATTACCAGGACATGTTGTAGCTCACGATTAATGGGCACGGCCGGCCGTTCAATGCCGCGAGCCATGTGTGCGATTATCCGGCCACGCATGTGCGGCACGGGTTCGATCCCACCAGGAGTGCTTCCGTGCATTATAAGCTCCGGATAATTGAGTTAAGATACGTTTGCCAAGATTAACCGCTTTGACGGGTACTACCGGTAGATTACCACGAAACGGGGACAAGCATGCTCAAAAAAATTGTTTTTGCGGTACCCCCTTTCGCACCAGTACCCTGATCAGCTTAAAGTTTCGAAACCTGTAGTATGAGGTGAGGCGAGAATCGCATCGGTTTGGGAGATGAAGGGTAAGAATAGTGCGTTGTCTCGTCCTGCTGCACTGATTTCTTGACAAAAAGCGGCGGTTGTTTCATAAGAAAGCGATTTATGGCACCACTACATCAGAATGGAGCTCGATGATGACCGCACTTGATGCCGCCCTGGAGATTCTGCGCCAGGATATGGATAACGCCAAAAGCCAGTCCGCCTATTATGACCTGTTTCTCAACGCCAATTTTTTTGTCCCCTCCCTTGATGCCCAGAGCGTGGAGGGGGCCGCTGAAGCCATGGAAGAGGGGGATGTGCTCCCCATGGTTATCGAGAACGAGGGGAACGACTACCTGATGCTCTTCGATAGCAGGGAGCGACTGAACGCCTGGGCCGAGGCGGAAGTTACCTGCGTGGAGATAACCGGCTACATGCTGGCGGCCACCACCATGGCGCCGCTCCACTGGGCGCTGAACGTGGGGAGCGACTACTCCAGGCAGTTTCTTCCCGATGAGATCGCCTGGCTGAGGGGGGTAGTGGAACAGTGCAACGCCGCCGCGGAAAAATCGTAACGACATGTATTCCACTCTCTTCCGGGGCGCCACGGTTGTTGACGGATCGGGTGAGCCCCCTTTTCATGCCGATCTGGCGGTTGTTGACGGCCTGATCGCCGAGATCGCTCCCACCATAACCGCCTCGGCAAAGCGGATCATTGACGCCCGCGGAACCGTGCTGGCACCCGGTTTCATCGACATTCATGGCCATAGCGACATGACCCTCTTTACCTATCCCGGCTTGGAGAGCAAGGCGTTCCAGGGGGTGACCACGGAGGTGACCGGCAATTGCGGCCTGGGCGCTTTTCCCGTGGCGGAGGGGAGAAAAGAAGTGCTGGCTGAATTCTTACGGCTGCACGACTTTTTACTCCCTCCCGACGGCTTGACCTGGAGCGACCTGGCCGGCTATGCCCGACGGATTGACGGCCAAGGGCTCGGTATTCATCTGGCGCCGCTGGTGGGACACGGAGCGCTCCGGATCGCCGCCATGGGGATGGACGACCGCTCCCCCACCACCAAAGAGCTGGCAATGATGAGCTCTCTGCTGGAGACGGCCCTGCTCCAGGGGGCCTGGGGGATCTCCACCGGCCTCATCTACCCGCCGGGGAGTTACGCCGCCACCGACGAGCTGATTACCCTGGCAAAAACCGTGGCCGGTCACCACGCCCTGTATGCAACTCATATGAGGAGTGAGTCGGAGGGTCTCTTCCCCGCCTTGGAGGAGGCGATCACCATAAGTCGGGCAAGCGGGGTGCGGGTTCAGGTGTCGCACCTGAAGGCGTTGGGGAGTAGTAATCGAGGGGAGGGGAAGAGGCTCCTGGCGACTCTGGCCAAGGCGGTGGCTGCCGGGGTGGACATTGCCGCTGACCAGTACCCCTACGAGGCGTCGGCCACGACCCTGACGGCCGTCGTCCCGGCCTGGGCCCACGGGGGAGGGGTTGCCGCTTTGCTGGATCGGCTCCGGAATCCCGAACTGCGGGGGCGACTCACGGAGGAGATTGGTCGGGAGATCGAGGCACGGGAGGGGGCATCGCGGATCATGGTGGTGGGGTGTCGCTCCGCGCAAAATCGTGGTTTTTCGGGAAAGAGCCTCGCCACCGTTGCCGTGGCCCGGGGATGCTCCCCGGCCGAGGCGGTTCTTCGATTGCTCGGAGAGGAAGAGGGAAGCGTCAGCGCGGTCTTCTTCTCCATGGCGCCGGAGGATGTGACCGCCATTCTGGCCGATCCCCTGGTGGCGGTGGGTTCCGACGGTCATGCTCTTCACGCCGCGGATTCCGCCGGCGAGGTCACTCACCCTCGTTCCTACGGGACCTTTCCCCGGGTTCTGGGGAGATACGTGCGGGATGAAAAGCTCCTCTCTCTTTCCGCCGCCATCCGGAAGATGACCGCCATTCCGGCCGGTCGGCTGGGGTTCACTCGTCGGGGGATGCTGCTGCCCGGATATGCCGCGGATCTTGTTCTCTTCGATCCGGTAACCATTGGTGATCCCGCCACTTACCGAGACCCGCACCGTTATGCCACCGGGGTCATTCATCTCCTGGTGGACGGCAGGTTCGTCATCAGTGACGGTGCGCTCACCGGGGAGAGGCCGGGGCGGCTCCTTCGAAAAAGGAGTAACCATGCATCTTGAAATAACTCCGGAGCTTTGGCGGGGGTTGTTGGGCCTTGCGCCGCTCCTTCTTTACCTTATTCTGGTCTTTCGGGGGATGGAGATCCTCCCGGCAACGGCGCTCTGCGTAGTTCTGGGAGGAGTGCTCAGCGGTCAGAGCCTGGTTTCCTTCGGCGGAGCGCTGGCCGGGGCCATGGGATCGTTCCTGGCGCTGGTGGGGCTGATCATCATGCTGGGGCGTGGTCTTGGCGAGGTGCTCACCGCCACCGGAGTCTCCCATACCATCGTTCACCGGATCATTCACGGTATCGGGGTGGACACGGAAAAAAAGGGGATGCTGGGGATCATGGTCGCCTGCCTGGTGATTGTGGGACTCCTGGGGACCATGGCCGGCGGTAACGCCGTCATCGCCCCCATCGTCCTCCCCGTGGCCGCCTCATTGGGATTGTCCCGGAGCACCGTGGCGGTCATCTTCCAGGCGGTGGGAGAGGAGGCGCTCATCCTGGGGCCATTCACCCCCCCGGTCATCACCCTCCTGGGGCTCACCGGGATAAGCTACGGCGTCATGCTCCTCTGCGTCTCCGGCCCCATCGCCCTCATCACTCTCTCCGTCACCTGGTTCATGCTCCAACGTATTCAGGAGCAAACCAGGGGGAGCGCCCCCTACGAACTCCCCGAAGAGCTCCAGCGGTTCATCCCCACCCCCCGGAGCAACAGGGCCACCATTGCCTTCTCCGTCACCTTCCTGGCGGCAGTCCTCTACGGCATCGCCGTCAAGGCTCCCACCTCTTTTGTGGTGGTGATCATGCTGGGACTATCCCTTGTTACCGGGTTTATCGGAGGGTTGAAGCTGGAGACGATCCTGGGGCTGGTGGCGAGGGGGATGGCGGGGAATGTGGGGCTCTTCCTCCTCTTTCTTCTCCTGGACCCGTTCATCTCCTTCGTGGAGAAGGCTGGTGGTTTCGCGGCCCTGGCGACTCTCCTCAAGCCGTTCATGGAGGCGGGAGGGAAGGGGGCCATCGTCATCACCGGCGGTTTCCTGGGCGCCTTCGGGATCAGCGGCGCCACCGTGGCGACTCTCAAGCTCCTCCACGAGATGTTTCATCCGCTCCTATCCCGTTTCGGCGTTTCCATGGTCGCCTGGTCCCTGGCCCTGGTGGTCGCCACCCGGGTTCACAATTTTGTCTTTCCCGGCGCCAACATGGCCAGCTCCCTGGGGTTCGCCCAATCCAACGACATGACCCCGCTGCTGAGAAACGGCTGGGTCGTGGCGGCCTGTCAGTTGACCTTTCTCACCATGTTCGCTCTACTCTTCGCCTGAGGTTGTCGCCAGTCAAACCACATATAAATTGACAACGCCTTGATGGTGCGATAAGAACAGATTGCATTAATTATTGCATTCATGAATACCATCGGGGGCAAGAGCATGGAACAGCCGAACTTACTTGGCAGTTCCGAGGATGAAACGGCAAAATCCCTTCTTTCGAACCTCCTGAATCAAAGCCGCCTCTTTCACCAATAAAAAGTAGTCCATACAACCCCGCAACTGCGGAACAACTATCGGACGTTAAAAAACCATGCAAAACCATTCGGAAATAGCTGAGTTTCTCTGGAAGATTGCCGACCTCATCAAGGATGATTACGACGCCAAGGATTATGAAGACGTCATCCTCCCCTTCACCCTGTTGCGGCGTCTTGACTGCGTGCTGCTTCCTAGCCGGCAGGCGGTGCGTGAGGCGGCGGAGAAGTACAAAAGCATCCCGACGCAGACCCGCGACAAGCTGTTGAAGAAAGTCGCCGGACAGCGGTTTTACAACACCTCCGAATATTCCCTGGATGAATTGATCAAACGTCCCGCCGATCTTGCCCAGAACTTCGGCGCTTATCTGGACGGCTTTTCCACCAACGTCAAGGATATCCTCTACAACTTCTCCGGCGGCATCGAGAAGGGGTTAAGCCCCATCTACGAAACCCTGATCCGGAAGCGGCTGGCGCTGAAGATTACCCAATCATTCTCCGATATCGACCTCTCGCCGGAGAACGTGGACAACCACGGCATGGGAACCATCTTCGAGTACCTCATCCGAAAGTTCAAGGAAGCCAGCAACGACGCCGCCGGTCAGTTTTATACCCCCCGCGACATCATCCGGTTGATGGTCAAGCTGATGTTTGAACCGGACAGGGCAAAGCTGGCCAAGGAAAGTCTGGTGGGGATCTACGACCCCGCCTGCGGCACCGGCGGCATGCTCACCATCGCCAAGGAGTACCTGCTGGCCGGCGTTAACTCCGGTCTGGAAGTTTACCTTTACGGCCAGGAGTTGAACGAAAAAGCTTACGCCATCTGCAAGGCGGACATGCTGATGAAGGGGGAAGAGCCGGAGAACATTAAACGGGAAAACACCCTCTCCCATGACCTCCTCCCCGGCAAGTCATTCAACTACATGCTCTCCAACCCACCCTTCGGCAAGGACTGGAAAAACATCCGCGAAGAGGTAGAGGCCGAGAACAAGCTGGGTGCGGCGGGACGCTATGCCCCCGGTCTTCCCGACGTGGGCGACGGCGCCATGCTGTTTCTGTTGCATAAGCTCTCCAAGATGGATAGCAAAGGCTCCAAGATCGGCCTCATCTTCAACGGTTCCCCCCTCTTCAACGGCGACGCGGGGAGCGGCCCCAGCAATATCCGGCGGCATATCCTGGAAAACGACTGGCTCGACGCCATAGTTGCGCTTCCCAACGACATCTTTTACAACACGGGAATCGCCACCTATATCTGGCTGATTAACAACAACAAGCCGGTGGAGCGGAGCGGCAAGGTGCAGCTCATCAACGCCGCCGGCAAGGATTTCTACTCCATGTTGCGCCGCAACCTGGGGAAGAAACGGGTGGAGATCAGCGAAGAGCAGTCCGCCGCCATCCTCGCCATCTACCAGGCGTTCGACGAAAACAGCCTCTGCAAGATTTTCGACACCACCGACTTCGGCTACACCAAGGTCTGCGTGGAACGCCCCCTGCGGTTGCGTTACGACCTGAACGACGAGCAGCTCCGACGGCTGGGACTGGATGCCGTAGTGCTCAAGCTGAAAGACGAGCGGGCCGGGCAACTTCTTACCGCCCTTGATAAACTGGCAAAGAAGGCGCCATGGAACGACGACGGTCTTTTCTTTGCCGCGCTGGAAAAAGCCTTGCCGTGGAAACTCACCGCCGGTCTGGTGAAGGTGATTCGCTCCATTCTTGGTGTGAGGGATGAGGACGCCGCGCCGCTGTTGGATGCAGACGGTCAACCGGTGCCGGACAGTGAACTGCGGGATTACGAGAACGTGCCGCTGAAAGAGGATATCGACGCCTACTTTCGGCGAGAGGTCGTGCCTCATGTCTCCGATGCCTGGATGGATCGGGAGAAGGACAAGATCGGCTACGAGATCAGCTTCACCCGTTATTTCTACGAGTACACCCCGCTACGCTCCACCGAAGAGATCGGGACGGAGTTGATGGCGCTGGATGAAGAGACGGAAAACCTGCTGCGGGAGATAGTGCGAGGATGAACACCAAACATCTTAACCCGTGGTTCGGTGTAGTGCCTATTCATTGGCAAAATGGACAGCTCAAACGCTTCTATTCCGTGCGCTTGGGGAAAATGCTGCAACCAAATCCTTCAAACCCACAAGATGAGCTTGTACATTACGTGAGGGCTGCAAACATTACGTGGGCAGGCCCTGATATTTCCGACATTAAGATGATGTGGGCGTCTTCTTCAGAAATAGACAATAATCAACTTGAAGCAGGTGACCTTCTTGTAAGTGAAGGTGGCGATGTTGGCCGTTCTTGTCTATGGAGTGTTGAAATTCCTCGCTGTATTTTTCAAAACGCGATTAACCGAATTCGACCACGTAATGAGAATTCTACAAAATTCCTTCGATATGTAATGGAGGCAGTTAAGGGCTCTGGCTGGATAGACACTATTTGCAATAAGGCCACCATTGCGCATTTTACTGCGGAAAAGACCAATGAATTAGATATACCTATTCCAACACCTTTTCACCAACGCGGCATCGCCGCCTACCTGGACGAACAAACCGCGAAGATCGACCATCTCATGGCGCTCAGACGGCGGCAGATGGAACTGTTGAAGGAACAACGCGCCGCCGCCATTCAGCAGGCCGTCACCCGTGGCCTCAACCCCAACGCCCCCATGAAAGACTCTGGTGTTTCCTGGCTGGGGGAGATCCCAGCGCATTGGAAGGTTAAGAGACTTAGATACCTTGTTGAAAAAGGTCTAGTCAATGGGCTGTTTAAAAAAAGCGAACAATTTGGTTCAGGAGCCAAGTTAGTAAACGTATTTGATATTTACAGAGATGACTTCATTGTTGATATTGAAAGTTTGGATAGCGTTGAGGTAAGCGAATCTGAAAAAAAACAATTTTCGGTAGAACAAGGAGATTTATTTTTTGTGCGTTCTTCACTTAAAGCTAGTGGAATTGCACGAGCTGCCTGTATGGGCGCAGTAACCGAGCCTACCGTATTCGAATGTCATTTAGTAAAATCACGGCCAAAAAAGACAATTATCAATCCGTTGTTTTTATCATTTTTTTTGAATTCAGACCTTTCGAGAAATCGTCTTGTTTCACTTGCAAAGACGACTACAATGACGACTATTGAGCAGATGAAACTGGCCGACATTGAAATCCCTCTATTGCCCTTAATCGAGCAAAAATCAATTTTAGATTTTATTTACAATGAAAATGCAAAAATCGAAGGACTTCATGCTTCCTACGCCTGCCAACTAACCATCCTCGCCGAATACCGCGCCGCACTTATTCATGAATGCGTTACCGGGCAACGACAGGTGTGAAGGTTTATGCTTCCGTAAATTCTGTCATTGCGAGCGAAGCGAAGCAATCCAGGTCTCGCAATGACTTTTTGTGAGAGAAATTGCAAAGGAATCGTCTCCGCTTATGAGGCGTTTTGTCTTGATCTCTTTTGTTTGTTATGGCAAATTGTAATTACTGTAATTACCAAAAACTGCCCATATGAGGCCATAGGCGCCGCCATGGAAAAAGCATTACGCTCCAGGGATATCAAGATTGTGCATATAGGCAACTCTTTGGGTGTTCGTTTACCCAAAAGCCTGTTGCAAAAATATGGATTCACCGACTCCCTCGTTTTGGAGGAAACCACTCAAGGCATCCTTCTCCGTAAGAAGCAGGACGACAAGCTTTCATTGGCTGACACGTACAAAGCCATGGCATGTGACGGTGAAGAGTGGAACGAGTATGACCAGACTCTGCTTGATGGAATAGAAGATGGTGACTTTGACACCTAAACGATACGAAATATATTTTGCGGACCTGAATCCTACCCTTGGCGGAGAAATCTGTAAAATTCGGCCTGTCGTTATTATTAGCGATGATGCTATGAATACATATTTGGAAACCGTTGTGGTCTGTCCGCTGACTTCAAAAATTCACCCGACTTGGAGAACACGCCTTCAGATTGATTGTGCCGGCAAACAAGCCGAAATTGCCGTCGATCAGATAAGAACTATAAGTAAAATAAGGCTGAAGAAGAAAATTGCTCAATTGCCGGGTGACGAATCCTCTCAACTGCGTCGTATTATTACTGAAATGTATGGAGAATAGACATATCCCCCAGAGGGTAACCAACAATGACCGAACGCCTTGACACCAGTATCATCTCGGAGAAGTCCGCCGAAGAGGGAATCGTCGCCGGCCTTTCTTCAAGTCCCTTTTACCGGGAGCGGCAAAACAGCGCGTTTGACGCCGCCACTCTGCTGGACGTGGCGGAGAGCGCCGCGTTCATCAAGGCGACCCAGCCCAAGGAGTGGGCCAAGCTGAGCAAACAGTTTCCCGGTGAAGAGGAAACCGCCCTGACCGGCCATCTTACGACCCTCGTCCAAAAACGGGGCACCCTGGATGTTCTCCGAAATGGCATCTCCTTCAACGGCATCAACCTTCATCTTGCCTATTTCCGCCCGGCGGCCCAAGGCAATCCGAAACACCAGGCGTGCTACGAGGGAAACCGCTTCAGCGTCATGCGTCAGCTCCACTTCTCCACCAAGACCCCCGACCAATCCGTTGATATCGTCCTCCTCCTGAACGGCCTCCCCATCGTCTCCCTGGAGCTGAAGAATCACTTCACCGGTCAAAACGTGCAACATGCCATGGCACAGTATCGACGGCGCGACCGGAATGAACAATTCTGGAAGCGCTGTCTGGTTCATTTCGCCCTGGATGACGACGCGGTCTACATGACGACCAAGATCGACGGTAAGGAGACGGCCTTTCTCCCCTTTAACCGGGACACCCACAATCCGATCATCTACGAGCGGTTCGCCTCGTCCTACCTTTGGGACGACTTCAGAGAGGATGGCGAGATCAGGACCGGTATTCTGCAGGCCGATTCACTGCTCCTCCTGATTCAGAATTACCTGCACCTGGAACGGCATGAGAAGAGCGGCAAGGAGAAGATGATTTTCCCCCGCTTCCATCAACTCATGGCGGTGCGCAAGCTGCTGGCCCACGCCAAGGCCAACGGTAGCGGTCACGATTACCTGATCCAACACAGCGCCGGTTCGGGTAAGAGTAACAGCATCGCCTGGCTGGCTCACCAACTGGCCAACCTCTGCGGCGCCGACAATCAGCTTGTGTTCGATAGCATCATCGTCATCACCGACCGCCGGTTGCTGGATCGGCAGTTGCAGGAGACCATCAAGCAGTTCGAAAAAATCAACGGGACTGTCAGGAAGATCGACCGCAATACCCGGCAGCTGGTGGCGGCTCTGGAGCGTGGCGACAAAATTATCATCACCACCTTGCAGAAGTTCGGCTTTATCGGCGAGATCGCCAAGCTGCCGGGCAAACGGTTTGCTCTCGTGGTTGACGAGGCCCATAGCTCCCAGACCGGCGAGAACGTGAAGGATCTCAAGCTGGTGTTGACCAGCGACGAGGATTTGAGAAAGGCGCTGGAACGCGATGATGAAGAGCCCGGTGATCCTCTGGAAGATGAGTTGGAGAAAATCCAGAAGGCCCGCCAGAAACTCCCCCACATCTCGTTCTTCGCCTTCACCGCCACCCCCAAGGATAAGACCCTCAGGTTGTTCGGCGCTTCCGACCCGTCGGTGAAAAATCGGTATCTCCCCTTCCACCAGTACACCATGCGCCAAGCCATTGCCGAAGGGTTCATTCTGGACGTGCTGGCAAGCTACACCACCTACAAAACCTACTTCGAATTAATCGAAAACGAAAAGGCCGAGGGGGAGAGGGAGGTGGAGAAGCTGAAGGCGCGGCGGCTGATGTTGCAGTACGTCGATCAGCATGAGTTCGCCATCAAACGTAAGGCCCACATTATCGTTGACCATTTCACCCGCAAGAGCGCCCACAAAATTGCGGGGCAGGCCAAGGCGATGGTGGTGACCCATTCCCGCGCCCATGCCGTGCTGTACAAGCAGATGTTGGACGAAGTGCTGCGGGAGCAGCAACTCCCCTACGGGGTGCTGGTGGCGTTTTCCGGCACGGTGACCATCAACGACAAGAAGTACACCGAGGAAAACATGAACCCGCCCGGCGCCGGAGAGATCGCCGAGGCCTTCAAAAATCCCGTTCAGCGGTTGCTCGTGGTGGCCAACAAATTTCAGACAGGATTCGACCAGCCGCTGCTGCATACCATGTACATGGACAAAAGATTGGGCGGGGTGGCCGCGGTGCAGACCTTGAGCCGCCTGAACCGTCCCTTTCTGGGGCTAAAACAGGACACCATGGTTCTTGATTTCGTCAACGACCAGGAAACAATCCGGGCATCATTCCAGGATTACTACCAGCGAACCGAACTGGAAGGGGCCATCGACCCGAACAAGCTGTACAACCTCAAGCACACCCTGGAGCAGATGCACGTCTTTACCCCGGAGGATGTTGAGCAGTTTATAAATCTGTTTATCGTGAAAAAAGTGACGTCCGACAAGCTGCAATCATTCTTCCAACGGATTGTCGAAACCGGTTACAACGAACTCGCCGCGCAACATAAGGGGGAACGGGAGTACGAGAAACTGAAGGCGCAAGCTCAGGAAAAGTTTCGTAAAGAAACCGCCAGGTACGTGCGGCAGTACAGTTTCATCAGCCAGATAATGACCTTTACGGACACGGCTTTGGAAAAATTCTACCTTTTTGCCAAGCTGCTCCTGCGGCAACTCCCCTATCAGAAACAGACCCTGCCGCTGGAAATAATCGACATGATCGACATGGACAAGTACCGGGTGCAGGAAGAGCAGAATGGTTGTGTCACCCTGGAGGCTGAGGATGGCACGCTCAAACCGACGGATGACGACGGCCACAGGGGAAAGCCGGAAGAGCAGGAAAAGATAAAGATCATCGTGCAAAAGCTGAATGAAGAGTACGGGATTGCCTTCGAGGAGGCGGACCGGGTGATACATGCCATTAAGGACAAACTGGAAGGTGACGAGTCATTACGCGCCGCCTTCACCACCGACAGTATCGAGCACCTGCGACGGGAGAAACTGAAAAACAGCATTAACGAGGCATTCCTCGCCTCCGCCGACGAGTTCTTGAGTTTCATGACCAAGACCGAGACAGACCCCGCCTTCGGCAAGTTTTTCCTGTCGGAAATGTTCCAGTGGTATACGGATGCGGTGAAGGATTAATCCCCTTCAGACGAAAAGCGGAACGCTGGAGCCGAGACCATGGACGACGCTGGTGAAGGCATCCCTGTTCTCAAGTTTCTCCCGCCCGAAACGTTGTGCAAACAGATCCTGAATAAGGGGAATCCGTGAGGTTCCTCCGGTGAGAAAGACCGTATCCATCCCCGCCGGAGTTATTCCGGAGCGCCCGATGACTTCGTCGATGCACTCCGCGATGTTTTGAAAATTTCCCCCGTTGATCGTCTCGAATTCATCCTTGGTCAGTTCCTGGCTGATGAGCAGATCCCGCTCGGTGAACTCGATGGCGGTTCGCTCCATCCGGGAAAGCTCACACTTGGCTTTTTCAATGGCCTGAAAAAGGTAGAAACCGTAATTGTCACTGATGATGTTTTCCAGCCGCTCCAGGGCCTGGCGGTCATCGGTGCTGTTTTTGATGACCCGGATCTGCTCCCTGGTGGTGCGTCCCCTCAGCATGGGGATACGGTGCCATTGGCAGAGGGTGTTGATGATGCTTCGAGGGAAGGTGACCCATTCATCCTTCCCCATGGTCTTGTAGCGGGCGTAACGCCCGAAATAGTGGGCGATCTTGTCCCACATGATTTGAGAGTCAAACTTGTCACCTGCCACATAAACCCCCCCCATGGCGAGGACGTCGCTGCGCCGGTCCGAGCGGCAAAAGGCTCCTCCTTTGACCCGTATGACCGAGAAGTCTGAAGTTCCACCGCCGAAATCACCGATGAAGACGATCCGCTCCTGACCCGGTTGCAACGATTCCTCAAAAGCCAGCGCCGCGGCCACCGGCTCATACTGGAACCAGATATTCTTGAACCCCGCCTTGCGGGCAGCCCTCTCCAGCCGTTGTTGGGCCACGGCGTCCTTGGCGGCGTCCGTGGAGAATACCACCGGCCGTCCCAGAACCACGCTTTCCACGGGGCACCCCACATGGGCCTCCCCGCACTCTTTAAGTCTTTTGAGAATGATTGCCACCAGGTCATCGATGGAGTAACGCTTGCCGAACACCTCGGTGCTGTCGAAACTCGTATTGGGCAAAAAGGTCTTGATGGACTGCATGAAGCGTCCGGACGCCTCATCCCCCACATAATGGCGGATGGCCTCGCTCCCCGTATAGATCTCGTTATCCTCGCTGAAATAAAGCACCGAGCGCATGAGTTCCTCGGGGCCTTCGCCGCCATCCACCGCAACCACCTCAACTGCGCCGTTTCGGTATACCGAAAGCGCGGAATTTGTCGTGCCGAAGTCAATACCGAATACGATCTGCAAAAAGAGACTCCTTTACCAAAGGTTTTCTGTTTGTTGCCGTACCGCCGGCGCCTATGGCGGCAGTCGCTCCCGTAAGATAAAGCCAAGGGACTCAGCAGTGGCTGAATCCCTTGGCTTCGCACTCTTTCGGGGAGGTAATTATTTTGCCGACTTCCTGGTAAAGGGGAAGTCGGGCGTTTTTGCTTCAATGTCTAATGCGGTGTCAAGGTAACATCCCGCTGTGACGAAAGTCAATGGGGGAATCCTTCTCCTTGCCATGAAAGCAGCGGAGGCCGTAGGCCGGATGCCTGAAACTTTGCAGAGTACCCGGCATCTTCCTTCCGTGGTAACCGTTTTGGGGAGTTATCTCCTTTTCTCCCGGCGATAACGTTGACAACCGTCTGAAATCCGGCCGGTTGTCAACATGTAACGTGAAAAGTGCAATTATTCAACATCTTGTTTTAGTTGTCCTTTTCGTAACAGTTCCATTACAGGAGAGTCATATGCACAGTTTTTGTGGATAACTCTGTGGATAACTTCTGGAAAAGGTCATTAAGTGGTTAAACGGTGGTTGTGGATAGCGGATTGACTAGAATATAGGCAGCAGGTTTCGTCGCAGTTGCGGCAGGGGGATAGCATCATCGAACAGAGGAGCAGATGTTCGTTCCTACACCTTGCGGATAGAGGTTGGAGGGGTCGTAAAAACTTCCATCCGGATAAGCAATAAAAAATGGCTTAGCCGATTATCGGCCAAGCCATTGATTTTTTTGGTTGCGGGGGCAGGATTTGAACCTGCGGCCTTCGGGTTATGAGCCCGACGAGCTACCAGACTGCTCCACCCCGCGTCACTCGACCTTTATACCGTATCCCCTTTATGGTGTCAACACTTTTTATCTAAAAGCGTGTTGACTTGCCGCGGGTAAATCCGTACTATCCAAGAAACCATGACCGAGATCGTAACCGCGACACCAAAAGGACTTTATCTGGAGACGTTCGGCTGCCAGATGAATGTCAGTGATTCCGAGAAGATCGTCTCACTGATGAGTGAGCTAGGGTATCGACGCGTTACCGACCCGGCGCTGGCCGATCTCATCCTCCTCAATACCTGCAGTGTGCGCGCCAAGGCCGAGAGCAAGGTTTATGATTACCTGGGAAGGCTCCGCCTCAGAAAACTGAAAAACAGCCGGCTCATCATCGGAGTAGGGGGGTGCGTCGCCCAGCAGGAGGGGGAGCGGCTCTTGAAGAGGGTCCCCTACCTGGATTTGGTCTTCG
The DNA here is from genome assembly GCA_903929485.1 of uncultured Desulfuromonadales bacterium. Lineage (GTDB taxonomy): Bacteria > Desulfobacterota > Desulfuromonadia > Geobacterales > CAIOGM01 > CAIOGM01. The sequence goes on from CAIYUY010000136.1 coordinate 15,866, forward strand.
GCACTCACACCCTTCACCTGTTGCCGGACTTGGTCCTGGCCGCCCAGCGTGGCGAACGGCGCTCCTCCACCGATTTCATCGAGACTGAAACACGGCTAAACCTTTTTCCCCAGGCGGCTGATACCGGTGAACTGACCCGGTTCGTCACCATCATGCAGGGGTGCGACAATTTTTGCACCTATTGTATTGTCCCCTACGTGCGGGGGCGGGAGATCAGTCGGCGCTCCGGCGAGATTCTTGGCGAGATACGGGAGATGGTGGGGCGCGGCGCGCGGGAAATCACCCTCCTGGGCCAGAATGTCAACTCCTACGGAGTGAAGAGTCCCGGTGAACTCCATTTTGCGGATCTGCTCCGTGAGATCGCCGCCATGGCGGGGATTGAACGGTTACGATTCACCACGTCCCACCCTCGGGATATCTCACCTGAGCTGATCGCCTGTTTTGCCGATCTTCCCAAACTCTGCGGTCATCTTCACCTGCCGGCCCAATCCGGTTCCGACGCCATACTTGATCGGATGAACCGGGGGTACAGTCGGACGGAGTACTTGGCGACGGTTGCGGCGCTCAGGCGGGCGCGACCGGCTCTGGCCGTGACGGGGGACATCATCGTCGGGTTTCCCGGCGAGTCCGAGGTCGATTTTCAGGAGACTCTATCGCTCCTGGATGAGGTGCGGTATGTTGACCTCTTCTCTTTCGTCTACTCGGAGCGCCCCGAGACCGCCGCGGCAGGTTTTCCCGACCATCTTTCCCGCGGGGTGAAGCAGCAGCGACTGGAACGGCTCCAGCTTCGCCAGAGGGAGATTACCCAGGAGATCTGTCACGGTCTGGTGGGGACGGTGCAGCGGGTCCTCCTTGAGGGGGTCAGCAGGCGAGGTGACCAACTCACCGGTCGCACCGACGCTAACCGGATCGTCAACGTGGCCGGAGATCCCGGCCTCATCGGCCAGGTGGTCGATGTCGTGATTAGCTCCTCCCACCCCAACTCGCTTCTGGGCGAACTTCTCTAGGTGGTGATTCATGTATTGTGAAATGACTATCCATGGTTTTGGCCTTGATGCGGTAACGCGCCTTCCGGTAATCATCCTCAACGATGCCGCCGACCATAAGGTTCCCCTCTGGCTCAACGTGGGGGATCTGGTTCCCATCGCCACGGATCTTATCGGCAGGGAGTTGTCGGGGGGGAAGGAGTCGGTTGACCTGGTGCAGGCTGTTCTGCGTAACCTCGCCCTGACCCCTGACCGGCTTTACCTTGATGAGCAGGATGATGGCGGTTACCGCGCTACCTTGCATCTCTCCAGCCCTGATGGCGAAAAAGTAATGCCACTCTCCACCCGCGAGGCGATCCTCATGGCGCTCCGGTATACCTTGCCGGTCATGGTCTCCACCGTGCTTCTGGAACGGCTCACCCTTCCCACGGGGGTCTCCGATCGAGCGCCGAGTGGCGGAGCGTCGTCGTTGGTCGACCTCCTGGAGAAGCTCGACCCCAAGGAGATGGGGAAGTACCCGATGTGAAAAAATTTTACCTTTACCCGAGGTGTTATGCGCACGGAATCCTTTGAATTTCTGAAAAAATTAGTGGCAGCCCCCAGCCCGTCCGGACATGAACAGCCTGCCCAACGGGTTTTTCGCGACTATGTGGGGGAGTTTGCGGAAGTAAGCACCGATATCATGGGGAACGTGATTAGCTTCATCCCCGGCCAGGGAGAAGACCGGCTCAAGGTTATGCTCGTTGCCCATTGCGACGAGATCGGTTTTCAGGTCAAGTATATGGATGACAACGGTTATATTTGGTTTGGGGCCGTGGGAGGAGTAGACCCCCATGTCACCATCGGCCAGCGGGTGGTCATCCATGGCGCCGGAAAAGCGATCATCGGGGTCATTGGCCGCAAACCGATTCACCTCCTGGAGGCCAAGGATCGGGACAGCGTCATCAAACTGGATAACCAGTATATAGACATCGGCGCCGCCGACCGGAAGGAGGCGGAAGGATTGATTCGGGTGGGTGATCCCATTACCTTTGCCGCGGAATTGACGCCGCTTCAGGGGGACCGGGTCTCATCCCGTGGTCTTGACGACAAGGCCGGCTGCTTCGTGGTGGCCGAGGTGATGCGGTTGGTGGCCAACTCCGGTGAAAAACCGACAGTGGATCTGTATGGGGTCTCCTCGGTGCAGGAGGAGGTGGGACTCAGGGGGGGGAAGACCAGTTCGTACTCCGTGGACCCGGATGTGGGGATCTGTGTGGAGGTCTTCTTCAGTTCCGATCAGCCGGACGTGGACAAGAAGTTGAATGGTGAGATCTGTTTGGGCAAGGGGCCGGTGATTCCCAGGGGGGTCAATATCAATCCGTTCCTTTTTGAGCATCTTATCGCCACGGCAGGGAAGGAGGAAATTCCGATCCAGCTCATCAGTCTTCCCCGGGCCAGCGGCACCGACGCCAACGCCATGCAGGTTTCCCGCTCCGGCGTGGCCACGGCCCTGGTCAACCTCCCCTTGCGCTACATGCACTCACCGGTGGAGGTTGTCTCCCTTTCTGATCTGGAACAGGCGGCCAAGCTCATTGTCGCGGCCCTTGACGGGTTGACTGACCGGGAAGCACTCATTCCGAGATGAAAGGTTCAAGGTCCCCGGTCCCTGATTCCCCGGTCCCCGGTCCCCGGTCCCCGGTTTCCCTTCGCCCCATGACGTCGGCGGATCTGGAACAGGTGGTTGGCATCGAGAATCAGTCGTTTTCTCATCCCTGGACCCTGGAGCATTTTCGAGGTGAGCTGAACTCTCCCCATGCCTTCCCCTACGTAGCGGTTACCTCCCCTGGCGTTGTCGCCGGTTATCTCTGTCCCAGGCTCCTCCTTGACGAAGGGGAAATCCTGGATGTGGCGGTGAGCGGGGAGTTCCGGGGACAAGGGATTGGGAGGCTTCTGGTGGAGTCGGCACTGACACTTTTTCGGGAGCGGGGGGCTGTCCGGATTTATCTGGAGGTTCGTGTCTCCAATCAGACGGCCATCTCCCTTTATCATTCCTTCGGTTTCCGGGAGAGTGGTTGCCGCAAGCGGTATTATGAAAACGGTGAGGACGCCCTCCTCATGGACTTTATTTTCAACGGAGTCTCCCATGCAGTTTAAGTCTCTCGTTATTTTCAATGTTGAACTCTCCTCCGGTTACTGGCGGATGCGGATGACCGCGCCTCCCCTCTTTGCCGATTCCCGGCCGGGGCAGTTTCTCATGATCAAGGTCACCGAAGGGGCTGATCCGCTCCTGCGGCGTCCCTTCGGTATCTTTGACACCGGCGCCTTTGTTACCCGGTACACCGACTGCGGCTCCCAGACGTTTCTGGAGATCCTGTACAAGGTAGTGGGGAAGGGGACCGCCATGCTGGCCGCTCTTCATGACGGGGATCGTCTGGATATTCTGGGGCCGCTGGGGCGGGGGTTCACCCCCGGCGATCCGGCGGGGGAGAAGATCCTCGTGGGTGGCGGTATCGGTCTGGCCCCTCTCTATTTCCTGGCCAAGGAGCTGGTGGGGAGTTCCCGGGTTCGGCTCTTTGCCGGGGGGCGGAGCCGGGAGGATATTCTCTGCATCACTGAGTTCGAGCGGTTGGGGGTGGAAACCTATGTGGCCACTGATGACGGATCTCTGGGTGACAGGGGTTTCGTAACTCAGGTTCTGGAAAAGCACTTGGTCTCGGCCAAGGATGCCACTCTCTATGCCTGTGGCCCCATGCCCATGCTTCAGGCCACGGCGGAGATCGCCCGTCGCCACAATGTTCCCTGTCAAGTTTCGCTGGAGGCGTACATGGCCTGCGGCATGGGGGCCTGTCTGGGGTGTGTTGTCAAGGGGAAGGAGCATCGGGACGATCATCCCGATTACCGCTGTGTCTGCAAGGAGGGGCCGGTCTTTGATCAGTGCGACCTTCTCTGGGAGAAAGGGGAGGGGGGGCAGCCATGAAACCGAATCTTACCGTGAATATAGGCGGCATCCAGCTGAAAAATCCGGTCATGACCGCCTCCGGCACCTTCGGCTACGGTCCGGAGTTCGCCGATTACCTGGATCTGAACAGCTTGGGGGGGATCATCACCAAGGGGCTGTCGCTGAAACCTCGCGCCGGCAACCCGACCCCACGGATAGTGGAGACATGCGGCGGGATGCTCAACGCCATCGGCCTCCAGAATGTGGGGATCGAAGAGTTTATTGAAAAAAAGATCCCCTTTTACCGGACTCTGGAGACGAAGGTGATTGCCAACTTCTTCGGGACCACGGTGGATGAGTATGCCGAACTGGCGGGACGTTTGGATGCCATTCCCGAGGTGGCGGGGATGGAGGTGAACATCTCCTGCCCCAATGTGAAGCAGGGGGGGATCGTCTTCGGCACCGACCCGGCTGCGGCTGCGGCGGTGGTGGCGGCGGTGAGGGAGCGGACCGGCAAGACGGTGATCGTCAAGCTCTCCCCCAACGTCACTGATATCGTGGCCATGGCTCAAGCCTGTGTGGCGGCCGGAGCCGACGCTCTTTCCCTCATCAACACGATAACCGCCATGGCCATCGACCTGAAAACCAAGCGCCCGGTTCTGGCCAATATCACCGGCGGGCTTTCCGGTCCGGCCATCAAACCCATAGCGCTCCGGATGGTCTGGCAGGTTGCCAAGGCCGTAAATGTGCCGATCATCGGCATCGGCGGGATCATGACCGCCACCGACGCCCTGGAGTTTCTTCTTGCGGGAGCCACCGCCGTTCAGGTGGGGACCGCCAGTTTTCTGGACCCCGGCGCCGCAGGGAGGATCGTCCGGGAGATGGAAGAGTATCTGGTGCGTGAGGGGATCAGCGATGTAAGGGAGTTGATCGGGGCGCTGAAGGTGTGAATCGGCTGGACAGTGAGCGTGGAGTGATCCACGTACTGTAAAGCCTCAGTTGCCATTTTCGCCGTTTTGCAGATGATCGTCCCCATGCCGGCGATTGGCGCAATCTGTCAAGACTTTATGAAGGACAAGTAAAACCGGTGTCTCTCTTGTTGAAAAATAAAGCTGGTTGCCAGATTACCCTTAAAGGGTTATCTTGAGCATGGAAAAGCGACGTCAGCATTACGACTTGAAAGCAATTCAATCTGCTATGAGTAATGTCAACTTCATGTACCTGACACTGACGGCGAGGCATGGAATCAAGCGCGCCGGTATGAGTCTTGAGGATGCATGGCGGGTCATTCAGAGTCTTTCGGCTGGAAACTTTTACAAGTCAATGACTACCCATGCTGACAGTCGTGTCTGGCAAGACGTGTACCATGGGGAGCATAATGGGCGGCTGCTGTACCTCAAATTTCAACGGCATGACGAGTACTTTGTCATTTCTTTCAAGGAGAGGGAAAATGAGTGAGCAATGGCAGGGGAAAACATGTCCTGAATGTTTTGACGGGACGTTGATTCATGGATCGAAGCAGGTTGATTTTGCATATCGCAATAGAACTCTGACTTACGAGCAGACGGGCGCTTGGTGTGATCGTTGCGGAGAAGGGGTGGTGAGCGGCTCCGAGGCCGAAGCAAATGAAAAGGTTCTCGATGTTTTTATGGTGTCCGTTGATCGGGAAGAGGCGGCGGAACTGGGGCGCATCCGCAAGAAGTTGAAGTTGACTCAGAGGGATGCCTCGGTGATTACCGGCGGCGGTCATAATGCGTTCTCGCGCTATGAAAGGGGAGAAGCCAGGCCGCTTCCGGCGGTAGTGAATCTTTTTCGTCTCCTGGACCGGCATCCTGAATTGCTGAAGGAAATAAGAGCAGCATAGCAACGAAGAGTAACAGAGAGCAGTTGGGGTGTGGATGTTCCCAGAAGACCTCGCATTCTCACCTTGCTAATACAATACCTAATACAATACATAAGGTGATTTGCGACAAAAAACATACCAATCGTCTGTCATCCTGAGCTACGCGAAGGATCTGCTTTTTAAACAGAAGCAGATTCTTCGCTATCGCTCAAAATGACATCTTTTGGAATTGTCAGGGTATAGTCTTTGCCGCGAATCACCTAAGTTGTAAAAAAGTGCTTGTCGAAGGGTGCATTGGACTTTTTGTGAAGGCCTTAAATATGATAATGTTTAAGGCGTAATTTAGATGACTATAAAGAAAACCAGCGTCACTAGTAATGTTTTAGAAGCAGGCGACGTACTTCGGGATGAGTACCGCTTCGACTACACGAAGTCAAAGCCTAACCGTTTTGCAGGGAAGGCCGAAGATCATCGTGGTCGTGGTTCTTTATCCCGAGGTTGCTGAAGTTTTTGAGACTCCGGATTCCGTAAATGAAATTCTCCGTGCTCTTATTGATACCATGTTAATAGTGGTGAGGCCGGCTTCCAAGTTAAAGAGGACACAATCTGCCGCATGAACTAATTTGTCATGAACTTTGACTCTTCACGCATCAAATCCTTTCCCGTTGGCACTGGTCGCGGAAGGGTGTTGTAGGTATTGTTAATTTTAATGTTTTATGGAGGAATGCTTGAGGGAGCAGTTGTATAGAAATTGATAGCCTGAAAGAGCCGTCCTGGTCAGCATCTTGCTGTCGGCGGCTTTTTGTCTGTGATGGTGAGGAAGAATATTCCCCGTTGACACTGGAACAAGTCCCTCTGTCTCCCGATCCAAGAGTGATGCCTTCGCAAATTCTCTCTCAAGATGTCGTTGCGAGGAGCGAAGCGACGAAGCAATCTCAGTAGTTTTAGTTTGTTAGCGTGTTACCGGATTGCTTCGCTTCGCTCGCAATGACAGAATTTGCGAGAGCATCAAGAGTAATGGTGGACCAATATTGCCCTTGTTCCCAAGCTGGAGCTTGGGAACGAAAAAAGGAAAATATGTTAACCGAACAAGACCGAACCGAACTTATCCGCCTCCTGCAAGCAGGCGAAGCTATACCGTCGCATTGGCGGGGAAAACTGTTTCCCGGTGGTTCTCAGAGTGTGGAGATTGGAAAGGAGTACCGGCTGGAGTATGCCGGGAAGATGAAACGGGAGCAGCCGTTGGCCGAGACACCGGCGGCGCCGTGGCAACTTGTCCGCCGTTTTGCAGAAGATCGTCCCCATGCCGACGGTTGGCGCAATCTGCTCGTCTGGGGCGACAATCTCTCGGACGCCATAACCAAGGCTGGTGTGGCGGATAAACCGGTATTTCCGGTTTGTGTCGAACAGGAACTTGAAAGTTGGTTGTTGGCGGATGAAACGAAAATTGCCTTGTACCTTTCCACTGATGCCCATGCGTATTCGGTGAAGCGAACCAGCAAGCCGGATCGAGAGCCAAACCCCAAGTCAGTGATGATGAATCACTTCAAAAGTGCGCGAGGATGGCGCTATGACGATCGAATTCATGCGATCAAAATACTTGGCGCCGGAGCAACTGATTTAAAAAAAATGCGCCGATCACCGAGTTTTGCACGATTTGAGGCAAAGCTCCTTACTCCAGTATGAGGTTCTGTCGGAAGCGGGGGAGCCGTGGCGGTATCACTTCTACTTTCTGTCACCGGAGGATTATACGGGATTCTTCGACCAGGTTCGTTGCGGGAAGTATGAAGGATGGGTTTCGGGGCTGATGGTGGAGTTGGGGAAGCAAGCGTTGTAGTGTGAACCGGATGGAGGAACTATGGCAAAGATAGAAGGTCTGCGCATCAAGAATTATCGGTCTCTCAAGGATATTACTCTAGGCAAGCTCTGGAATATGCAGAAGTCCGAACCCTTGACACCCATGACCGCCGTCATTGGGAAAAATGGTGTGGGTAAGAGCACCTTATTCGACGCGTTCGGTTTCCTCGCCGATTGCTTGAAAACAGGCGTAGAAGAGGCTTGTGATTCACGCGGAAGAGGTGGCCTGCAAAAAATTCGGTCACAGGGGGAAGAAGGCCCCATTGAGTTCGAAATATATTACAAAGAAGATGGTAATGCCCGACCGATAACCTATGAATTGACGATTGATGTGGATGCCACGGGTCGTCCCTATGTGCAAAAAGAACGTTTACGGCAAAGACGCAAAGGACAGGAAAAAGGGCGCCCGTTTTCTTTTCTTATTTTGAATGAGGGAAAAGGTGTTGTCTGGAAGGGGGAACGAGAAGGGAGGCAGATTGATGAGGCTAAAGGCGATTTTGATTTGCTGAGTCTTATTGAGACACTTCTGAAAGGTGAAGACGTTGAAGAAAGCAGGGAGACTGAAGTTGTCGAGCTTGATGACAAACGTAAACTGGGAATTGCAACTCTTGGTTCTCTCAAACAGCATCCTCGGGTTTCCGCATTCCGTAAGTTTATTGAAGGGTGGTATCTTAGCTACTTTACGCCGGATGCGGCCCGAAGCATGCCACTTGCCGGTCCGCAAAAACATCTGAATATTCATGGTGATAATCTGGGAAATGTCGTTCAGTTCATAGAACGAGAGCACCCTAAAAGGTTTCGCTCCATCTTGGATCGTATCGCCGGGAAAATACCGGGAATAGATAAAATAGATACGGAAAAAACTCAAGATGGGAGGCTTTTGCTGAGGTTTAACGATAAAGGTTTTACCGACCCATTTTATGCACAGCAGATGTCGGATGGAACCTTGAAGGTGTTCGCCTATCTGCTTCTCCTTGAAGACCCGGCGCCGCCGCCGTTCATCTGCATAGAAGAACCTGAAAATGGTCTTTATCATAAGCTTCTTGAAACTCTGGCTATAGAGTTTCGGGAACATGCTACCGGTCGCAAAGGTGGCGCGCAAGTTTTTATCACGACGCACCAGCCTTATTTTGTGGACGCACTCGAACCCAATGAAGTCTGGGTTCTGGAAAAGGGAAAAGATGGTTTTTCCTCCATAAGGCGCGCCAGCGATGATCCCTTTGTCTTAAATATGGTAGCTGAGGGGCTCCCTTTGGGCGGACTTTGGTATAGCGATTATCTGGATGCGAGGTAAACAATGCATTTCGTGGTACTCGTAGAAGATCAATCAGGGAAGAAAGCTCTTGATATTCTTATCCCCAAAATAATCGGTGGACTTCATACGTTTGAGGTTAAATCGTATAAGGGAATCGGACGGTTGCCCAAGGATTTGAGAGGCAGTTCGGACCCACGTAAAAGAATACTTCTTGATCAACTTCCAAGAGTTCTTCAGGGATATGGGAAAACCTTTGCAACGTATCCGAAAAATTATTCAGCTGCTGTTATCCTGGTATGCGATCTTGACGATAAATGTCTCAAGGCTTTCCGAACTGAGCTCGTTAATCTTCTTGATGCCTGTAAGCCAAAGCCTGAAACGCGCTTCTGTATTGCCATAGAAGAGGGAGAGGCATGGTTTCTTGGCGATATTCCTGCAATCATGGGAGCTTATCCCAAAGTCAAGGAGGCACAGTTCAATTCGTATGTGAATGATTCGATCTGTGGTACTTGGGAATTACTGGCTAATGCGGTGTACCCTGGAGGGTTCCAAACCCTGTCATCCCTTGGCTGGCAAATGGTCGGGGCCGAGAAATCGAAATGGTCCGAGCGAATAGCCCCACTAATGGATGTTGAATCTAACAAATCCCCCAGTTTTTGTTATTTCCGCCGCAACCTTCGGGAATTGGCCGGTATGGAGACTTGAAAATCGTACATTCCGCTCTTGATCCTCTGGTTTCCCGTTTCGGCATCGACCCCGCTCCTCTGGCGGCGGTGGCGGACCGGTATCCGGTGCGGATCTCTCCCCACTATCTTTCTCTTATTCAAGAGCCGGGCGACCCCATCTGGCGCCAGTGCGTCCCCGACACGTTGGAACTGGAGGACGATCAGCTCCCCGATCCCCTGGATGAGGAGCGGCTTTCACCGGTTCCGGGACTCATCCACCGTTACCCGGATCGGGTCGTCTGGCTGGTCTCCAAGGAGTGCGCCGTCTTCTGCCGTTTCTGCATGCGCAAGCGGCGGTTGGGGCAGCTCCTCCCGGAGCCCCGGGACTCCCGCCAGGCGGCCCTGGAGTATATCGCTGCTCATCCGGAGATCCGCGACGTCATCCTCTCGGGGGGGGACCCCCTCATGCTTCCCGATGCGGAATTGGATGAAATTCTGGCCTCCTTGCGCGTCATCCCCCATCTGGAGATAATCCGGGTCGGGAGCCGGGCGCCGGTGGTCTTGCCGGAGCGGATCACCCCCGGACTCTGCGCTATCCTGAAAAAGTACCATCCTCTCTACCTTAATACCCACTTCAACCACCCCCTGGAGATCACTCCTCAGTCGGCTGCGGCGTGTAGCCGACTGGCCGATGCCGGCATCCCCCTGGGGAACCAGAGTGTGCTTCTCAAAGGGGTGAACGATGACCCGGCGGTCATGACCACCCTCATGCAGCGGCTCCTGGCCATCCGGGTCCGTCCGTACTATCTCCACCAGATGGATCTGGTGCGGGGGACCGGTCACTTTCGCACTTCCGTGGCATGCGGCGTTCGGATTATGGCGGCGCTGCGTGGTCATACCTCGGGAATGGCGATCCCCTACTACGTCATTGATCTCCCCGGCGGCAAGGGGAAGATCCCCATCCTGCCGGAATCGGTGAAGCGGGAGGGAAGGACTCTCATGATTACGACCTATACGGGGGAAGTGGTGGAGTACGAGGATGTATGAACAGGTTCGTAGGGGCGCGGCTTGCTGCGCCCAACGGCCTGTAGCACCGGGTATTTGAGATATTTAAGGTGCTGGCGGGTGGAGAGGGGGTCAGGTTGTTGCGCGTAACGTCTTTTCCCGGTGTCTGTCCGCTTTTTCGCTGGTTTTGGGAGCAAGGCGGATAGTCATACGACGGTTTTCCCGGATCAGCATGTAGGTTGCCACCGCATCACGCAGTGTCTTTATGAGCTCTTCGTTCTTTCCCGGCTTGGAAATGAAGCGAAAGGCGCCTGCCTTGTAGAGCGCCTCATGTTCCAGGTCCAGCCCCTCCTGACCGGTGAGCATTATCCGGAGTGAGTCCGGAGAGAGCTCCCATGCCCTCTTCAAAAATTCAATACCGTTCATGACCGGCATGGTCTGGTCGGAGACGATGACCCCTATGTTGCCGGTATTATTTAGTATTTCCAGTCCTTCCTCGCCTGACGCCGCGGTAAGCACCTCGTAATCTTCATCCCGCAGCAGACGCGAGAGCGCTTGAAGAACCTCTTGCTCATCGTCCACAAAGAGTACTCTTATGGGTGGTTCTTTCTCTGACGTCATAACCCAAGCTCCTTCTCCCGTGACAGCCCCTGCCGATATTTCTTGCAAGAACGTTGCCTGTTTCACAGGTGAAAGAGAAAAACCTTAAGATGCTGTTGCTCTAGTCGGTATACACCATCTCAAGCTCGGGCCGTGATGAAGTCGATGGCGCGTTCCAGACGCCTGATTGTCTCGTCTTTACCCAGTACGGCGATGACATCGTAGATGGCGGGAGAAGTCGTTACACCGCAGAGAGCTACCCGCACCGAGGGGCCGATCTGCCCCATCTTGATCCCCTGGGTGACACAGAACTCCTTGAAGAGGATCTCGATACCTGCCGGGGTCATGTCGCCTCCCGTCGCAAGCTGCTTGGCAAAAGAGACGAGATTGGGGAGCTGAGCTGCTGTCAGCTGCTTCGCCGCCGCCTGCTCGTCGTAAACCACTTCGCTTTGGTAGTAAAAGAGGGCGCCATCGGCCAGTTCCAACATTGTTCTGGCTCGTTCCTGAAGGGTGATGATGACTCCATCCAGATCGGGAGCGTTCGCCGCCGGCTCCACCCCCCGTTCACGGAGGAAGGGGAGGAGCAGTTGCGCCAGTCGGGCCGGGTCGCCGTTCTTGATGTAGTGGGCGTTGAGCCAGAGGAGCTTGTCCGGATTGAAGACTCCGGCGGATTTGCCGATCCCCTCCAGGGTGAATTTATCCACCAGCTCTTCGCGGCTGAAGATCTCATCGTCGCCGTGACTCCACCCTAGCCGAACCAGGTAGTTGATCATTGCTTCGGGAAGATACCCCATGTCCCGATAGGCCATGACGCTGGTGGCGCCGTGCCGCTTGGAGAGCCGGGCCTTGTCACTCCCCAGGATCATGGGGACGTGGGCAAACCGGGGGACCGGGAAGCCCAGGGCCTCGTAGAGGAGAATCTGGCGGGGGGTGTTGCTGAGATGATCATCCCCCCGGATGACGGTGGAGACCTTCATGGTGGCGTCGTCAATGACCACGGTGAAGTTGTAGATGGGGGTGCCGTCGCTTCGCTGGATGATCAGGTCGTCCAGTTCCTCGTTGTTGAAGGAAATCTGCCCCTTGACCAAGTCGTCGAAGGCGGTGACTCCCACCGCGGGCGCCCGGAAGCGGATCACGTAGGGTTTCCCTGGTATCTCTTCGCTCAAATCCCGGCATGTCCCATCATACTTGGGTTTCCCCCCCTGGGCCATGGCCAGTTCCCGTTTTTTTTCCAACTCCTCGGCGGTGCAGTAGCAGCGGTAGGCCTTCCCTTCCTCAAGCAATTTTTGGACATACTCCCGGTAGACCGGGAAGAGGTCGGATTGGAAGAAAGGGCCTTCGTCCCATTCCAGTCCCAGCCACTGCATCCCCTCCAGTATGGCGTTCACCGATTCTTCCGTGGAGCGAGCCACGTCGGTATCCTCGATCCGGAGGATGAAGGTTCCACCCAACTTGTGGGCCAATAGCCAGTTGAAGAGAGCGGTGCGGGCGCCCCCCACATGAAGGTAGCCGGTGGGGCTGGGGGCAAAGCGGAGACGGATGTCGGACATGGGGAACTCCTAGGCTTTTTCTTCGTCGGGGGTGGCCTCTTCCAGGTGGAACAGTTCCGCGGGAATCCGGTACTCTTCAGCTACCCAGGCGCCCAGATCACGAATACGGCACCGTTCGGAACAGAAGGGACGGGTTGGGTTTTCCTCCCAGTGGACACTTTTTTTGCAGATGGGACAAGGCGTCATCATGGTGTTTAGTTCTCCTCCTTCTCCTCGATGCGGGGGAAGAGCGGTTCCGCCTTGCGCACTGTGGTTCCAGCCGCCAAGCCGCCCCAGACAAAGGTCTCCTCTCCGGTGGAGTTGGGAACGCCGAGACAGGCAAGCGCCTTTTCCGAGGTGGAAGGGAGGAAAGCGGCCAAGAGGGAGTGTACGATCCGCTGGGACTCCAGGATGCAGTACATGATGGTCCCCAGTCGCCCTTTCTGGTCAGGGTCCTTGGCCAGGGTCCAGGGCGCCATCTCATCGATGTATTTATTCCCCGCGGAGATGGTTTCCCAGATGGACTGAAGCGCCTTGCTGAAGGCCAGATCCCCCAGGTGACGATCCACCTGGCGTACCATCTCTTCCGTTGCCTCCTTGTAGGCGCAGTCCCTGTCCGTCAGTGTTTCCGGTTCCCGCACCACGCCGCCGAAGTATTTGGAGAGCATGGCGGTGGAGCGGGAGAGGAGATTTCCCAGGTCGTTGGCCAAGTCGGAATTGATCCGGTGGACCAGGGCCGTGTGGGAAAAGTCGCCGTCCAGTCCGAAGGGGACTTCCCGGAGGAGGAAGTAGCGAACCGCGTCCACGCCGTATTTGTCGATGAGCATGTTGGGTTCCACAACGTTTTGCAGGCTCTTGCTCATCTTTTGTCCTTCCACGGTCCACCAGCCATGGGCGAAGACCTTCTTGGGGAGTTCCATCCCGGCGGCCATGAGGAAAGTCGGCCAATAGACGGCGTGGAACCGGAGGATGTCCTTGCCGATGAGATGGACGTCCGCCGGCCAGTGGTTGCCGAAAGCCCCCTTTTCATCGGGATAGCCAAGCCCCGTGATATAGTTGGCAAGGGCGTCGAACCAGACGTAGACGATGTGGCGGGGGTTGCCGGGGACCGGTATCCCCCACCTGAAGGAGGTGCGGGAGACGGAGAGGTCACGCAACCCTTCCTTGACGAAGGAGACGATCTCGTTGCGCCGGGACTTGGGCTGAATGAAGTCGGGATGCGCCTCGATGTGAGCCAGAAGCTGTTCCTGATACTTGCTCATCCTGAAGAAATACGACTCCTCCTTCAGTTTTTCCGTGGGGCGGTTACAGTCGGGACACTTGTAGTCGATGAGTTGGGTCTCCGTCCAGAAGGTCTCGCACGGGGTGCAGTACCAATCCTCATACTCACCCAGGTAGATGTCCCCTTGGGCCAGTACCTTTTCGAACAGATGAGAAACCCCCTGCTTATGCCGTTCCTGAGTCGTCCTGATAAAATCGGTGTAGGAGATGCCCAGCTTTTCCCAAAGAGCCTGGAAGCGGGTTACGACCCGGTCGGCCAGTTCCAGCGGGGTCTCTCCGGCGGCGGTGGCCACCTTTTCCACCTTCTGCCCGTGCTCATCGGTGCCGGTGAGAAAAAAGACATCGTCTCCCTTGAGTCGGCGGTAACGGGCCAGGACATCGGCGGCTACGGTGGTGTAGGCATGACCGATATGAGGGACGTCATTGACATAATATATGGGAGTGGTAACGTAGAATGTTCTGCTCATGGCTTTTCCTTACAGATGGGAGTAGCGACGTAGAATGCTCTGCTCATGGCTTTTCCTTGGGGCCTCGTCCGGGGCCTTTGCGGTCGGTGCGGCGCTGGGGAGGTTTCTGCGGGGCTTTGTTCTCACGGGCCGGTCGCTGGGGGGGCGCAGCCTCCATGGGCTCTTTGGGAAACGGTTTTTTCGGTTTCTCCATGATATGTTCCGGGCGGATTTCCTCGCTCTTGATGACGACCTCGCGATGTTCCTCTGTCCGGATGGTGACGGTTCCCGTGACGACATTCTGTTTCACCACCTCGCCGCACTGCTCGCCACACTGGATGTAACGGCCGCATTTGGGCATGGTTTTCTTGATGGCGCTGTAGGTCTCGTATTCGTAGCCGAGACAGCAGAGGAGGCGGCCGCATTGGCCGGAAATCTTGGTGGGGTTCAGCGCCAGGTTCTGTTCCTTGGCCATTTTCACCGAGACCGGCTCGAATTCCCGCAGGAACGACGAGCAGCAGAGTTCCCGGCCGCAGATGCCGATCCCTCCCACCATCTTGGCCTCATCGCGGACGCCGATCTGGCGCATCTCGATACGGGTATGGAAGGCGTAGGCCAAGTCCTTCACCAGTTCGCGGAAATCGATGCGGCCATCCGCGGTGAAAAAGAAGATGGCCTTGCTGCCGTCGAAGAGGTATTCGACCCGGATCAGCTTCATATCCAGATTGCGTTCGATGATCTTTTTCAGGCAGTAGGCGCGGGCGTCTTTTTCTCGCACCTTGTTGCGGGCTGCCGTTTGCAGATCTTCTTCCGTCGCCCCGCGGAGAACCTGTTTGATCCCTTCAGGAAGCTCCGTGCCGGACAGTTCCCGCGGTTCTCTCACTACGGCGCCGATACCCCGTCCTTTTTCGGTCTCCACCACGACCTGATCGCCGCGGCGGAGTTCCATGGCGCCACAGGTGAAGTCGTAGAGTTTTCCGGCATAGCCGAATTGGATGCTTATGACACGCGCCACGTATACCTCCGGTCGTCCGGAGACGACAATAATATCTTATATTCTCTATTTCCCCGCAGCCAGAGCCATGAAGAGCGCTTCCAGGGTAAGCCGCGGGTTGATGTTTCTCAAGAGCGACTGTCCGGCGCCGATTACCGCTTCCAACCGCTCCATGATCCCGCGAGTGGAGAGTAACCCTGCCGTCCGTGCAACGATCACCATCAGGTCGGCATTAACCGCGGGGGTGGAGCCGTGCCGGCAGAGCATGACATCCCGGTAAAAGAGAGTCAGCACCTCCACCACCTCCTGGGCCTGTTCCCGCTCGTGACCCAGACGTTCGGCCGTGGTCGTCAGGAGGGCAAAATCACGGGGAGTGAGTCCGATGGTCTGTTCCACGATCTCTTTGCGCCGAGCCAGGAACCCTTCCTGGAGTATGGCTATTCCCTTCGCCATGCTTCCTCCCGCGAGGGCCGCGGCGCTCCGCGCCTGCTCCGTCGGTATCCCCTGGGCCAAGAGGAGTTCCACCACGATCTCCAAGGGGAGCGGGTTGAACCGGAGCCTTTGGCAGCGGGAGAGAATCGTCGGCAGGAGCGCCGTGGGGGTGTCGCTGAGGAGAATGAGCAGCGCGTTGCCGGGGGGCTCTTCCAGGGTTTTCAGGAAGGCATTAGCCGCCGCCTGGTTCATCTGGTCGGCTTGGCTGACGATGCAGACCTTTTTCGGCGCCTCCACGGGGCGCAGGGACAATTCTTTTTGGAGTTCCCTGATCCGGTCGATCTTGATGATCCCCTTTTCCGGCTCCAGGAGATGGAGGTCAGGGTGCTGCCGGGTTGCCAGCTTTCGACATGCGGGACAGGAGCCGCAGGGGGGATTTACTCCGCAGAAAAGGGCTTCCACCAGAGACAGCGCCGCCATCATTTTGCCGCAGCCGCTTATCCCCTGGAAGAGGTAGGCATGGGCGACCCGGTTCGCCTCCAGAGATCTTTTGAGAACGCCGACGGCGTGCTCCTGGCCGCGGATGAGGTCAAAGGGCATGGTCAGCGCGCCCCGAGTCGGGCCGTTACGATGGCGGCGATCTGTTCGGCAATTTGAGGGATCGGCCCCGTGGCGTCCTGCAGAGCGAAGCGCTTAGGCTCATTTCCGGCCAGGAGGAGATAGCCGTTTCGTACCGCCTCGTGGAACTGCAGCGACTCCAGTTCGAACCGTTCCTCCTTCGCCCCCTGGGTCGCGCCGATCCGGCTCAAGGCCCGTTCCAGACCGATCTCCACCGGGCAGTCCATGAGGATGGTCAAGTCTGGAGCGAGACCGCATGTGGCGAGATCGTTTAACTGCCTGATCAGGGCCTGATCCAGGGAGCGACCGGCCCCTTGATAGGCCAGGGTGGCGTCGGTAAACCGGTCACAGATGACGATCTCCCCTGATTCCAGCGCCGGACGAACCTTGTCGTGAAGGTGTTGGCTCCGAGCCGCGGCATAAAGGAGAAGTTCCGTCAAGGGGGTCATGGCCGTATTGTCGGCATCCAGGAGGATGGCGCGAATTTTGTCGGCAATGGGGCATCCCCCCGGTTCACGGGTCAGGGTCACGCCGTATCCCCGGAGGCGGAGTTCCTCTCCCAGCAGCTTTACCTGGGTGCTCTTGCCGCACCCTTCGATCCCTTCAAACGTTATGAACATCTACGGACCTGACCGATCATGAAAGCTTTCACCAGAGAGATAAGATGACAGGGGGGACAGGGCAAACCCCCGTGTGACCAGTGAACGATAGTTCAAGTGGCGACAAAAAAGAAACTATAGGAGAAATCGCGGGAGAACTCAAGATAAATGCCGCGACTCTCTTGCCGGGGGAGCGAACAAGAGGGAATCAGTAGAACAGCTTGCGGGAGCTTTTCAGCAGGCGCGCGGCGGATGACTTATTGTCATCGCACCGGTCCAGCGCCCACTCCATTACCCGGTGGTTGACGGCGTCCAGTGAAAATTCTTCCGGCGTGAAGTCGAAACTTAATGATATCCGGTCCGTGGCCAACTCTTCGTGGCCGGCTCCTCTCTGTGGCAGCCGCAGGTGTTCCGGTTGGATCAGGTCACCGGTGGTCACGATGGTGGCATATTCCAGCAGGTTGCGTAGTTCCCGGACATTGCCGGGCCAGTCATGGGTCATCATCAGCTCAAGGGCTGACTGGGAGAGACCGGGGAGCTGCTTCCCCTGGTGCTGCCGGAAGTACTCCAGAAACTGCCGGCAAAGTTGCGGTATATCCTCCCGGCGCCGGCGCAAGGGGGGAATGGTGATAGGGAAAATGTTCAACCGGTGGTACAGATCCCGACGAAAGCTCCCCTGGTCGCAGCATGCATCCAGGTCGCGATGCGTGGCGACAATGATTCTGAAGTCAGTAGCAACCTGACGGTCTGAGCCTACCTTTTCATAGAGTCGCTCTTCCAGGAGCCGCAACAGCTTGGGTTGGAGCGAAAGGGGCATGTCGCCGATCTCGTCCAGAAACAGAGTCCCGCCTCGCGCCCGACTGCACTTGCCGTCGCGTTCACGGTCGGCGCCGGTGAAGGCCCCCTTCACATGGCCGAACAGCTCGCTTTCCAGCAACGTTTCCGGTATGGCGGCGCAGTTCACCGCCACAAAGCTGGTCATGTTCTGCCCCGAGGCGTTATGGATGGCCCGGGCCAGAACCTCTTTGCCCACCCCGCTTTCGCCGTACAGGGCGACGGTGGTGCGGTGGGAAGCGGCCACCTGCCGGGCGGCGGCCAGAGTGCTTCCCATGAGCGGCGAGATGCTGATAATGTTTTGAAAACTGAATTTTTCCCGTTCTGAGTCAAGCATCCGGTCGTAACTGTCCCGCAACTGGGAATGGGCCAGCAGCCGTTTTACCACCAGGAGGAGCTCTTCCCAGTTCAGCGGCTTCAGCAGGTAGTCATCCGCTCCCTCTTTCATTGCCGCCACTGCGCCGTCGACGCTGCCGTGGGCCGTGATAAGCACAAAGGGGAGCTGCGGAAAGCGGCTGCGGATCCGGCGGAGCAGAGTCACCCCGTCCATCTCCGGCATGACCATGTCGGATAACACCAGGTCAAAGGGAACCCGCTCCAACTCGGCCAGGGCTTCGGCTCCGCCGTCCATGCCGGTTACCTGATACCCCGCATCCTCCAGGTATCCCTTGATCATGAAAAGAAAGCTCTGCTTGTCGTCAACCACCAATATTCGGGCGCCGTGATTCATGATTTATCCTCCCTCGTCATGGTGAAGCGGCAGGTAGTTCGTAACTCCGCCACCACGATCCCCAACCGCTGGAGGGGGGCGGACGGGGCGTTCTGTTGCAGCCAGCCCGCCAGTTCCACCGGCTTTCGGTGGGACAATTGACCGCAGAGCCCCTTCAAGGTGTGGGCGGCGCGGCCCAAGGCCTCACGATCAACGCCATCCAGCGCGCTTTGCAGGGAGTGCAGCTCGTCGCTAATGTCCTGCCCCAGCAGGAGCCGGTAGCGCTGGGCGCGATCAGGGTCGCTTCCCAACCCGTTCACGACCTGCGAATTCAGCTGGGGGTTCAGTTTCGGCGGCGTCTCCACTCCCTTGCCGCAATGAGCGGCCATGGCCCGGGCCAACTGATCGGGGATAATCGGCTTCCCCAGCACCTCGTTGATCCCTACCCGGAGACAGGCATCGCGGGTGGCGGGCTCCAGGTCGGCGGTAAGGGCGATGATGGGGACGGGGGAGTGGCGACGTTCCTGTTCCTGACGCCTGATCCGACGGGCTACTTCAATGCCGTCTATTCCCGGCATCCGGATGTCCAGCAGAATCAAGTCGAACCGTCGCTCATCCACCAGTTGCAGCCCCTGTCGGCCATCTTCGGCCAAGGTGACCTGTTGCCCCCAGCCGGTGAGAAGATCCTCCAGCAGGAGCCGGTTGAACCGGTTATCCTCCACCACCAGAATCATACCCAACGCAATCCGCACCGGATGGACGAGTAACTCTTCCGGCAGGGGTTCGCTCTCCGGCAGCGGCAGTTGGACGGTGAAGCAGCTCCCCTCACCGTCCCGGCTCTCCACGGAAATATTCCCTCCCATCATCACCACCAGACTTCGCACGATGGCCAGGCCGAGCCCGCTACCGCCGTATTTGCGGGAGGTCCCGGGATCCAGCTGTTGAAAGGGGGTGAATAACCGCGACTGTTTGCTTTCCGGGATGCCGATGCCGGTGTCACGCACCTGGATGCGAATCAGAGGCGGGGCGCCCTGGTCACCTTGAGGAAGAAGGGCAATGGTGCAGCTAATCTCGCCGCTTTCGGTAAACTTGACGGCGTTGCCCAGAAGGTTGGCGAGAATCTGGCGCAGACGAACCGAATCCCCCAGCACCCAGGTCGGCACTTCCTCCTGGACGACTATCCTCAGTTCCAGCATCTTCTGAGCCGCAAGGTGACGATAGTGACTGTCCAGACCGACGAGAAGTTGCCTCAGATTGAACGGTATCGCCTCGAACTCCATCCGCCCGGCCTCGATCTTGCTCATGTCCAGGATATCGTTCACCAGATCCATGAGCGAGCGTGACGACTGTTCCAGAATGGCGTGATACTGGCCAAGTTTTACCGGATCGGTCGTGGCGCGGGCCATGCTGCTGAATCCTACCAGGGAGTTGAGGGGAGTCCGTATTTCATGGCTCACCAAGGCGAGAAACTCGGACTTGGCTCTACTGGCCTCTTCGGCGGCGATCTTTGCCTGTTGCAGGAGAATCTCCGCCTGTTTGCGTTGGGTAAACTCCCGGGAGATCCCCTGATATCCCGTAATCTTTCCCTGGCCGTCAAACAGAGCGGTGGAGTTTATTTCCGCCCAGACCAGGCTTCCGTCCTTGCAACGGTGCCGCGCTTCGAAGGTCATGGTCCCCAACTGCTGGCCGCGCTGTACGGCCGCATGTCTCTCCATGGCGAGGTTTCTAATTGTGGCGGCCCCTTCTTCGTCGAAAAGTTCCTGGCAAAGCCGCCCGACCACTTCGTCAGCCCGGTAACCGCGCAATCGCTGGTCCGACGGGCTGATGTAGGTGACACGATAGTCACTGTCCAACCGCCAGAGCACATCGGGCGCATTCTCGATGAAGAGCCGATAGTAAGCCTCCCCTTCCCGCAGCTTCTCCTCCACCAACGCGCGCCGCTCAATCTCCCGCGTCAGCTCTTCATTGGTTTGTCGCAGGGTCTCGTTTTCCTGGGAGAGTTCCTTCGTCCGTTGGGCGATGGCTTTGGCCAGCAACTGAATGACCGGCTCCTCCTGTTCCATGGGGAGCCGATCATCCCGTGTGGGATAACGTCGGAGAAAGTCATCAAAAAGCCGGCTTAATTCCCGGTAGTCGCCTGGACTCATTTGACTTCACTTTCGGGAATGTTTTCTCTTAGGGTGAGGCTGATGATTCCTCGCAGCTCCCCTTCCTTATACCCGACTCCCTTGTCCTTGGGATAACGCGCCCCGAGGGCCTTGACCACGTCGGCGGGGATCTTGTCCGGTGCGCCGTGGCACCCCACACAGACCCCCTGCATCATGACCGGTTTGTAATAGCGCAGCGTGCGCACCTTGCCGGACTCCGTTGTGGAGAAGAGCGTGACCTCCTGGGGAAGGGGCTCTCTACTCTTCAACATTCCGTCCAGTTTTTCCAGAAGGGCTTTTTCCACCCCATCCGGGCTGTTCTCCGGATTACGCACCCTGAGGGCGGTACGCTTCATGGTAAGAGAGAAATTTTTTTCCTGATCGGCCATAATGGCGGGAGCATCCTTGGCGCAGACATCAATACTTCCTGCTAACCCGCTCTTCAGGATGGAGAGCGTCAGGCTCTTTCGCATCTCCAGGTTCAACCGTCCCGCGGCGGCGGTTGCCTTTGCCAGTGACGACGGCTCAACGGCCAACAACGGCGTGGCGGCCAGGATGATTCCAGCGGTCATAAAAAAAATCTTTTTCATGGTTAAACCCCCAAGCCGTCTTTATTTATCCCCTGCTTCAGTATCTGGCTTGGCTTGAAGGTCAGCACCCGGCGGGCAGTGATGGTCATCGTCTCTCCGGTCTGCGGGTTACGTCCCTTGCGGTCATGCTTTTGATTGACTTCAAAGTTCCCGAAGCCGGAAATCTTCAGGTTCTCACCGGATACCAAGGTATCTTTCATGACGGCAAATACCTCCTCCACAAGGTCGTAGGCTTCGTTCCTGGTGCAATCCATTGTTTCGGATACCCTTGCGATTATGTCGGCTTTCGTCATTGACTGCTCCTCCTCTGTTGTAATAGTCGCGCTCAGCAGATTAATTTTATCATACCGGCTCATTGCCTTGATAGTGGCTTCCCTGCCGGCGGCTGAAGAGCGGCTGTGCCCCTGTTCCAGGTAGACCACGCGTAACGGCTGCCGTCCCCTGAAATACTTGGCGCCGCTGCCATCGCCATGTTGGCGCAACCGTCTTTCCATATTCGTGGTGATTCCCGTATACAGGGAGTCGTCGGAACAGAGGATGATGTAAACGTTCCATTTCATCAAATCAGAGAGGAAAGTATGCATGGGCTCCTTGATGACAACTGTGGACGCTTCGCATAGTAGTGAAAGAATGGGAAAAATTCCACATATTTTTCCGTCGAACAGATTCCATGACCTCAAAAATAGAGAAATCACAAGGACGCCGACTGGCCGAAGCTACTCCTTGGAGCAACGAAAAGCCAAGAGCTTTCAGGAAAAAGGATGACATCAGCCGGGCAACCGAATATACTGTAGAACTGTTTCGGATCGCGTCGTTTCCAACACCCAAAAAGAGGGACACCATGGCAAAACCGAATTTTGCATTTCAGAAGCGGCAGAAGGAACTGGAAAAGAAAAAAAAGAGCGAGGAAAAGTTGCAGCGTAAACAGGAGAAGAAGAGCCCCACGGAGGAAGAGGTTGCCGACACGGACGTGACGGATGGAGCCGGCGCCGACGTCTGTTTAAGCGAGTGACTTCCGGAGGGTGAGGTTGAGGTGTTGTGCGCGTTACATCCCTTAAAAGGAAAAGAGGAGGAAGATTTATGCTCATGCAGCGAATCGTGATGGCAACCATGCTGCTACTCCTGTGCGCGGGCGCCGATTTTGCGACGGGTAAGGAGATCAGGAAGGGGGGGGGGCAAAGGAAGGAGGGGAGGGCGGCCGGCCAGAGGAAGGAGATAAAGTCGGTGTCCGCTCCGAGAAATGACGGGATGGAGATTATCAAGGTCGGTCGTTATCAGTTGCTCCCCGTGGAATATGCCGGCACTGATTTGATTAATGACACAACGGCGACGAAGAAAGAGCTGATCCTGCTGGATACGGCCACCGGTCGGATGAAGGTCTGCATGCAGAAGAGTTGGCTGAATGTGGCCGACGGCAAGGAAATTTCGGAGAGAAAGTGCCTCCCCTTCGAGACGTATGGCGAATACCCCGTGGGAACCATGAAGGGGAGGAAATCCCGTGAAGGGGAGCTTTCTCGACCCTAGCTCCTCCTGTCTTTCCCCCTTTTTTTCTTGCGAAATTCGGCATGCTGTGGTTAAATCCAGCGTTAATAGCCCCTTACGGGGGATTTTTTCGGGGTCATGATGCCGCACGGTAAGATCAGTAAAGTCCCGACACATCTGGCCGTCATCATGGACGGTAATGGGCGATGGGCCAAGGCCCGGATGCTCCAGCGGATCATCGGTCACCAGCGTGGCGTGGAGACGGTTAAGAGGGTCGTGGAGGAGTGCTCGAATCTCGGTATCAGGTACCTGACGCTCTTCGCTTTTTCGGCGGAGAATTGGTTCCGTCCCAAGACGGAAGTCAAGGCGCTCATGCTGCTGCTCAAGCACTACATCATCGCCGAAACCAAACGGATGGCGGATGACAACATCAGATTTCAGGTGATTGGTAACCGACCGGAACTTCCCGCCGACGTACTTCATCATCTGGACGAGGCGAGTCGGGTTACGGCGGGGAATACCGGAATGACCCTGACCTTGGCGCTCTCCTACGGCGCCCGGCAGGAGATCGCCGCGGCAGTTCGACGGATCGCTCATGACGTGGCCGCCGGTCGCCTGGCTCCCCAGGATATCGATGAAGGTTTGTTCGCCCGTTTTCTCGACACAGCCGATATGCCTGACCCCGATTTCCTCATCAGGACCAGCGGTGAGATGCGGATCAGCAATTTTCTGCTGTGGCAACTTGCCTATACTGAACTCTATTTCACCGAAAAAAACTGGCCGGACTTCGACCGTGACGAACTTATGAAGGCACTGGTTCATTATCAGTCGCGGGAGAGACGTTTCGGCAAGACCGGTGACCAGGTGAAAGGGAGGATCTGACATCAAGCGCCTCCTGACAGCAGTCATTGCCTTACCGCTTCTCATCATCTTCATCCTCAAGGCGCCGTCGCTGCTCTTTGCCGGACTAATGGTTATCTGTTCCGCCCTCGGCCTCCATGAGTTCTACCGGATGGCGCTTCCCGGCAGATCCGGGGGATGTTCGCTCCCGACAGGTTGCGGGGCGCTTCTCCCCTTGCTGTTCTACTACGGTTTCGGAGCTCAGGCTCCGGCGTTCCTGACTGCCGCCACCCTGGCCATTGCCCTGTTTTACCTTTTCAGCGTTAACGACCTCAAAACGTCGGCCACCGAATTCGCCCTTACCGTCTCCGGGTTTCTCTACGTGCCGCTTCTTCTGGGACATCTCGTCCTCATGCGGGAGCTTCCCCACGGCATTCAATGGATCTTCCTCCTCCTTCTGCTGGTCATGTCCGGTGACACGGGGGCTTATTACGTGGGGAGGAGTCTGGGACGGCGCAAACTCTATCCGCTGGTAAGTCCCAACAAGAGCGTCGAAGGCGCCCTCGGCGGTCTGGGAGGTTCCCTGTTGGGCGCCCTGGTTGCCGGCGGGACATTCTTTCCGGAACTCACCGTGGCGGACTGTTTCCTGACCGCTTTGGTCATCGGCCCGTTGGGCCAGATGGGGGATCTGTTCGAGTCGCTTCTCAAGCGGAGCTTCGGGGTGAAAGATTCCGGAACCATAATTCCCGGTCACGGCGGGATTCTTGATCGCCTGGACAGCATCCTCTTCGCGGCGCCGGCGCTTTACTATTACGCTGCATTAAAAGGTATTTCATGAAAAGCTTGAGTATTCTCGGTTCCACCGGCTCCATCGGTGTCAGCACCCTGGAGTTGGTTGCAGCCCACCCGGATCGTTTTCGCATTGAGGCGCTCACCGCCGGTGCTAATCTTGACCTGTTTGCCCGACAGATAGAGACGTTCCGGCCCAGGGTCGTGTCCGTTCTGAACGAGGAGTTGGCGCTCAAGCTCTCCGGGATGCTTTCCGGACCCGGACCCAAGCCGGAAATCATGCACGGTGTTTTGGGACTCATTGCCGCGGCTACCGCCACTGACGCCCGGATGGTCGTGGCGGCCATCGTGGGAGCCGCGGGATTGGTCCCCACCGCCGCCGCCATCAAGAGCGGGAAGGATGTGGCTTTGGCAAACAAGGAGACTCTGGTCTGCGCCGGTTCCATCATCATGGATCTGGTGCGCGATCATGGGGTGGCGCTCTACCCGGTGGACAGCGAGCATAGCGCCGTTTTCCAATCCATTGAAGGGCATCGGAGCGAGGATATCGAAAAGATTATCCTCACCGCCTCGGGGGGGCCGTTTCTGGAGACGTCATCGGCGCGGATGGCCACCGTCACCATTGCCGATGCCCTTAATCATCCCAACTGGACCATGGGCAAAAAAATCACCATCGACTCGGCCACCATGATGAACAAGGGGTTGGAAGTTATTGAGGCGCGTTGGCTGTTTGATGTCCCGGCGGCCAAAATCGATGTCAACATTCACCCCCAGAGTATTATTCATTCCATGGTGGAATATATTGACGGCTGTGTCATTGCCCAGTTGGGAACCCCGGACATGAAAGCGCCCATCGCCTACGCCCTTTCGTATCCCGAACGGGTTGCCACCGGTGTAACTCCCTTGGATCTGACGCTTTTTTCCGGGTTGACCTTTTTTAAGCCGGATATGGAGAAGTTCCGCTGCTTGAAATTGGCCTATGACGCTCTGGAGTGCGGTCCAAGCATGCCCGCGGTCATGAACGCCGCCAACGAGGTTGTCGTGGCGGCATTCCTGGAAGGTCGGGTTGGTTTTACCGCCATTCCACGGGTTATAGAGGAAACCATGGCCGCCCATGAGGCGGTTGCGCTGGTTACCATCGAAGATGTTCTTCTTGCCGACCGCTGGGGGCGGCGCAAAGCTGTGGACGTCATTAAAAAAATAAACGGAGATGTTTGATGATCAGCGTCCTGTCTGCTGTCGTAGTCCTCGGTATCCTTGTCTTCGTTCACGAACTGGGACATTTCCTTTTTTGCAAGCTGCTGGGTGTGGGGGTTGAGAAGTTCTCCTTGGGCTTTGGCCCGAAAGTCTGCGGGTTTCGCAGGGGGGAGACCGAGTATCTTCTGTCGGCGTTGCCCCTGGGCGGCTATGTGAAGATGCTGGGAGAGACTGATACGGGAGAAGATCTCCCGGAGGAAGACAAACAGCGAACCTTCCTGGGGAAACATCCCTTCAAGCGGATTCTTATCGTGGCTGCCGGCCCGTTCTTCAACCTCATCTTTGCCTGGTTCGTGATGATCCTTATCCATCTTCTGGGGGTGCCGTCGGCCACCACGAAGATCGGAGAGGTCTTCAAGGACAAGCCTGCCGCCAGGGCTGGGCTTCAGGCGGGTGATGTGGTAGGGATGATCAACGGCAAGGAAGTGGTTCGCTGGGGCGACCTGTATCAGACGATCGTCAGCGGCAAGGGGGAACCTCTCCTCCTCCAGGTAAAGCGGGGCGGTAAAAACCTTGTTTTCTCCGTTACGCCGGAACTCCGCGTCAGCAAAAATCTCTTCGGTGAGTCGGTTTCGTCTCCGGCCATCGGCATCGTCGCATCTCGTGATCTGTTCAAGGAAAAGTTCGGTCCCGTGGATTCGGTGGTCAAGGGGACGGAGCAGACCGTGAAGCTTATTGAGATGACCATACTCTCCCTGGCCAAGATGGTGCAACGGGTGGTTCCGCTGGACTCCATCGGCGGACCGATCATGATCGCCAAGATGGCGGGGGAGCAGGCGGCGGCGGGGGGGGTGAGTCTCCTGGCGTTCATGGCTCTCTTGTCCATTAATCTGGGAGTCCTGAATCTCCTTCCCATTCCGGTGCTGGATGGAGGGCATCTCCTCTTCTATGCCATGGAGATGATCTTCAGGCGTCCCGTGAGCATGAAGGTTCGCGAGGTGGCTCAGCAGTTGGGATTGGTGCTTCTTATCAGCCTTATGGTGTTGGCGTTTTATAACGATATGATTCGCTATTTTCTGAAGCAGGGATAGCAATGAGACTCCTGTTCGTGGACACCTGCGGCGCAATGGCGGGAGTGGCGCTGGCTGACGGCGAAAAAGTTCTGGCCGAGACCAATCTGATTCTGGAGCGACGCATGTCGGCGCGACTGCTTGCCGTCATGGAGGGCATTCTTGCCGAAGCCGGCCTGACCGTGGCGGCCCTGGACGGCATCGGTGTGGCCTGTGGCCCAGGTTCTTTCACCGGCGTACGTATCGGCATGGCCACGGTCAAGGGGATGGCGCTGGCAGCGGGATTACCCGTGGTCGGGGTTTCCTCCCTGGCGCTTCTGGCGGCCAACCTTCCCTATGCCCGGCATCAGGTCTGCGCCCTCATGGATGCTCGGAAGAAGGAGGTCTATGCCGCCACCTTTCGCTGCGATTCATTCCCCGTGGCGACCTGTCCTGAATCGGTTCTTCCTCCCCGGACTCTTCTTGACGGCATTCTGGAGCCGACCATCTTTGTGGGGGACGGTGCTCTGGCCTACCGGGAGCTGATCGCCTCATCATGCGGACATTTGGCGCTGTTTGCTCCCTGCTCCGCCAACTATCCACGGGGCGCCTGCGGCATAAGTCTGGCGCGCGAGTCGTTTCTCAGGGGAGAAGGGGGCGCGCCGGAGCAGTTGGATTCGGTTTATATCCGGGCTTCGGAGGCGGAGACTGCTAAGATGCTGAAAACCGTGAAAAGTGAATAGTGAAAAGATCAAAGGCTTTTTCACCCTTCACCCTTCACCCTTCACAGTTTTAAGGGGCTAAGATGAGAAAGCTTGTCGTAGGTATGATTTGTGCGGTCATGTTGTCGACTGCGGCTACTGTCCCGGCGGTGGGGACCGTTTCATTGCCCAAGGGGTACGAGTCTTGGGAGAAGAGCCGGCAAAAAATTGTGGAAGATAAAAAGTCCCTCTTCCATGGGGTTCATTATATCTATCTGGACAAGAAGGGAATGAAGGCCTACAAGGGGGGGGGGGATTATCCTCAGGGGAGCCGCTTTGTGGTGGTCTTCCACAACCTGAAGGTCGAGGCTGGGAAGCAGGTGGAGGGGAAGAAGAGTATGATCGTCCTGATGCAGCGCGACAGTGAGCGGAAAGAGACCGGAGGCTGGTTCTTTGCCGGTTTCGGCCCCGAAGGCAAGCCCAGTGGGATCGATCCGGTGAAAAACTGTTTCGACTGTCATAAAAAGGATGCCGCCGATCGTCAGTTCGTGATTTCCACTTATGAAGATTTCGCACGGAAGAACTAGTACCCTGTCCGGCTTGATATTGCGGTATGCACCCCAAAGAGCCCGAGTGAACCGTGATTCGTAAGATAACTCACTGACACGACGAAAAACAAAAACAGTTTTACCGCAAAGACGCAAAGGACGCAAAGGAACCGCAA
>CAIYUY010000137.1 GCA_903929485.1 uncultured Desulfuromonadales bacterium
ACTGGACGAGCAGTGTAGATGGCCCTTCGGGTAATAATGGTAACAATTATGCTGTTAACATGAATTCCTGGAATACTGGTCATGCTGATAATGGTACTTTAGTCAGCGCCATAGCAGTGCACGACTTGGTCCCCGAGCCCTCCACCTATCTCCTCCTCTGCCTCAGTCTCGGCGTGGTCTGGTATGCCCGGAAACGGCTGACCGCTTGCTGATTTAGAAAGAACTGCCGCGAAGATGTCAAAAGGGGGAGCCAAACGGCTCCCCCTTTTTTTTCATCCGTCGTAACTATGGACTTTAGGAGGGGGACGAGAGGGACGCGGGGACGCAGGGGACGCTGGGACGCAGGGGGACGCGGGGGACGCTGTTCACATGTTCACTTACTCAAGAATTTTACGGTAGCTGGTGTGATGTATCTGTTGTCATTATTGACAATCATGAAGCCCACGGGTCGCGTACCTCACAGATTCTTTCATCAAGGCGACCGTCAGCCAGCCATTTTTCCCCGGCCTCTTCGGGCAGTATCCGATAAATATCGGTAAAAGTCGTAGGTTGGGGTGAGGCACGAACCCCAACAGGTTTAATTGCAACGCCGTTGAAAATGTTGGGGTTCACGATGCAGCCGTTCACCCCAACCTACACGAGGTGTTTACTCCATCTCACGCAGGAAACGGAGCGATTTCGGCTCCTTCCCCGCATGGGCGATGATCAGGTTATCAAGAATGATACCTGCGTCCGCCAGTTCCTCCGGTGAAAAGGTGATCGTCCCGAAACGACTCGTGGCAAGGGAGGCGCGCAGGAGAAGCGGCACGGTTGGCGCCACCGCAGTGCCGGCCCCGGCGCAGTTGCGGCAGGTGAGAGCATGGGCCGAGGGGTGGAAGGTGAGCGGCTTGGAGCCGTCAAAGGGCCCTTCGCAGACGGAGCATCGTTCCAGTTCCGGCCGGTACCCCAGGATGTTCAGGGTGTTGATCTCGTAGAAGCGGCGATCCATGGGGGAGGGGGGAGCACTGTCCAGTCTTTCCAGCCAAGCGCGGAGGAGCCGGTAGTAGCGGAGGTTGGGGAGGCCGTCGGGGAGGAGGAGGTCGGTGAGTTCGCAGGCGTATCCGGCAAGGGCGACCTTGGTGATGTCTTCCCGGATATGGGAGGCAAGGGAGATGACGGAGGCTTCTTCCAAACGGGACAGCCCCTCCCGGACGGAAAGGGTAACGGTCAGCCGAGCAAAGAGATCCAGGGCGCCGCTGAATCGCTTTCTGCTTCTTCGGGCATTGAGGGCGATCCCCCGGAGTTTCCCCTGTTCCCGGGTAAAGAGGGTGGCGATGACGTCCGCTTCCCGGTAGTCCATGACTTTGAGTACAATTGCTTCCATGGTATTGCCGGCCATGGCTTAGGAGTTACCCATCGGCGTAATCCCGTCCCGAGATCCCCAGCTTCTTGATGAGCGCCTGAAAGTTGGGGCGGAGCATCCCGGTCTCCTCGGCGGCGCGGGTGATGTTGCCGTGATTTCGTTCCAGGGCCGCGATGACGAAGGCCTTTTCCACCTCCTCCAGCGCTTTCTCCCGGATCTGACGCTTGGCCTCCTTCAACTCCTCAAGAGTCGCCGGCGCAAGGTTTTCCGGTGGCGGACTCTGCTGCTTCAGGATACAGGCGTGTCCCAGTTCCAGTTCCTCCACCCGGATCAGGTTTCCCTCCGCCAGGACCACCGCCCGTTCAATGACGTTTTCCAGCTCCCGCACATTGCCGGGAAAGGCGTAGTTTTCCAGAAATGTCCTTGCCTCGGGGGAGAGTCCATACAACTCCCTCCCCATTGATGTGGCGAACTTCTGGAGAAAGTGGGTGATGAGGAGCGGCAGGTCCCCTTTCCGTTCCCGCAGCGGCGGCAGCTCAATGGGGATGATGTTCAGCCGGAAGACCAGATCCTCCCGGAATTTCCCCTCTTCCACCAGGATTCTGAGGTTCTTGTTGGTGGCGGCAACCAGGCGGATGTCGATTTTTACGGACTGGGTTCCGCCGATGGGGGTGATCTCCCGCTCCTGGAGAACCCGGAGGAGTTTTGCCTGGGTGGTGAGGGAAATATTGGCTACTTCATCCAGGAAGAGGGTGCCGCCGTCGGCAACCTTGAAGAGGCCGGTCTTGGTTTGGATGGCGCCGGTGAAGGAACCCTTGATGTGGCCGAAGAGCTCGCTCTCCAGGAGGTTTTCCGCCAGGGAGGTGCAGTCCACGGTCACAAAGGGATTGTCCCGGCGGTGGCTGTTGCGATGGATGGCGCGGGCCACCACCTCCTTGCCGGTGCCGCTTTCTCCGGTAATGAGTACGGTGCTGTCAGTGGGGGCGACCTGAAGGATGCGCCGGTAGATCTTCTGCATCTCCTTGCTTTCGCCGATGAAGAGGTCGAAGCCGTGATGTTCCCTCAGCTCTTTTTTGAGGAGAAGATTCTCGGTGAGAACCTCTTTTTGCGCCAGGGCCTTGGCGACCTTCTCGGTGAGCTGCTCCGGGGTGAACGGCTTGGCGATATAATCAAAGGCGCCGTTTTTCATCGCCTCAACGGCAGTGTCCACAGTGGAATAGCCGGTGATGATGATGACCGGCACCTCCGGCTGAAGCACCTTGATAGCCTTGAGAACCTCGATGCCGTTCATCCCCGGCATCTTCAGGTCGGTGACCACCAGATCGAAGTCCGTTTCCTGCATGGACGCCAGGGCGGCGCGGCCACCGGAACTGGTGGCCACATTCATGCCGCTCCGTTCCAGTATCCGTTTAACCCCTTCGCGGATCACCGCCTCATCATCAATCACCAGAATTCTGCCTCGTTCCATTGCCTGCCCCGGTATGGTGAAATTCCGGTCATTCTATACCACTTTCAGGTTGAGGGTATATCCAATTTTGATGAGATCGAACCGGAGAAGAAAATTTTGAAGGGGAGAGCGGGCTTTTGTTCTGGATTTTCTTGGAGTTCTGCGCCATGATCGTCCTTGGCTTGCTGATTCCCAGTATCCTGACGAGGAGCGCCATGACCTGGGAGGAGTGCGCCCGCGCGGGAACGGCGCGGCTATGAGCCGCTAAAGAACCGGTATTTACGCGGCGACGCTGTCCGGGATGTTCCTGCCGGCCAGGGAATCGAAGGAGGTAAGGGTGCATTATTCACGAGTTCTTGTCCCGATTTTTGCCGTCCTGTTGATAATGGTCTCCGCCGGATTTATTTCGGCTGAAGTGGCCCCTCGGGAGAGGTGTCTTCACTGCCACGGCAATCGGAGCGTTATCAGCAGCGGCAAGGGGTATCTTTATATCGATCCCCATAAATTCACCGCCACGACTCACTCCCGTATCGGCTGTTCCTCCTGCCATGATTCCGTTACCTCCCGGCATCCGGCGGATGCTCTCCGGCCATCACGGGCCTCCTGCAAGGAGTGTCATCTTCCCGTGGTTCGGGAGTATCTCGGCGGCATCCATGCGGAGAAGGCCGCCTGTCCGGATTGTCATAATCCCCACACCGTCCGCCCCGCGGAGGTGGTGTCGGGGGCCGACATGAACGTCCAGTGCGCCCGTTGCCACGATAACGCCGGAATTATCAAAAAACATGGACACTGGCTCCCCCAGGCGCAACTTCACATCACCGCGCTCCCCTGCATCACTTGCCACACCGGATCCCAGCAGTACGTGATCAACCTCTACATTCAGTCCCGCCATGGGGATAAACCGCGGGACGGCTATGCCCCGGCCACTCATGATGAGCTGGCTGCGCTGGTCCGGCCAGGGGTACCGGTTTCCCGGGTAATCGACGCCGATGGTGACGGGGTCGTTTCCCTGGAAGAGCTCAGGACTTTTCACCGGAACGCCGCCACCAGGGGGATGCGCCTCTGGGGGATGATGATGCCGGAAAAGATCACTCATACCTACCGGATTCTCAAAAACCGGTGGGACTGCACCTTCTGCCATGCTTCGGGCTCCAAGGCGCTCCAGACCAGTTATCTGGCGATACCCGACCAGGACGGGCGATCCATCAGGATACCGGTGGAGAAGGGGGCGGTTCTTGATCTCCTCTACGGGACCCCTGATTTTTACATGATGGGGACGTCGCGGAGTTCGACGCTCAGCATCATCGGGCTTGCCATCGTGGCCTGTGGGGCGATGGTGCCGTTGTTTCACGGAACGCTCAGGTTTCTGACCCGGAAAAAGAGAAAGGATACCCCTCATGGCGCAGCATGACAAAATCTACCTCAATCCGACCCCGATCCGGATCTGGCACTGGCTCAACGCCCTGGGGATCGTCACCCTGACTCTCACGGGGATCCAGATCCGCTGGCCGGAGTTTCTGAACATCTTCGGCGCCTACAAGGCGGCCGTCAGCCTCCATAACACCGCGGGAATAGTGGTCTCCATTTCCTATCTCCTCTGGATGGCCTATTACATTTTCGTTGCCGGAACTCTGCTGAAAATCTACGTTCCCACAGCGGAGGATCTGAAACATGGTCTTTTACGGCAGGCGATCTTCTATTTTTTCTTCTATTTCTTCGGCAAGCCCAACCCCCATACGCCGACCCCGGATAACAAGTTCAACCCCCTGCAGAAGGTGACTTACCTGATGATCATGTTCCTCCTCCTGCCGCTGGTCATCATCTCCGGGTTTCTCATCATGAATATCGGTCCGCTGCGCGAGGTCATCATCGCCGTGGGGGGGCTCAAACTGCTGGATGGGTTTCATTACCTCATTGCCTGCTGTTTCACGGCGTTTCTCTTCATTCATGTTTATCTGGCAACCCTTGGCCATACTCCTTTCGCCCATACCAAGAGCATGTGGACCGGGTGGGAAGAGGAGGATAAACCATGAGACTCCTTGTCCTCCTCATCCTGGCGGCAGTGACGGCAGGTCGTGTTACCCCCTCCCCGGCCCTTGATCTGAGGGATGTGACCTTCAGGACGAAGGAGCTGGGGACGGTCCTCTTCAGCCATAACAGCCATATCACCAAGGGGAAACAGAAAAACGATTGCAAGGCCTGCCATGACAAGATCTTTGACATGAAGCAGCCGGTTCGGCATACCATGGCAGCCATGGAGCAGGGTAAATCATGCGGCGCCTGCCATGACGGGAAGAGCGCTTTTCCCCTGGCGGACTGCATCAAGTGCCACCCGGTGAAAAATATTGTCCTGGGAGGGAAGGAGGCAGGGGCGGTGGCGTTCACTCACCGGGAGCATGCCGCCCGTCAACCTTGCACAGCCTGTCATCCTGCCACCTTCCTTGCCGGCAAAAACCGCCCGGTTGGAATGGCTGCCATGGAAAAGGGAAAATCATGCGGCGCTTGTCATGACGGCGTCAAGGCCTTCGGCGTGGCGAAGTGCGCCGGATGTCACACGGTGAGCGATATCTCCTTCAAGGTCAGGGCGACCGGAGTCGTTACCTTTACCCATAAGGCCCATGCCGGTCGCCACCCCTGCCACCAGTGTCACCCGAGGATCTATCGCTACGTTAAGAGCAGCCGCGTGGGGATGGCCGCCATGGAGCAGGGGAAATCCTGCGGGGTCTGTCATGACGGCAAGGCCGCCTTTGCCGTGACCGATTGCGCCCGGTGCCATCCGGTAAAGGAGCTGACCTTTCCGGTGAGGAGTATCTCCGATGCCCGTTTCAGTCACAAGAGCCATCTTGCCACGTACGGTTGCAAGGTTTGCCATCCGAAAGTCTATCCACTCAAGCGGGGAAAACCGGTGGGGATGGCCGCCATGGAGCAGGGAAAATCGTGCGGCGTCTGCCATAACGGCAAGGCGGCATTTCCGGTGACGGCAAGCTGCGACTTCTGTCACTAAGGAAGATCAGGAAGGAGATTGAAATGGAAATGTCATTGAGCGCCAGAGCCATCGTTCCGGTGACCATTACGGTCACCGGATTCGTGGTTGTTTGTTGTCTGCTCCTCTATCAGGCGATCAAGCAGGATATGATTCAGGACACTGTCCGTCATGAAACAGCCCTGGCTCAGACCGTTGTTCGCTCCACCCGGTATGCCATGCTGAAGTCCGACCGGGCAACGGTGCAGAATATCGTCACAACTGTCGGTTCTCAACAGGATGTGGAACAGGTCAGGATCTTTAACAAGCGGGGGGTCATCATGTTTTCCTCCCGTCCCGGAGAGCTCAATCGCCAGGTTGATCGGAACAGCGAAGGGTGCATCATCTGCCACGGCGGTGCGACACCGCTGGCGACCATGGGGAGCATGCAGCAGGCGCGCCGTTATCAAAATGATCGGGGTGAAACAGTTCTCGCCATCACCGCCCCTATTTACAACGAGTCGGACTGTTTTACCGCGACCTGCCATCTGCACTCTGCTTCACAAAAGGTTCTGGGCACCCTGGATATCGGCCTTTCCCAGAAAAACCTTCAGGCGAGTCTGGCTGCTCTCCGGAGTCGGATGGTGCTTTTCAGCGTCATGGTCCTCTTCCTCACCGTCGTCGGCGTTTCGGCTCTCCTTCGCCGTAGTCTCTTCCAGCCGTTGCAGCGGCTGACCTCCTATGCCCTGGAGCTTGCAGCCGGACAGGGCGATTCGGAGCCGCCGGAACTCAATGACGAGTTGGAGATCATTGGTCGGACACTCAAGGAGCTTGCGGAGTCGTCGGTGAAAAATTCAGGTAAAATCTCCAGACCATGAAAACCCGGAGCGGCAAGGCGATGACAAAATTGTTCCATGACCTCCCTCTTCCCGAGACGCCGGAAGGAAACGAACAGGCGCGCCGGGAGGCGGCGGCGCGTGTCAGGGCGTATCAGCGGCGCGCCCTGCGAGGGGTCTGGTATCTGGTTGCTTTTCTGGGGGTCAGCCTCGCCGTTCAGCAATGGTTCAGTCACCTTCCTGATTTCCCCCCCTCGGCCCGACAGCTTTTGGGCCTCCCCCCCTCGCCGAAGATGATCAGCGGTCTCCTTATCGTCTACAGTTTTTCCGCGCTGATACTGATTCTGGGAAGGATGACCACCGGGAACGGCGCTTTCTCCGGCCTTCCTCATGTTGGGTATCTTGTCGTCTTTTACCTCTTCTATCATGTCGCCCATGCCCTGGACGACAACTTTCATGCTGTCCTGGCGGCCGGGATCACCATCCTGTCGTTGGAGTCCTACCATGTCTGGACCTGGAATCAGGAGCGGATCAGGCAGGAGAAGCAGCATATTATCCGCCTGGACCGGATGCGGGAGTGGAAGAAGGGGTAAAAAGTCGTGTCTGTACTGCTTCCATCTGATCGGCGGCCGCTTTAAAGTCAAATCTGTCGAGGGCCGCGGCCATGGTGGCTGAATCCTCGGCCAGGGGAGTCTCCTGCAGCAGTTCGACAATCCGTTCCCCGACATTCAGTGCCTGACAACGTTTAAATCTGATCAATTCGGACAGTTCCCGAAAAAGCGGTTCCAGGAGAGCCTTGTCCGGTTCCCGGTCGCCTGTAACGGGGCGCCATGTGGGAAACAGCGCCATAAGCCGGTTTTCTGAAGCAAGCGCCTCGTCCAATGCCTGTGTAAGATCGGCCAGAGCGAGGGGGACGGCTGAGTGGCATCCATCCTTGAGCGCGGCCTCCAGCCGACCGGCGTGCAGATAGATTTGCCGGGCCTCCAGATTGCCGGCTACTCCCTTGAGCCTATGGGTCTGGCGCTGAAGCTGACCATACTCACCACGCTCCAGCAATGACCGCAGTTTTGCCGCACTATCCCTGTTTTCCTGACAGAAATTAAGCGCGAGGGCGCCATAGAGGTTACGATTGCCCTGTAACCGTTTCTCGCCGGCGTTCAGATCGAAGCCGGCAATGGCGGGGAGCAGCTCTTCCTCGTGAACCTCCGCCACCGCGGCCTGATCCGCCGCCTGATTGCAGTGGGGTGCGAGCCGCTTCATGATCGCAGCATAGAGGGTTGCACCCGAAAGCGGTTTGGCCAAGTGACCATCCATACCGCTTTGCAGACAGCGTTCCGACTCCTCTTGACCGGCATGGGCGGTCATGGCGATAATGGGAAGGCGCCCCACCGGCCACCGCTCCCGTATCAACCGGGTTGCTTCATAACCGTCCATCACCGGCATCTGAATATCCATGAGCACCAGATCAAACAGTGCTTCCGGCTCGCTCATCAGGAGTGTGGCGTCTTTACCGTTTTCCGCGATGGTGACCACCATCCCCGCATGTTCCAGCAGTTCCCGCGCCACCTGCTGATTGATGGGGTGATCCTCAACAATCAGCACCCGATATCCCTTCAAGAGCTCCTTGACCAGATTCGTATCCGGCTGTATCACCGCCTGCTCCATGGACTGTTTCACCTTATCCAGAAGGATGGTTACCGTGAAAACGGCGCCGCAACCCGATGCGCTGGCGACCTGAATTTCACCACCCATCAGCGTCACCAGCCGCCGGCAGATGCTGAGCCCCAGTCCGGTGCCGCCATAGCGGCGGGTGGTGGAGTCATCCCCCTGGGTAAAGGGTTGGAACAGACGCGCCATCTGCTTCTCGGTCATGCCGATGCCCGTATCGGAAACGGTGAAGGTCACCGGAACCGGTTCACCATCCCTTCCGGCTGCGGCGGTCACGTCCAGAGTCACACTCCCCTGATCCGTAAATTTAATGGAGTTTCCCAGCAGGTTTATGAGGATCTGTTCCAGCCGGAAGGGATCGCCGGTCACCTGATTCGGAACCTCCGGTGAGATGTTGATCCGGAGGTCAAGACCCTTTTCCGCGGCCTTGACCCGGATGATATTCTGCACGGTGGAGAGACAGGTGTTAAGGGAAAAGGTGATGATCTCCAGGGTCAGCTTACCGGCCTCCACCTTGGCGAAGTCCAGGAGATCGTTAATGAGATGCAAAAGCAATTCCGAGGAGGAGCCCATCTTCTCCAGATAGTCTCGCTGCTTGGCGCTCAGTTGGGTGAGAAGAGCCAGTTGCCCCAGACCGATGATGGCGTTCATGGGGGTCCGAATTTCGTGACTCATGTTGGTCAGGAATGCGCTCTTGGCCTGGCTGGCCGACTCGGCCAGCATCCGCGCCTG
>CAIYUY010000138.1 GCA_903929485.1 uncultured Desulfuromonadales bacterium
CCGGCGCCACGACTCTATTTCGGCGAGCCATGGCGTCGGGTAATCGATCACAACGACCACCTCACCGGCGAAAACACGACCCGTGTTGGAGTCCAGAGTGACAGTTTCCCCTTCGGCAAATGACCGATCACCGAACTCGACGACCCGCCGCGATGCATCGATGCGAAGTGGAGCGCACCCGGTAATGCATGCCTTGCCCATCTGCCGCGCCACTACCGCCGCGTGGGAGGTCCGATTGCCCCGAACCGTCAGGACTCCGGCGGAAAGAGCGATCCCGGCAATATCGGCGGTGGCCATCTCCTCGCGCACCAGCACCGCCGGCCTCCCTTGCCCGGAAAAGGTTCTGACGGCGTCCGGATCCAGTGCGAGGGGCCCGGAAGCCACCCCGATACCCGCCGCTTGACCTTGGCAAAGCGGCGGGCGCTCCTCGCCGGCTAAACGAAGGCGCCGGATATCGGCCAGGACAAGGTCGCTGAGACGGGTCAGGGCTTCGCTCTTTTCCACCAGCCCCTCCCCGACCAACTCGACGGCAATGCGCAACGCCGCCCAAGGGGTTCTCTTGGCGTTTCGTGTTTGCAGCAGGTAGAGGACGCCGTCCTGCAGGGAAAATTCAAACTCCTGGGCGTCGCCATACTCTTTTTCCAGCGCGGCGCAAATGTCCAGTAATGCCTGTTCGGTCTCGGGCATTGCCGAAAAGAGTTTCTGCGCGTCGGAGCCGCTCGTGCGCCCCGACACGACATCTTCCCCCTGGCTGTTGAAAAGGAAGTCGACGTAGAGTCTTTTTTCGCCGGAATCCGGGTCACGGGTGAAACCGACCCCCGCTCCCGAGGTCCCTCCCGCATTGCCGAATACCATCTGCTGTACGGTGACCGCCGTGCAGAGCTCATGGGATATTCGGTAGATGCGGCGGTACTCAATGGCGCGGGGCGAATTCCACGAAGCGAACACCGCCTTTATCGCGAGCCCAAGCTGTTCCAGCGGGCTCTGGGGAAACTCCCTTCCGGTCAACTCCAGGAATATCCGAAGGTAGCTCTTGCTCAGTTCGGACAGGCTCAGGTAGTCCAGTTCCTGAACACGGCGGACACGGTCACGGGCGAGCACGACCTCAAGCGCCGCTACGAACGGTTGCGGCGAGGCGGCAAATACCACCTGGGCAAAATCCCGGATGAGGCGGCGATAGGAATCCCAGACCAAGCGAGGATTGCCGGTAAGCCGCAGCAGACCGTGGGCCGTGGCGTCACAAAGGCCGATATTGAGAAGGGTGTCCATCATCCCCGGCATGGATACCGGCGCACCGGAACGGACGGAAACCAACAGCGGCCTGCGGGTATCGCCGAAACCGAGTCCCGTGACTGTCTGAAGCCAGTGGAACGGTTCTTCCAGCAGTCGGTCCAGATTTTTTACGTACCTCTCCGGGTTTTGGGAGCAGAGGCGGCAATGGAGAGTTCCCAAAACGAAGGCGTGGGGCACGGGGAGTCCCAGTTGCGCCATGCGCGCCAGTCCGTGAGCTTTCATCCCCATTTCGGCGACGTCCCCTTTCAGGGCGCCGGCGCCTTGGGGAGAGATCTTGAATATGCAGTTATGTTTCATCCGGTCAACACTCCGTAATCCTTCTGAGCATTTGATCGCGCAGCACCATGCCGGCATGCATCAGGGCATCGGCGGCCGACTCCAGCTTCTTGGCGAATTCCGCGATGACGAATGCCTGCCGGTAATCAAGTGTGGCGCAGACCAGCGCCTTGCGCACCCCGCGCTCCATGGTATCGCTTTCCTGCTCGATGACGGCAATGCGGTGAATGGACTGGAGGAAATCGTGCATCTCCTCGGGCGAGCCGCTGTGTTGGATGCCGCGAGCGTTCTCTACCGCTTTCAGATATTCCTGGGTCCCCTGGACCAGGAGCCGGGCATGCGCCTCCAAGGGGACCCGGATCGCGGCCTTCATGCTCTCCGGGTTCAGCAGGGTGAGCTGGAAGACCGCTTCCTCCAACTCGTCCGTAATATCATCCGCGGCCTCAAGCAATTGCCGGATTGCGTCCCCCTGGTCCGACTGCTTGGCAAGCTCCCGGGCGCGAATCACCAGTTCATCGGCTTTGCGCTCCCACTCCTTGGCGCGCCGGCTGATCAGCTCCAAGTGGGAGGGGAACTCGGCGGTGGACATGTTAAGAAGCCCGTCGCGTATCCCGTCAGCGATCTCGATCGTAAATGATGCGTGATTGCCGGCGAGGTCGAACAGGTTTTGCTGAGCGCTATGGTAGTACCCGGACAATTCCACCCGCGCCTCGTCTCGAATCAAGGCAAGCGACCGCTTGTCCTGGAACCCCCGGCTACAGACCTTGAAGATGAAGCGGAGATAGGCGACGGCCGCTTCCCTGCCGAGCAGCTCGGCAAGCGTGACTCCGTAGGTCATGGTCCCCCCCGCCACGAACTGCAGGGCATCGAAGATCATCCGCTCCCCACCGGCCTTGAGAAAAGCCAGGTGACCGATATCGTTATTAGCACTCCAGGAGAGCAGGGCAATGGCGTCCTCCCGCGGGACCAGAAGCTGCAGACGCTTGCGGGCCCGGTTCCAATCGATAAGATAGACGAGGCGGGAGCCGAGGTGGGTGAGATAGGCCTTGAGCTCTCCACTGTCGTGCGCCCGGTAGCTGCCGACGCAGAGATGGTAGACCCCCCCCTCGAAGGCCTGATCGCTTAAGGAACGCACCTCGCCCCAATGAACGCCCCAGTCGGCGAACATCCTCCGGAAGAAGAGCAGGCGCAAGAGATGATTGTCGGAGTAGGTCAGCGTCACGACCTTTGCCTCCACATGTACCACCAGAACGTGCGCGTCCGTGGCGCCGATGTCGTTCTGGATAACGAGTTTGGCGCCGATCCTGGTTGCTGTTGTGCCGAGCCCCGGATGTTCAAACTTGAGTGGGCTAGTTCTGTTGACTCCTTTCATGAACGCATCGACAAAGATTCGATCTTTACTGCGCAGGCCGTAGGCTAGCGCACCCTCCACGTTTTCGGTGGCAATCTCCCCCTGCAATCGGTTCAATGCCTTGTGCATATCCATGATGAGCAGATGGACGCTGTCGCCCGAGGCCGGTTCTCCCGAGGTCAGCCAAGCGATGGCTGACCCGGTGACGGTATTGTTCTCTCCATGCCATGGCGCACCGGACAACTCCTGCAACCGTTCGCTGAATAATTTCCCCTCCGGCTTTTGCGCGGCGTCAAACGGGGCGATCATTGCAAGCAGGTCAGCCTTTAATGCCGAGAGAATATCACGTGCATGAGGCATTGCATAGATGTCGGCGCCACCGCTGACGGTCTCCCCGACGACATCATCCAACGAAGCATCCTTCACGCCACAGACAAGACGCTCCAGGCGCAGATGGGAGAAAGCCGCATCGGGGGATTCGGCGTGGGATTTGGCCGCCTGCAGCAGCGTCAGGCGATACTTGGCGCGGTCGTTGGCGGCAAGCGCCTCGTTCAGCAGAACCGGCACAAGAAGCAGACTTTCGCCGAGGGCGGCGACAATTTGAGCCTTTTCGCTCATGGTCAATCCCTTCCGGTACTCTCGATGTTACCGTTGCCATCCTGCCATAAATATATATAATTAACAATAATTATTATTCAAGGGGCGCCGCAACACCCGTACATGAACTGATAATGCGGCAATCACAAGAGCTTAACAGGAGCGAGGTATGTCAAGAGAGAGGCAAACAATAAACGTGAGATTGGGACTTACCGAAAGGATTGAGGCGTACGAAAACATCATTAAACATCTGCCGGATCAGGGTAATGGTCGGAGTCGGCGCCTGCATTATCAGGAGAAATGCGATATTTATCGTCGCGTACTCATGGATCTTGACAGGAAGCATGAGGCAGCTAATGAAAAAATTTCACACCCGTGTTGATTGGCTTTGAATGTAGCCATAGGTCGGGTTAGCGGCCTCATCGCGTAACCCGACACCTCCGAAGCGTCGGATTACGGCTGACTACCTCTGGTCAGGCTCTCCCTCCCTCATTGCCACTGTAATGAGGGAGGGAGAGTCGGCGTTGAAGATCTGATCCATATCCAGGATGATGATGAAACGCTCATTCCGCCTCCCCATCCCCTTGATAAAGTCGCTTTGGAGCCGGATGCCGATGCAGGGGGGCGCTTCGATCTGATCCGGTTCCAGATCCAGGACCTCCTGCACCGAGTCGGCCAGCGTTCCTAGGACCATGGTCTCCCCCTCCTGAGTGACCTCCATGACGATGATGCAGGTATCTACGGTCCGCTCCGTGGGGGGCATGCCGAATTTGAGCCGCATGTCCATGACCGGCACCACGCTCCCCCGGAGGTTGATGACTCCACGCATGAAGTCGGGAGCCTGGGGGATCTTGGTGATGGCGGTAACATCCAGTATCTCCAGAACCGTGGCCACGTCCACGGCGAATATCTCCTGTCCCAGCTTGAATGAGAGGTACTGGGTGCTTTCCGCGACGCCGCTGATGCTCATGGCTCCTCCTTTAGAGTCGGCACATATGTTTTAAGTTTTAAGTTAAAACCTAAAAACCACCATTTAAAATATTGCAAACTGGTTGTCCAGGTCGTCGTGTGAGTTCATGATTAGGTCGTGTCCTCTCGCCGGCAGAGAAGCGCTCTTGGGCTTGGTATCGCCGATGGCTTTTTTGACGGTCGTAATGAGAAGCGCCTTGGACACCCGGTTCACCACCGGGGGGGGAAGAGAAACCATGGTGTCACCGATACTGAAGAAGGCCACGGTGCTCTGGAGCTGTTTTGCCTGGGAGGAGAGCTCTTCGGCGGTTGAGGCCATCTCCTCGGCGGCGGAGGCGTTCTGCTGGATTACCTTGTCCAGTTGCTGAATCGCCTTGTTGATCTGTCCCACCCCGGAGTCCTGTTCCCGGCTGGAAGCGTTGATCTCCTGCACCAGTTCCGAGGTCTTCCGGATGTCCGGGAGCATCCGGGTCAACATGGTTCCGGCACGTTCCGCCACCTCCACGCTGGAGGCGGATAGTCTGGAAATATCCTGGGCCGCCAGCTGGCTCCGTTCCGCCAGCTTGCGCACCTCGGAGGCGACCACGGCGAACCCTTTGCCGTGCTCACCGGCTCGGGCCGCCTCGATGGCGGCGTTCAAGGCAAGCAGGTTGGTCTGCCGGGCAATCTCCTCGATGACGATGATCTTTCCCGCAATCTCCCGCATGGCTGTCACGGTATCGGCCACGGCCGTCCCTCCGGCCTTGGCGTCATCGGCGGACTGGACGGCGATCTTTTCCGTTTGCTGGGCGTTGTCGGCGCTCTGCCGAATGTTGGCGGTCATCTCCTCCATGGCGGACGATGCCTCTTCGGCTGCCGCCGCCTGCTCCGAGGCACCTTGGGAAAGATTTTCCGACCCGGAGCTCATCTCCAAGGAACCGGCGGCTACATTGTCGGCGGCGGATTTCACCTCCCTCACCACGGAGGTGAGCTGGCCGACCATTGCTTTGAGAGCTTTCATCAGCTCGTCGTTGTCGGAACGTTCCTTAAGCTCCACCATCAGATTGCCGGCGGCTATCTGATGGGCAATCCCGGTAATGCTTTGAAGTGCGCCGGTCAGGTTGGCGACATCATGATAGATGGCGTCATAGCTTGTGCGGATGGCGGAGGTATCAGCGTCTCCCTGTTCGGCTTGGAGAGCGGAGCGGATGTTACCCAGTGCCAAGCCTCCCAGGCAGGCGGAGAGTTTTTCGGTTTCGATGTTCTGATACTGTAGTATTTTAGCGGTGGTCCTGGCATGCTGTTTAGTCTGGGACAGATCCGTGACCGTCTCAAGTGCCCCGATGACGTTTCCTTCCTGATCCCGCAGGGGGGTCCCTGTGTA
Organism: uncultured Desulfuromonadales bacterium; assembly: GCA_903929485.1. Classification (GTDB taxonomy): domain Bacteria; phylum Desulfobacterota; class Desulfuromonadia; order Geobacterales; family CAIOGM01; genus CAIOGM01. The sequence continues at coordinate 5,850 of CAIYUY010000138.1, forward strand.
GGAAATTTCAAGATGGTTCGTGCCGGGGTGAGCGTCGGTTTCGGAGGTGGCGGATCGGCCGTCACGCATGGCTCTGTTGCAGGCGCATTGTTCCGTGTTGCAATCAGAGCTTCTCACATGGTCGTAACATTTTGACCCAAGGAGTTCCTCCGGGCTCTTCCCGCCCGCTTGGGCTCCGATTTTGTTCATGTAGGTGATACCGAATGATCGATCGATGATCATGACCGGCGCCGGTATGGCGTCCAGATGTCCCACCAGGGTGTCGATGGTGGTATTTACTCCCGTAATGATCTGCCGGAAGTCCCCCTGGTGGCGGCCGGCGTCGGCTCGCACCATCAGTCTTCCTTCCATGGCCGCCTGGGCCAGGAGATAAACGTCGGCAATGAGGGCGTTGATGGCGTCGGTGCAGGTATTCAGGTTGCTTTTGATCTCGTTGAAGTCGCCGTTGTAGTTGTCGGTTATTTTTGGTGGAATGTTCCCCTTGGAGATCCGGTCCACGTATTCCGCAGCCATGTTCAAGGGGGTGATGACCTCGTCCAGGGTGTCGTTGAACCCGACCACGATTTTGCGGAAGTCCCCCTGATGCCGGGAGGAGTCGGCACGGGTGGCCAGTTTGCCGGCCATGGTGGCCTGAACCAGCATGCCGGAGTCGGCCACCAGGAGGTTGATGGCGTCAATGCAGATGTTGAGGTTGTTCTTGATCTCGTCGAAGTCGCCGTTGTACGTTTCGGTGATCTTCTCCGGGATATCCCCCCGGGCTATCCGGTTGAGGCAGGTGGAGGCGACCTGGAGAGGATTTGTCAGCCGGTCCAGGATCTGATTGACGACTCCGATCATCCTCTTGTTATAGCCGCCGTACTTGGAGGCGTCGGCGCGCACGGAGAGATTCCCCTGCAAGGCGGCGTTAAGGAGAAACTCCAGGTCCTTGCCCCGCATGGTTATCGTCGTGATGACCGCATTGAGTCCGTGCTTGAGCCTGGCATAGTCCCCCGGGTACTCCTCGGTGATTTTATCGGGGGCGATCCCTTCTCCGAACTTGTGCCAAGCATCGGCGGCGACGTTCAAGGGGCCGATAATTGCATCCAGGGTGTTGTTGAAGCCGACCATGATTTTGCTGAAGTCTCCTTGGTGCCTGGATGAGTCGGCTCGAGTGGCCAGTTTACCTTCCACCGCTGTCTGCGCCAGACTGTCGGCGTCGGTGACGAGGAGATTGATGTTGTCGATGCAGTTGTTCAGGTTGTTCTTGATGCCGTTGAAGTCGCCATGGTAGGCGCCGGTTATTTTCGTGGGCATATCCCCCTTGGAGATTCGGTCCACATACTCGGCCGCCATGTTCAGGGGGCCGATGACGGCGTCCAGGGTCTCGTTGAAGCCTGCCACGATCTTCTTGAAGTCCCCCCGGTGCTTTGTGGCGTCGGCGCGGGTGGCCAGTTTGCCGGCCAGCGCGGCGGCCACCAGGATGTCGGTGTCGGCAACAAGGTTGCTTACGGCGGTGAAACTCCTATTGAAAGAGTCCTTCAGCCTGATATAGTCCCCTTGATATTCACGGGTGATCTGCTCGTCGATTATGCCGTTGCTCAAATTTTCGAGATGTTCAATGGACCGTCGTAATGGCCCGGCCATGTTCTCCATGGTTCCGTTCATCCCTTGAATGATCTTTTGGAAATCACCCTGATGCTTGGCTGCGTCGGCTTGGCATTCCAGTCGTCCCTCACCGGCGGCCAGCGCGAGCATGTTCGCATCGGCGACGAGGGCGTTGACGTTGTCGATGCAGCTGTTGAGATTGAGTTTGATCTCGTTGAAATCGCCATTATAGGAGTCGGTAATCTTGGGAGGGATGTCCCCCTTGGAGATTCGGTCCACGTACTCGGCCGCCACGTTCAAGGGTCCGATGACGGCGTCCAGGGTCTCGTTGACCCCCTCGACGATCTTCCGGAAATCCCCCTGGTGCTTGGAAACATCCGCTCTTTTGGCCAGTTTCCCTTCCACCGCAGCCCTGGAGAGCATGGTCGCGTCGCCCACCAGCGCCCTGACGCTGTCAACCATCCTGCTCATGGAGGCCATGACGCTGCTGTTGTCTCCGGAGTTAAGCTCGATGCCATGGGAAAGATCGCCTGCCGCGACCAAGTTGGCGAATTCACCGACTTTCTTGGGATCGGCGCCCAACTGGAGTATGATGCTCCGGCTGATGAAGATCCCCAACCCAATAGCCAGGAGTATGGCGGCAGCTACAAAGGTGATCATGACCTTCACCGCATCGTCGGCCAGCACGGTGTTTGAACCGGTTTTTTCCTTGGCGTCTTTTATGTTCCACGCAACCGTATCGTCGATGATTTTGTTCATTTGATTCGCAACGACGGCGCCGTCCGTTTCAATGAATTTCATGGCCTCTTGCAGTTTTCCTGCCTCCGTCAGATCAAGCACCTTTTTCGTCGCCTGGACATAGGCGGCCAGCCCGCTCTTCAGTTCCGCCGTCAACTTCTTGTCTGCGGCGTTCATCTCCCTTTTCTCGTAGAGCGCCAGGTTTTCTGTAATATCCTTGAGATACTCATCTGTTTTGGTCCGGACATTCCGCACTTTTTCGGTGTTTCCGGCGGACAGCAGCGCATGAAGGTTGTTGACTCGTATTTTCTGGAATTCGTTGACAATTCCGGTCAAATGGCCCAATGGTTTGGTGTTTTGTTCATGGAGCGCCATATTCGCGGCATCCAGCTGTTTGATCTTCGTGATACTCACCGCGCCGACAGCCCCCGCGATGAGCGCTACCAGGATGAAACCGCCGAGGAGCTTCTTCTTGAGTTCGAGATTGTTGTACCAGTTCACAGTGTACTCCTTGTTTGGAGGCCTTTTGTACCGGACGGGCGACTCCCCAAATACCTTCGCCGTTTTCCCTACGACTTCGGGATGTGGTGGAATCAGCGACAACTACGCAGAAAAGGAGAGCTCCAAGGGTGTTGAGGCCTCGGAGCTCTTTGCATTCAATGGGCCTTGTACCGGTTACTGGTAAAAATCAGCATTCTTGAACGAGTCCAGTACCGTAATGGGCGTCAGGGAGACGTCGGTGGCGCTGTTCCAGGTGTTAAACTGAAAGCCGCGGAACTCCGCGCTCCAGGTATTGTCGGAATAGACGGTGACGATTATGTAGCCGAAATAAGGGTTTTTACTGTTGGAAAAGTGATTCAGTGGAGTGTATGTGGTCGCGCCCTTGTAGCCGGCCGAATAGTTATTGAAAACGCCATAGTCGTAATTGCCGGCGCCGCCGGTGCCGACGAGAAGTTGCGGAACCTTGTCGCTGCCGTTTTTCACGGTGGCGCGGACGAACATATGGTCATGCCCGCAAAGAAAGGTGCCGTTCTTTGCGCTCAAGGCATGAACCAGGACGTCCCGGCTGTCCGGGTCGTTGCCCAGGGTGTCGGGATGGGACTTGGTGGGCCACAGACCCTCGTGAGCCATGACGAAGTTCACCCCGGCGGTGGAGCTGTTGAGCTCGTTGATAACCCAGGGGTTAACCATCTGCCCTTTATTGGAGCCCGCCGCGAACTTGGTGTTGTCGAAGGTGCTCAGGCGACCGGCATACTCGTCGAAACCGATGAACTTCGCATTTTTATAGGTGAAGGAGTAGGTCAGCCCCACTTCGCTCACTCCCGCCAAGTTGGTTGTCGGTCCGTTCTGAAGCATGTTGTCGAAGAATTTGGCAAGATACGGCGCCCTGCTGGGGTCCGCCGGGTTGGAAGAGCCAGTGGTCAGATCGTTGTACTCGTGGTTGCCGCGGGTGGTATAGACGGCAATATTCGCGTCATATACCGGTTTCATGGTCGACTTCCATGTGTCCAACTGAGAACCGACCGTGGCCGTGTCGGTATAGCCGGAGACCATGTCGCCGGGGAAGAGGACAAAATCGATCTTTTGTTTGGCATTTTGAGCGACAATGTCATTGGCGACGGCCGCCACTACGGTCGTGGAAACGCCATTAGTAACCGCCGCCGCGCCCCCTTGAGCACGACTGTCGTCAGTCATGGCGAACCGAAACGATACCGTAGGGGGCGCCGGGTCGGAAGACGAAGCGCAACCGGTGAGATTTACAACTACCGTCGCGAACAATATCATACACAATGGAAATGCGCTTACCGGTTTGAATCGGAAATCCTTTGTCTTTTGATGCATGGCTAGATTTCTCCTTTGTCTGCTCAGTTGGTTTTTCCTCGGTTGCTTCCCGCACACTCCGACTGGATTGCGATCAGGTCACCTCCTTTCCACTCCCGAAATGCCGACCCCTAAAACGTCTCAAACTGATCGTCCCGATCGTTATGATCACCCATTACCGGCTTATGGCCCCTTATCCCTCTGAACGGAGCCGCAGACTTGGCGTATCTAACACTCTTTTTGGTCGGCGCCTTGTGGGCCGCCTTGACAGTCGGGGCTATCACCTGGGAGGGAGTAGAAACCAAGGCGGCGCCGATCGTGAAGAAGGCCACCGCCCCCTGGAGCTGCGCCGCCTGGGCGGAGAGCTCTTCGGCGGTGGAAGCCATCTCTTCCGAGGCGGAAGCATTCTGCTGGGTTACCCGGTCCAGCTGCTGAATCGCACTGTTGATCTGCTCCGCCCCGCTCTCCTGCTCCCTGCTGGAGGCGTTGATCTCCTGCACCAACTCCGCGGTCCGCCGGATGTCCGGGAGAATCAGCCCCAGCATCTCCCCGGCCTGTTCCGCCACGGCCACACTGGAGATGGAGAGCATGGATATCTCCCGGGCCGCCGCTTGACTCCGTTCCGCCAGCTTGCGCACCTCGGAGGCCACCACGGCGAATCCCTTGCCGTGCTCTCCGGCCCGGGCCGCCTCCACCGCCGCGTTCAGGGCCAGCAGATTGGTCTGGCGGGCGATCTCTTCCA
>CAIYUY010000139.1 GCA_903929485.1 uncultured Desulfuromonadales bacterium
AGGGAAAATGAGCAGAAAAGAGACATCAGATACTACATGTAGTGGTCAAAGTCACCCGATGGAGCGGCCAGACCGGGGGATTGAGGGCGATCTCATGAACGACACCCCCCACACCCCCCTTCCGATTTCGGAACCGGCCGCCCCCACCCCCCGCTCATATCGCGGCTATTTCTCAAAACCTTTTTCCAAAGAGGGGGGCGCGGGGGGAAATGGCTCAACGGGGGCGCTCATTGAGGCGTGGATGGAGTTTCTGCACGTCCAGAAGGGGCATGTGGGGGGCGGGATTGAGAAGTACGCGGTATCGGTGCAGGCGCTTCTGGCATGGCTGGAGAAGAGCGGCAAGAGTTGCGACCCAACCACCGTGTCCCGTGCATTCGTGGAGGAGTGGCAAAAACATCTCTTCTATGAACAGGGGAACGTGAGCAACCGGACTCGCGCCGGTAAACTGGCGGCGTTGCGCTCCTTCTTCGACTGGCTGGTCTATGCCGGGCACAGGAAGGACAACCCCACCGCCGGTATCCCCTCCCCCAAAATCGTACCGGGGCAACCTCACCCCTTCAGCACAGAGGAACTGGGAAAGATCATCGCCGCTCCCGACGTGACCAAGCACCGGGGGATTCGTGACCTGGCGCTCCTCATGATCCTGTATGCCGTGGGGCCGCGTATCTCCGAACTCTGCGCCCTGGACACGACCCAGGTGGTGGATACCGGCGGCTACATGCGGGTCCGGTTCGTGGGGGTCAAGGGGGGGAAGGACCGGACGTTGACCTTGCGCCGAACGGCCTCCCAGGCGGTGCGAAACTGGATCACGGTACGGCGGGGTCTCCCCGTGCAGAATCAGGCGCTGTTTGTCCGGCTCTCCATGGGGATACACACCCGTATCGGAAAGCCGGCGGCGCAAAAGCTCCTGAAGAAGTACGCCGCCTCCGTGGGTCTGGAGTGCGCCGACGTCTTCGCCCACCGGATGCGGGCCACCGCCGCCACCGACTACTACAACAGCGGATCCGACAACTGCGCCCACTGCGGACACGCCGTCAGGAAGGTGGATCTGCTTGACGTGCAACTCTTCCTGGGGCATGCCGACCCCAAGACCACCCTGGCCTATATCGCCGTATCCGAGCGGCAACTTAAGAAGCTGGCTATTCCCGACAGTCGCTTCCATGAAATAACGGCGGGGTCATGACCGGTCAAGAGCTCATCGCCCGTATTGTCGACCGGCTCCACCATGATTTCGGCACGGAACAGACCATCCTGATCGTCCGCGCCCTGGCGGAAGAGATCGGCGGCGTCAGGGTCTGGTTCCCCTCCCCCAACGACCTGTATCTCATGGAGCGAGATCGGCGGATCGTCGCCGAATTTACCGGGAGGAATATGGAAGAACTTTCCCTGAAATACCGGCTCCACCGGCGGCAGATTCGGCGGATTGTCAACGACGGCTGAAATAGTGACATGATCGGCCAGAAGATGTCCCGACTTCGTGATAAAGACGTGGATAGTGAATGGTGAATGGTGAAAAGATCAACGTCTTTATTCACCATTCACCCTTCACCATTCACGGTTTTTTCCGTTTGGGGGATGTATCATGGTTGATTGGGACGAATACGAAGGCGAAGAGGTTGCCGAAACCGAAGATCCCGTGTTGCGGCGGCTTAAGGTGAAACGGCTGGGGCGCCCTCCCGGCACCGGCGGCAAGTATACCCTCACCGACAAGGCGCTCAACCAACGTCTGGAGGCGGCCGCCCTCTCCACCGGACCCACCAGCACCGAGGGGAAAGCGACCTGTTCCCAGAACGGATGGAAGACCGGGTTGCACGCCAAGCGGCGGGTCCTCGCCTTCGGCAAGCCGTGCAAGTCCACCTGCAGGCATTATCCCTGCACGCTGGTGGATGACGGCGCCACTCGTCCCGGTCAACAGTGTCTGGACAAGGAATATCTTCACCTGGCGATCAGCGCTCTTTCCAAGGCGATGCAACAGGGAGAACTTACCGACCTGAAGGAACTGATGACCGTCAAGCTGGCGGATACCCTGCAAATTATCGACGATCTTCAGCGGAGCATCATCGAAGACGGCGTTTACATGAAGTCAGAGAAGCTGAATAAGGAGGGAGAGGTCATCGGCTACGATCTCAAACCGAATCCTTCGCTCCTCCCCCTCTCCAACCTGCTCAAGGCCAGCGGCGTCACCCTCACCGACTTCATGGCGACTCCGGCATCTGTCCTCAAGGCCAAGACCGACAGCGCCGCCGGTGAAACCATCGCGGATCTCCTCTCCGGACTCACCCGGCGGGTGCGCAGCAGTGAAGAGTGACCAGTTCGCCGACCTGCGGCGACGATTGGCGGTTCCCGCCGTCACCTTTGACGCCGCCCTGGCGCGGTACGGTTGGTCATGGCACCAAATCGCCCGTGGAGAGTTCCCCAAGCCGTTCACCGGGCTGGATGATTTTCAACTCTGGCTCATCTGCGCCGACCCGGTCCTCTGGTGCGACCGCTTTTTATTGAATCCCGACGATCCGGAAGAGCCGTGGACCCTGTGGGACTACCAGCAGGAAAGCTTGCGCACCGGCGGCAACACCCTGCACGAATGCGGCGCGGAGGTGGGGAAGACCCGGGAAATTATTGCGTACATCCTCTGGAAGGCCTACACCGAGCCTCACGGCAGCGGTTTGGTCACGGCGCCCATGTCCATCCATCTGTTGGAGATTATCGACGCCCTGGAATCGCAACTGGCCCATAACCCCAAGCTGCAAAAGTCACTGGTGTTCCACCGCAAGCAGCCGCACCACCACCTGAAGTTCAGCAACGGCTTTAAGCTGGATTTTCGCCCCACCGGCCACGATGGCGAGGCGTTGCGCGGGGTGCACGTCTCCACCTTCGCCATGATCGACGAAGCGGCGAAGATCAAGAATCCCAACGTCTGGAAAGAGTTCTGGCGCTCCAGCAAACCGGGCTGTGCCCATAAATGCTACAGCACCCCCGACGGCGACCGCTCCACGATCTTTTACCGGCTCTGCATGAAAGCCGACGGAGTGGAAGATGGGAAAGAGGGGGAGCAGGGAGCGGCCGGCAGCAAGAACCTCACCTTCAAGAAGTTTCACTGGTCCAAGGAGCTTATGCCGCCACCCTTCTGGACTCCCCAGCGGCGCCGGTTCTATATCGATCAGTATGGGGGCGAGGACTCCCCTGGTTTTCAGCAGAACGTGTTGGGCAATTGGGGCGATCCCGAGAACTCCGTCTTTCCCTGGCACGCCTTCCAACGGCTGTTGCATGACATCCCCGAATACCGCTGCCTCAAGATTCTGGTGGATGACAGTCATGGGGAAGTATCCCTTCATGGCTACGTGGTGAAGGCGGGCGCGGGGATCGGGACGCCGGACGCGGGGGAAAGTCCGATTCTCGGCGGGAAACCCGAACCGGTGACGCTCTTGGACCGGCGGATACCCAAGCATCAGTTCGACATGCGGGCCGAGCTGAAGAGCTTCTTCGATGGCGGTCAGGGGCTGCATTACGGCGGTTCCGACCTGGGTTTTTCCCAGGACCCCACGGAGATTTTTATTAAGCGGGTGCATGGTTCAACTCATCGCTTGGTGGCGAGGGTTCAGCTGAAAGGGGTCACCTACGATCAGTAGGCCGAGGCGATCAATACCCTGGATGATGTCTTTGCCGGAGAACAGCAGAAGATGGGGTGGGGGGTCGACTTCGGCAATGCCGGTTCCGCCGTGGTGCATATCCTCCAGGGTTCCGGGATATATCGGGCCAAGAGTTTCGAGGAGCGGCTCACCGGCTTCCAGTTCGGCGCGGCCTATGACGCCGTCAGTGAAGATGGGGAAGTTATCCTGGACAAGAAGAGCAACCGACCGGTGCGACTCTCCGCCAAGGAGCTTTCCACGGATCTGCTCACCACCAAGATGCAGCGGCTGGAACTCCAGTACCCCTATGATCCCGACATCATGCTCATGTACCCCAACCATACCTATCGCATGGGGAGCGGCGGACGGAGGATCTACAAGGGGACCGATGACCATGTCATCGACGCCGACCGGGTGCTGACCTTGCGGGCGATCATCCCCACCGTGGGGGATACGGTGGTGTCACAGGATATGTGGTGAGGCAATTGATAATTGACAATGGATAATTAACAAGGGGGGCGGCACCGTGTCGGATAATAAAGTGGTAGAGGCATTCCAGGTAGATATACCAATATTCGGAATTTCCGTTGTAACGTGCGCCAATTGCACTCCAATGGAAGCCTGCAATAAGTTTTATGAGTACAAAGGGGAACGATCACTCCTTGTCCCGCGTGAATCAGATGGCTGGGTTCAGCATTACGCCGGTGATGTCTTTATGTGGGTAAGGGATTTATCCTATGCCCATATGGTATTTCATGAACTGGTCCACGTTGCCTACTCAATTTGCGAAATAAAAGGGATGCAACCTGATGAAGAACTCATTGCCTACCTTGTTGGCTGGCTGAAAATAGAAATAGCGGACAAATTGTATGAATAAGAGGTGGCTATGAAAGAAAAAGTTACGGTGGCGTGTCGTTCGCCGCGAATGAGGGAGCTGGAGGAGCGGCGGGGACTCTGCCGGGATCTCATGGGGGGGAGCAACGCCATGATCAAGGCCGGCCGTCGCTGGCTCCCCCAGCATCTGGCGGAATCGGAAGTTTCCTATACCAAGCGGCTCCAGGCGACCATACTTTCCAACTTCGTGCAGCAGGCGGCGGCCAAGGCGGTGGGGAAGATTTTTAGCAAGCATATCACCCTGCGGGATGATGTTCCCCAGGCGATTGTTGACGCCTGCGAGAACATAGACCGGCAGGGGCGGGCGTTGGACCCGTTCATCATGGATGTGTCCGCCTCCGCCTTCATTGACGGCGTCTCGTATATCCTGGCCGATTATCCCCGTCTGGATGGGGTGTTGAGCCTGGCCGATGAGCAGGCGTTGAAGATCCGCCCCTATGCCGTGCATATCAAGGCCCATGAACTGCTGGAGATCGTCACGGAACAGCGGGGAGGAGAGTGTGTCATTACCCGGATCAGGGTCATGGAACATTTCTGCGTACCCATGCCCGGCTCGTGGGAATACGCCGAGGTGGAGCAGGTCAGGGTCATGATGTTGGATGGTGATTCTGTCCGGTGGGAACTCTGGCGGGAAGAAGAAGAGAAGGATAGTGTGGGCGTGGAGAAGGAGGTGTGGGTGAAGGTGGAGGAAGGGGTAACCAGCTTCACACGAATCCCTCTGGTGCCAATCTACACCAACAGAACCGCCTATCTGGAAGGTTCGCCCCCGTTTCAGCATGTGGCCGAATTGAACCTGCGGCATTGGAGGTTGACTTCCGAGCAGACCTTCACCTGTTCCATGCAGAGCTTCGCCATGTTGGGGGGGTCGGGGGTCAATCCCGATTCCGCCGTGGAGGTGGGGCCTTGCAAGAAGCTCTTCAGCAAGAGCCCGGAAAGTAAATTCTACTACGTGGAGCCCACGGGAAAAGGGGCGGAGATAGGCCGGATTGAGCTGAAAGCCATCGAGCAGGCCATTGAGACCGTGGGGGCCATGCTCCGGGTGGAGCGGGCCGGACAGGTCACCGCCACCGCCGCGGCTATCGACTCGGAAGAGACCAACGCCGGACTCAAGGCCGTCGCCCTGGGGATCAAAGACAGCATCGAAGAGCTGTTCATGCATTTCGGGCGGATGTTGGGGCTGGGGGAAGACGCCGGCGGGGAGGTCGTCGTCAACACCGACTTCGGCGCGCCCCGGGGGACGGATGTGGGGTTGAACACCCTGGCGGCGTTGAACATGGCGGGGAAACTCTCCGATCTGCGGATGTTGGCCGAATTGCAGTACCGGGGGGAATTGTCGCCGGATTTCGATCATACGAAGAACGCCGATGAATTGACGGTGGAGGCCGAAGCCATGCCGGAGATGCCGCCGGCGCCAGCAGTCATACCGCCGAACGTACGGGCGACGCATGCGTCGCCCGTACGACAATCGCCCCCGGCGCAATCCGCCGCGAAACCATGACCTCCGTCAACACCAAAATAGCCGACGCAGCCATTGGTCATCAGGTGGATCTCCTCCGGGTGGAGGCAGGGCTCCGGCGTGACGTGCTGACACTGATGCAGGCACTTTCCGGCGACCTGGCCGCCACCCTGGCCAAGGCGGGGGAGTGGGACGCGGAAAGCATCCCTCTGAAACTCAAACGGCTCCAGGGGCTGAAAGGGCAAACCGACGGGCTTATCGGGGATCTCTACGCCAAGCTGGAAACCGATACGCTCACCGAGATGAAAGACGCGGCCACGTTCGCCGCCCAATGGGCGCCCCAAGCAATCAACGCCGCCGTAGGTGTCGATATCGCGGCCATCACCCTTACCCCCCAGCTGCTGAACAACTTGGTGAAGAACACCCTGGTGGAAGGAGCGCCATCGGCTCAATGGTGGAGTCGGCAATCCGACAGTTTGAAGATGGATTTTTCCCGGGAGATGCGGATGGGGATTCTGCAAGGTGAGAATCTGGGAGACTTGACGCGCCGGATCAGGGGGAGAAAGGAAAACGGTTACGCCGACGGCCTTCTTCCGCCCGCCGCCGACGCCGGTAGGGGCGGTTCGCGAACCGCCCGCGCCGCCACCACCAAGGCGACCCGCGCCGCCGAGGGGTTGGCGCTCACCAGCGTCCAGCAGGTCATGAGCGATGCCCGGATGGAGGCGTACCAGCAGAACGCCGACATCATCAAGGGGGTGCAACAGCTCTCCACCCTGGATGGGAGGACTTCCGCCACCTGTCGGGGTCTGGATCACGCCGCCCGGGCCCTGGATGGTTCGCCCCTGCCTGGATTACCGCTTCTTCCTTCCGGGGGACCGCCCTGGCACTGGCGCTGCCGTTCGGTGCTGATTCCGCTTACCAAGAGCTGGGCCGAGCTGGGGATCAAGGGGCAGAAGGAGATCCCGCCGGGGACTCGGGCCAGCATGGACGGGCAGGTACCGGAAACCATGGATTACGGGACTTGGCTCAAGAGCAAGCCGGAAGCGTTTCAGAAAGAAGTGCTGGGCAAGGGGCGGTTCGAGTTGTGGCGGGACGGCAAGGCTGATTTGAAGGATATGGTGGATCAGCGAGGGCGGCCGGTGAAGGTGCGGGAGTTG
>CAIYUY010000140.1 GCA_903929485.1 uncultured Desulfuromonadales bacterium
CAGCACCCAAGCCACCAGGGTGCCGAAAACGGCATTCACCAGAGCCGCCAGGAGCGCCATGCCGAAGGTGACTCTGTAGGAAGCCACCACCCGGGGCGCCGTGACCGTGGTCCGGAAATCGTGCCAAGTCATCCCCGCGCTTTTGAAGATCAGGGCGGAGAGAGGGATAAGCACGACGAGGCTCAGATAAAAGAGTGTATACGCCATGGTCGGTCCAAACCCGGGAAGGACATTTTTTTGTACCTTGAAAAATCGCATAAAAAATCCAGTGCCTTTAGATTAGTAGCGGTCAGCTATTTGCCCGGCGGATAGATCTGATCAAACACTCCGCCGTCGGCAAAATGTTTCTTCTGGGCAGTTTTCCAGCCACCGAAGAGCTCATCGATGGTGAAAAGTTTGATCTTGGGGAACTGCCCGGAATACTTGGCCGCAACCTTCTCCGAACGCGGACGATAATGATGCCTTGCCGCGATCTCCTGCCCTTCCGGCGTATAGAGATAATCCAGATAGGCCTGTGCCACTGCTCTTGTGCCGTGCCGGTCCACGTTCCCATCGACCACCGCCACCGAAGGTTCGGCCAGGATGCTGAGAGAGGGAATGACTACCTCGAACTTACCCGCTCCCATTTCGGTAATGGCAAGATACGCCTCGTTTTCCCAGGCAAGCAGCACGTCGCCAACCCCTCTCTGGGCAAAGGTGGTCAAGGAACCGCGAGCGCCGGAATCAAGCACCGGTACATTTTTGTAAAGACCGGTTACGAACTCCCTGGCCTTGGCCTCACTCCCCCCCTTCTGTCGCAGGACGTACCCCCAGGCAGCAAGATAAGCCCAGCGCGGGTTGCCGCCGGTCTTGGGATTGGGGGTAATGACGCTGACCCCCGGTTTCACCAAGTCATCCCAATCATTTATTTTTTTCGGGTTACCCTTCCTGACCAGAAAAACGATGGTGGAGGTATAGGGAGAGCTATTGTAAGGAAGTCGCTTCTGCCACCCGGGGGCGATGAGCCCTTTTTCTGAAATTGCGTCGATATCCAGAGCCAGACCCAGTGTGACGACATCGGCTTCAAGACCGTCAATGACCGAACGGGCCTGCTTGCCGGAACCGCCATGGGATTGTTTGATGATTACATCTTCTCCGCTCTTTCCTCTCCAGTAACGGGAGAACTGGGCATTGAAATCCTGGTAAAGTTCACGAGTGGGATCATAGGAGACATTCAAGAGAGTCTTTTGGGCTGCGCCGCAGGAAGAGGCGACAAAAACAGGTAACAGAGCAAGAAACAAAAGTGTGCACGATACGTTGAGTTTCACCATCAGTTGTCTCCCTGGATCAAGTCAGAGGGGAGGGTCACCCCTCCCCTTGGCCCTACTTTCCGGCGCCGTAGATTTGATCGAACAGTCCACCGTCGGCAAAATGGGTTTTTTGAGCTTTCTGCCACCCACCGAAGAGCTCGTCGATGGTGAAGAGCTTTATCTTGGCCAGCTTGACGGGAACCTTCTTGTCGATGGGACGATAGTAATGCTTCGCCGCAATCTTTTGCCCTTCGTCGCTGTAGAGAAACTTGAGATACTCCTCGGCAACGGCGCGGGTTCCCCGTTTGTCAACCACCTTGTCCACCACGGCCACCGGCGGTTCGGCCAGAATGCTTATGGGAGGGGTCACCACGTCATACTTGTCAGGCCCAAGTTCATTAATGGCCAGGTAAGCCTCATTTTCCCAGGCCAGCAGGACATCACCTTGAGCTCGCTGGACAAAGGTGTTGGTCGATCCCCGAGCCCCGGAGTCCAGTACCGGCACGTTCTTGTAAAGCAGTTTCACGAACTCTTTCGCCTTGGCCTCGGTGCCGCCTGGTTGTTTGAGAGCATAACCCCAGGCCGCAAGATAGTTCCATCGAGCTCCGCCGGAGGTCTTGGGATTGGGGGTAATGACCGCAATCCCTGGTTTCACCAGATCATTCCAATCCTTGATCTTCTTGGGATTTCCCTTCCGGACCAGGAAGACGATGGTGGAGGTGTAGGGGGAACTGTTATGGGGAAGCCGCTTCTGCCAGTCTGACTTAATGAGTCCTTTTTCAGCAATTGCATCGATGTCATAGGCCAGTGCCAAGGTAACGACATCCGCCTCAAGTCCGTCGATAACCGAGCGTGCCTGCTTGCCGGAACCACCATGGGACTGCTTGATAGTAACACTCTGCCCTTTTTTCTTGGCCTGAGCGCTGAAAGCGCTGTTCAGATCACCGTACAGTTCCCGAGTTGGGTCGTAGGAAACATTTAAGAGGGTTATCTCCGCTGCCAAGGCCGGAAGGGCAATAGCCAAGACGAGAGCGATGGACATCATACTACGAATAATCATGGAAAATCCTCCTGTTGTTTTTAGTTGTTACTAATAGATCCGTTTCAGATACCGCCGCCGTCCATGAAGTCATTCTTTTTTAACCGGATCTTTTCACTCTTTTCCACCTGAATCACCTTACCATCCTGGATGACCAGGGTAATCGAGCCGAACTTGATGGTTCCCAGCGCTTCACGAAGAACAATCTCCAATTCGTCACCCCAAAAATTCCTGTGACGTGCCGCGGGAGCTACCGCCATCCCAGCCTCCAATTTTAATGTAATTTAATCTATCGGCTATATAGATTTATGCCGCAAAAAAAATTAAATACTGTAATCGAACAGGTTATTCCTGGCCAATGCTGCGGCATCACTTCGATTAACCATATCCTCCAAGGTCACGGTGTCCATGATTGAGCCGATAGCCTGCTGCAGATCGGCCATAACCAGTCGAATGCCGCAACTTGCTTCATCGTCACATTCATCGCACCTGGAGTGCTCCGTTTCACTGAGACATGAAACCGGGGCCATGTCTCCTTCAAGAATGCGAATAATCCTACCGATAGTGAGGGATCGGGGTGAAGCCAGCAAGGAGTAGCCACCCCCCTTACCGATTCGACTGGAAAGAACTCCGCCGTTCTTGAGCGCCAACAGGATAGCCTCCAGAAACTTTTTCGGAATCCGCTCCTCTTCAGCCAACGTGGCAATAAGCACTTGCCCCCGTTCCGAATTTCTGGCCAGATTCAGGAGCGCCTTAAGGCCGTATATGCTTTTTTTAGAAATCATCATACTCTATAAACTCCATAGATGCAAACTTACGCGGATATAACTCTATAGTCAACATATTTTTTACTCTTGACAATTGAATCGGAATATCTTACCGTATCTCACTATATTCCATACAGACAAGGTATTGGTTGACTTGTAAAACAAGAGACCGCATGCGAAAGCATGCGGTCTCTTGTTTTTATTCATCCGACTACCGGGAGGAACGTAATGTCGGGAACACATTTTGGTTTTGACACGCTGAAGGTCCGGGGAGGGTACAACCCAAGGGATCACAATTACGCGGTCTCTGTCCCCATCTATCAAACGGCATCCTTTGAATTGGGGGATACGGATCGGGTGGAGAGGCTGCTCCGCTTCGACGAGGAGGGGTACCTCTATACGAGAATGGGAAACCCCACCGTTACCGTCCTGGAAAAACGGGTAGCCGCGCTGGATGGCGGGAGCGGGGCAATCGCCGTGGCCTCGGGAATGGCGGCCATCACCTATACCCTTTTCAGCGTGGCGGAAGGTGGCGGCAGGATACTGACGACCCCCCATCTTTACGGCGGCACGGTGGACAGCTTCAAAAGGATCTATCCCCGATTTGGGGTCGGCATCGATCTGGTGGAAGATCCCAATGACCCGGAGGCGTTTCGCAGGGGAATCACTCCCGAGACTCGGGCTATTTTTATTGAAAGCATCAGTAACCCCAATGCGACACTGTTGGACATCCGACAAATAGCCAACGTAGCCCATGAGAACAGCATCCCGCTCATCGTCGATAATACCTTCGCCACCCCCTATCTGTTGAATCCGCTCAAGCATGGGGCGGATATCGTGGTCTACTCGGCCACCAAGGCGCTGGGGGGGCACGGCAATGTCATCGGCGGGGTAATAGTGGAAGGAGGGACGTTCGACTGGGCCAACGGCAAATTCCCCCAGTTCACCGAACCCCATTTCCTGTTACGTGATGACGCCGGCCAGGAACGAAGCTTTCTGGAGCTCGCCCCCCAATCCCCATTCACGCTCCGGGTGCGGCTGACCTATCTGATCTATTTTGGCGCGGTATTGAGCCCCTTCGATGCATATCTGCTGCTCCAGGGGATCGAGACGCTCTCGGAGCGGGTCCAGAAACAGGTAGCCACCACGGAAAAAATTGTCCGCTACCTGGAAAAAAATGAGGCAGTGGCCTGGGTCAGCCATCCGGCTGCCAAGGAAAGCCCGTACCGTGACTTGGCGGAAAAATATTTTCCCAAGGGAGCCGGATCGACCTTCACATTCGGTTTCAACGGGACGGATCAGCAGTTGGATATCTTCATAAATTCCGTAAAGTTATTCAGTTATCAGGCAAATGTAGGGGACAGCCGGTCGCTGATTATCAACCCACCCAAGACTACCCATGGAGAATTAACTCCGGAAGAGCTTGATGTTGCCGGAATACCCCCGGAAACAATCCGTCTCTCCCTGGGACTGGAAGACCCCAACGACCTGATTGCCGATCTGGCGCAGGCATTTACCAAAGCATCCTGTGAGGTGGCATAACAATGGGAATCACAAAAAGCAGCGAAAACAGTGTCAGGGAAACCCGTCTGGGCTCCATCACCGGCTATAACGGCACGCTGAAAGATCTGCATAAAAAGTCCGGTTGCGGCGGCCTGGGCGACAAGGGTCGCTGCTTCAGCCAGGCCAGCCTTTGTAATGCGGCCTGCGCTCTGAGCCAGCTCAGCTTCATTACCGACGCCGCCATCGTGCACCACGCGCCATCCGGCTGCGCGGTTACCGCCATGCAGGTCAGCAACTCCAAGGACCAGTTGGCCGACGCACTTGGCCTGGACAACTCCCATTCCGGCTACGTCTGCACGGACATGAATGACTCGGACATCGTCTTCGGGGCCACGGATAACCTGAAGGAGGTGATCCGGGAAACCTACCGGAGGTACCAGCCGGGAGCCATCTTTATCGGCGCCTCCTGCGTCAGCGGGATCATCGGCGAGGACCTGGAAAGCGTGGCCGGCGAATTGCGCGCCGAGCTTCCAATCCCGGTGGCCCCGGTTTTCTGCGAAGGATTCAAGACGAAGATCTGGGCGTCTGGTTTTGACGCCGCTTACCACGCCATCCTGACCCAGATCGTCAAACCACCGGAGAAGAAAAGTAACACCGTGAACGTCATCAACTTCTTCGGCAGCGCCAGGAAGCAGATCACCGAGATATTCGCCGAATTCGGAGTGATCCCGCTTTTTTTGACCTCCAACACCTCCATCCGGGAGCTCTCCCGCCTCTCCGAATCACTGGCCACCGTGAGCACCTGCGGCACCCTGGGAACGTACCTGGGAAACGGTCTGCAGGAACAGTACGGAGTCCCCTATGTAAAATCGCTGCAACCCCATGGGATGGTCGGTTATGAAAGCTGGTTGTCCGGACTGGGGGAGGTTTTGGGGAAAGAAGCGGAGGTTGCCGCGCATCTGGAACGGGAACGGGTACTACACCTCCCAAAGATCCTGGCGCTGAAACAGAAACTAACCGGATTGCGGGCCGTCATCGGCATGGGGCCCGGCTTCAACTTCAATACCTCACGGGCACTCCAGGAGTTGGGAATCGAAATCGTACACTCCGCCGCCTGGCATTTCGACAAACAGTATGACGACGGCAAGGCCCCGGATGCCTTTACCTACCAGGTGGAACATTCCCCCACCGACTACAAGCTCTCGGTGAATGACCTGCAAAACCATGAGCTGATCAATATCCTGCATAGGGTCAAGCCGGACATCTTCTTCTCCCGCCATACCGGTTCCACCGTCTGGGCCATGAAGCTGGGGATCCCGGCCATCTGCGTCTACGACGAGTACGCCATATTCGGCTACCGTGGTCTGCTGAATTTCGGGACATGGATTCTTGACGCCGTCACCAACCGGAGTTTCACGGAAAACCTTTCCAAGCGGGTGAAGCTCCCCTATACGGATTGGTGGTTCAATCAGCAAAACGATCATTTTTACGACAAGGAGACCACCTGATATGACCAGAATCATCGATCAGCCACGGTACGTCTGCGCCTTGGGGGCCATGCAGAGCGTACAGGGAATCTACCGGGGGGTGCCGGTCCTCCATGCCGGACCGGGCTGCGCGGCCAAACTGGCCGGGGGAATTGCCGGGAGCAATGGGGACTCCGGCTATATCTCCCCCCAGATATATCCCTGTTCCAATGTGAGCGAAACGGAGATCGTTTTCGGTGGCGAGGATGTCCTTCATCGAACCATAGAGAATGCGCTCAAGGTAATCGATGGAGACATCTACGTCGTTCTGTCGGGATGCACAACGGAAATAGTCGGTGACGACATCTCCCAGGTCAGCAGCGCCTTCAGGGACGGAGCAAAACCGGTGATTTTCGTGGAAACGGCCGGCTTCAAGGGGAGCAATCTGGAAGGACATGAATGGGTCGTGGACGCCATCACCAACCAGTATCTCGTTCCCAGGGGAACCCGGGAGAAAGTGAAAGGTCTGGTGAATATCTGGGGGCCGATTCCCTCCTACGATCCCTTCTGGGTCGGGAATATCAGGGAACTGGAAGCGCTGATCAGGGAACTGGGGCTGACCCCCAACACCATTTTCGGCGAATACCGGGGGCTGGAAAATATCGACCTGGTGCCGGCAGCGGAATTTAATCTGCTGGTCTCCCCCTGGGTAGGTCTGAAAAATGTGCAGCTTTTACGGGAAAAATTCGACACCCCGTACCTGCATTACCCGACCATCCCCATGGGAGCCGTGGAAACCAGCAAATTCCTCCGCGCCGTAGGCGAATACGCCGGCGTCTCCCCTGAAAAGATCAACGGTATCGTGGAGAGACACGAGAAAGAGTACTACTACCACATTGAGCGGACCTCCGACGTCTTTCTGGAAAACCGGACCATGTCCCGACGCTTCTCCATCGTAAGCAACGCCGCGGATGCCCTGGCCATTTCCAGTTTCCTGGTGAACGATTTCGGCTTGGTGCCCGACAAGCAGTATATAACCGACGCTACCCCGGAAGAATATCGTGAGAATGTCGCCGAGCTGTTCAGGCGGTACCAGTACGGCATACAAGCCGAGGTGCTCTTCTCCATCGATGGCTTTGAAATACATGAAGATATCCGGCAAAACGACTACTTCGGACCGCCGCTGATTATCGGTAGTATCTTTGAGAAGAAACTGGCGGAAGAGCTGAACGGCAATTTCCTGGCGGTTTCGGTTCCCATGAAGGAACGCCTGGTCATGAGCAGTTCCTATGTGGGGTATCATGGAGGGCTGAGGCTGCTGGAGGATATCTATACCTACGTGCTCAAACAGTTTAACTGACCAGGAGAGATCATGAACGCAGCGCAATTGCAGGAACGAGAGTGGGGGTTCGACACCCTGGCGCTTCACGCGGGGCAGGAGCCCGACTCCGCCACCGGCGCCCGGGCCATGCCGATCTACCAGAGCAGCTCCTTTGTCCTGGGGGATACGGCGCGAGCCAGTCGGCTCTTCTCTCTGGAGGAGGTGGGAAATGTTTACACCAGGATCATGAATCCGACCCAGAGCGCCTTCGAGGAGCGCCTGGCGGCCCTGGAGGGAGGGGTCGGCGCCCTGGCCACCGCCTCGGGGCAGGCGGCCATCACCTACGCCATCCTGAACATCGCCCAGGCGGGGGATGAAATCGTCTCATCGGCCACCCTGTACGGGGGAACCTACAACCTGTTCCGCCATACCCTCCCCAAGCTGGGGATCAAGGTACTGTTCGTTGATCCGTCGGACCCGGAGAATTTCCGGGGAGCTCTTACGGAACGAACCAAGGCGGTCTATGGCGAAATCATCGGTAATCCGAAACTGGATGTACTGGACGTGGCGGCGGTGGCGGCAATCGCCCACAGCCACGGCGTCCCGCTGATCATCGACAATACCTTCGCCACCCCCTACCTTGCCAACCCCATCCGGTGGGGAGCCGACATCGTCGTCCATTCGGCCACCAAGTTCATCGGCGGCCATGGGACCTCCATCGGAGGCGCCATCGTGGATTCCGGAAACTTCGACTGGACCAACGGCAAATTTCCCGGCATCGCCCAACCCGATCCCAGCTACCACGGCATCTCCTACGTGGAGAACTTCGGCAACCTGGCCTACATCATCAAGGCCCGGGTCACTCTGTTGCGCGACACCGGGGCCGCCATCAGCCCCTTCAATTCCTTTCTCTTCCTCCAGGGGTTGGAAACGCTCTCCCTCCGGATGGATCGTCACGTCTGCAACAGCCTGAAGATCGCCCGCTTCCTCCAGGAGCATCCACAGGTCGCCTGGGTAAATTATCCCGGCTTGGGCGATTCCCCTTCGGACCTGTTGTCGCGAAAATATCTCCCCAAGGGGGGAGGCGCAATTCTGACTTTCGGCGTAAAAGGTGGAAGCGCGGCGGCGCTCAAGTTCATCGACGCTCTTACCCTCTTTTCCCACCTGGCCAACGTGGGGGACGCCAAGTCGCTGGTCATTCATCCGGCCAGCACCACGCATCAGCAGTTGACCCGGGAGCAGCAGGCGGAAAGCGGCGTAACGGAGGATCTGATCCGTCTCTCCATCGGCCTGGAAGACCCGGATGATCTGATCTATGATCTGGAAATAGGACTCTGGCAGGCGGAGAAACCGTGGAAAGACCGGTGAGCACCACCACCGGAAAGCCTTGTGCAAGCCGCAGCAGTGTTGGTGTAATGGCTCTGCGGATCATGTTAATTCCTTAGCGGAAACAGCATTTCTTGCCATTTAACTTTTTTGCCGTGAATCTGCAAGGAATTACGTATCCTTTAACTTTTCTGTTTGGTTCTGGCTTATCCGGTTCAGAGATGGTCAGGGTGTGTGGCCGGCAGATAGGGGGAAGCCGGCGCGGATGGCCAAGGCGTCCATACAGAATAATGAGCCGTCTCATCAGGCGGCTCACCCCATCCCCTTCACGGCCACGTATCCGACCATTTTTATCCCTATGACTGACTCATATGCAGATCCGGGTATGCTCCCGATTTGTGCAATCCTGGAACCATTGCCATTACTGCCATTTTTTAGAACTTATATACTTATGGGCGTCCCACTGCCACTGCAAGCTTTTACATTCAGGGTGTGCTGCAAGAACCACATCAGACTGAGAACGGGTGCCGAGAATTATTAGAATCAAGCTTTCAATGCCTGGCCCCACGCTCCCCCAGAATAATGAGCCGTCTCATCAGGCGGCTCACCCCATCTCCTTCACGGCCACGTATCCGACCATTTTTATCCCTGTGACTGACTCATATGCAGATCCGGGTATGCTCCCGATTTGTGCAATCCTGGAACCATTGCCATTACTGCCATTTTTTAGAACTTATATACTTATGGGCGTCCCACTGCCGTTATGGGCGTCCCACTGCCGTTATGGGCGTCCCACTGCCGTTATTCCAGCGTCTTATCGTGGGATGACACAACCTTCCCCTCAGGCACCGAGAGTTCAACTTAGCAACTTGGAAGCCTGACCCGCAGACTCCTAGCAACTTGGAAGCCTGACCCGCAGACTCCTGACCCGCAGACTCTCAGCAGAAAACGCGTAATATGACGGATCAAGCCAGCCTCTATCTCTCTTTCGTGCGCATCATTACCCAGGCCAAGGAAGTCAAATAAATAGGGATCTCTCAGTGTTTCATGTGCCAGCGAAGAGTCCGGCGCAGGGAGACGCGCCTCGAAGTTAGTCACGGCGCCCCCTTGGCGAATATGCAACTGGTTCTTGATATTCAACGTCAGCGTCGTACGCCCCCAGCCATGCTGGACCACTTGCAGCGCGTACCACTCCCGTTCTTCTGGGCGTTTCAGTTTGGTGAGCAGCACCACAACATGAAACCACGGCAATTGGTCAGCAGCCTGCTGACCAAATTGACCATCGGGGCAATGCAGGGCAAAGAAACGCATATACTTGAGGTTACTGGATGACCAACCACGCATTTGGGGAAAGGCATCTTTGAGATCACGCGCCAGACGATCTATTATCTTCGCCCCCCAGCCCTGCGTCTCTTGGCGTTGCAGGATATCCCGCCCGATACGGCCATAAAGCTGGATCAGTTCGGCATTAACCAGCAACCCTGCGCGTTGCTGTGCCCTGGCAATATCGGTTTTAAGATTCTTTAGCCAGTCGGCATATCCATCAGGCAGAGCAGGTATCATGACGTCGCCTCCTCGATGAGTGTTTCGGCATTCGGCAGGCCCAACTGGCCTGAGATCAGACGCGTTAGAGGGGGACGCACATAAGTTTATAAGTTTCCTCTTTGGTGTGCTAAAGACTTCATCATGAAGGGAGGCGTTCTGAACTCCGGCAGGAGAGCAACTTATAAGCTTATGTGCGTCCCCCTGCCCCCTGAAGGGAGGCGTTCTGTTAGAGGGGTAGAGTAGGGAGCAGGTGTTACCTTACCCCCCCTCATCAAACCGGGGACTGGTGGGGTCGGACTGGTGGGGTCAGACCCTCAAGGACTGGTGGGGTCAGACCCTCAAGATCTCATGTTCGCTCAACTTGCCATCTTGAGGGTCTGACCCCACCGGCCCACAAGATCTCACCTGATTGCTACTCATCTGCGGCTTATGGTTCGACAAGCTCACCATGAACGGAAAATCGGCCAGTTGCAGAGCTGAAAACCGTTCGTCCTGAGCCTGTCGAAGGATGAACGGTTTTCAGCCGCAGATTAGTAGCAATCAG
>CAIYUY010000141.1 GCA_903929485.1 uncultured Desulfuromonadales bacterium
ACTCGCGAACATTGACCTGGTCGAACACATGTGAGACATTAACCTGCGCCCAGCGACGCACCTCTCAGGGGGTGGCCGATTTCACCGGAACAGGTGGCCGACTTGCGTCGGATTAGGCGGCCGATTTCGTCGGAATACGCATGTTCCGCTTTCGACTCCGGGTAGAGATACCACCGGGCTCTGACGGCGTTGTGCCAGCCAGTAGAACCTGAATACCCCTCCCTAGACATATTATTGGCGGTCAGCTTTGCCACGTGGCCGACCATGATGACGGCTCCGTCGTCTGGGGAGATAAGTGCTAACAAATTATTAACATAACCTTTAACCTCAGCACGATCATTTTCATTTCCGCTGAAGGTGTCACTGATGCCGTCGACAAATAATACCTGCGAACGAGATGAATGTATTCTTTGGGAAAGGTTACTAAAGCCATGCAGTGATGAACGTTCCCTTCCCGACCGGTAGAGAATCGTGTCCTGCCCGACCAAATCGATGAGGTCCAGCCATCCGGAGAGGTCTGCAATTTTTATCCCCAGGTAGGCGCATATCCGCGACAGACGCCAGTGCAGGATTTCAGTACGGTCCTCGCATGACAGGTACAGCACGCGGCGACGTTCAACCGGCATACCAAAAAATGGAATTCCCAATCCAATACAGACTGCCAACACCAGAGCGATTCCGCTTTTACCTACCCCTCCGTGACCGGCAAACAGCGTTGCATACCCGCACGGCAACCATGGCTCCATGATGAAGCGTGGCGGCGTTGATTCCATTTGGTCGAGGATCAATAGATCAATTGGTTCCGGCCACCCTGTCTGCACTCCCTGCTGGAGTGGCATTCGATTAAGACCGTCAATTAAAACCATAGGGTTAATACCCTGAGCAATATCAGGCAAAACATTCGATCCAATGATTTTAGTGTTGACTGAGAGCAAATGATTCGGCATAAAACCCCCTATATCCTCGCCACACGTGTAGCCACCCATTCGTCGATCTCGCTGGCCAAAATACCGACGCTCCTCCCGGACAAGGCCCGGCGTGGAGGAAACTCACCCCTGCCTTGCAGTCTCAGTATTGTCGATCGCGACAAATTTGTGATCGCAATTACCTCATTCATGCTCCTGAATTCATTTTTCTGCATACGCATACCCCCCGTTGTGCTGTTATTTTTCAGATCAGGAATGAATTTTCCTGTCTGCTATATAAGTCTTCCGAAATGCTGGCAAAAAAAGCCAGCAAAAGTGTATTTTTTTCATTATTTGTGAAAAATAATTCTCGTCAGAAATAAACAGTAATGATTTTGGTTGGTTACATTTCTAACACAACTTTCAGCTACCACGCTGACAGGATACCTCCTGACACTCATATTCCCTGCCGGCGTACAACGGAAAAAGGCGACTCCGAAGAGCCGCCTCTGTTACGTGCTTGAGCCTCAATTATCACCGCGCGGTTTAGTTCAACGGCGCATCACAGAAAAACGAAGCCTTATCCATGCACCCGCAACAAAAGTATCACGGAAAGTATCACGGGGCACAAAACAAGGACCTAGGCAAATCGCCTAAGTCCTTGTTTTTACTGGTGGAGCTGAGCGGGATCGAACCGCTGGCCTATGCGTTGCGAACGCATCGCTCTCCCAACTGAGCTACAACCCCATTAACTTATGATTTGCATCATAACGCAATCGCTCCCCATTGCAAAGAGGAAAATTGCAGATGATCACGAATGAAGCGGCAGAGTGACCGTAAACACCGCTCCACCCGCCGAACGATTCCCCACATCGATCCTTCCCAGATGATTGGTAATGATCCGATGGACAATGGGAAGCCCCAAACCGGTGCCGGTGGCCTTGGTGGTGAAAAACGGACTGAAAATATTCCGAAGGATCTCCGGAGGTATCCCCTTGCCGCTGTCGCTGGTCACCACCTCCACCGCCTGCCCGCCATCCAGAGTGGCCGCGCGAACCATTATCTCTATCTCTCCATCCCCCTTCATCGCCTCCTGAGCATTCATGAAAAGGTTGAAGAAGACCTGCTTCAGTTGCTGACTATCCCCCAGAAAAAGCGGCAACCCACGGTCCAACTCTTTTCTGATGCTGATCCGGTTTTCCTGAAATGAAGAGGCGACCAGCTCCAAAGACTCCTCCACAATATCAACAATGGAGCACTCCGTGTAACAGATAGTGTTTTTCTTGGAATAAGAAAGAATGTCGGTGAGAAGATTTTCCAGCCGCGCAACCTCGCGAACGATGGTATCAGCGCAACGCCACTCGTCGGACTCCGGATGCGCTTTCCGGTTCAAGCGCCGGGCAAATCCGCCAATGGAAACCAGGGGGCCCTTTACTTCATGAGCGATGCTGGCCGCCATCTCACCGATTGCAGCCAAGCGCTCTCCCTGAATAAGGCGTTCCTGAGTCTCGCTCAGTTGTCGATTGGCGGCTTCCAGACGGTTATAAAGGATGGAGTTTTCCACGGCGGTTCCCGCCTGATGAGAAAAGAGCTGCAAAAAACGAAGCTCATCCTCCGTCACCCCCCTGCCGCTCAGGGCGTTGTCCACCAACAGAATACCGATCACCTGGTCCTTGGCGATGAGCGGCGAGGCAACAAACTCGCTGCCGCCATACTGCGCCACCATCCCCCGGTCTATGATCTTCTCCTTGGTGACATCGGTCACATGAATCACCCGTTTTTCCAGAACGGCCCGGGAACAGATATTCTTGAGAGGGTCCAAGGGAAGCCTCGTACTCCTGACCTCGGCGCAGAACAGCGAGGCGGACTGACGCTCTAGAATATCCTGCAATTCTCCGGGATGACACCAGGGGCACTCTTCGTCTTCATCATGCAGCAGAACCCCTTCCCCCACACTCTCGCGGGTCACGCCGAATATTCCCTGTATGCTCTCACCCCTTTCATCAATCAAATAGAGCATGGCCCGGTCAAAATAAGGAGTGGGGCCGGCGGTAAGAGCCGAGAGAACCAGGCTGATCAACTCATCCAGCTTGATGGTGGAAAGCATGATTTTTCCCACCCGATAGAGGAGGAGTAGCTCCCTGACCTTCTCCTGATTTTTCCGGGTAAGAAGCACCATCTTCCGGTAGTTGGCTCCGCTCTCCAGTGCGTTGGCCATGAGAGTGGCCAGATTAAAGAAAAGCTCCCGTTCTTCCTCATTGTAATTGCCGGCCGAAGCCCCTTCTCCCGACTTGCCAAAGAAGGTGAGCGTCCCCATATGACGGGATTCGAAAAGAAGGGGGACCGAAATGTAGGAAGGGGGGATATCTTCATCGGCGATGAGGTCGGTAGCCAGAAGCGAAAAACCGGTAGCAGCAACTCTCTCGTGGCAGCTCTCCTCAATCTGAAAAAACGTCGGGATCTGGTCATGAAAAGGGGGCTTGACCTTGTGAAAGATACCGTCGGGGATACCATCTTCATTGGGAAAGAGACGAAGCACCGTGCAGCAGGAATCAGTGGCCCGATGACTGGCCTGTAAAATCTGCGGCAAGAGAAGATCAGGAGGGAGTGAGCGGTTAAGGATTTTCACCAGATCGGCGATCTGCTCCATCATGACGGTCCGCCGCTGGGCCCATTGACTGATGATAAAGCTATTGACGACCCCGGCAAGTACGGCGACCAGATCGTCCAACTGCGCACGGTCCGCCTTAGCGAGCCAGTCACGCTCCCGAGTCCCCAGCGAAAGCACCCCAAAGAGACGACCATCATCCATCAGGGGAAAGGCGACAAAACCGGCTTCCGCACCGCTACGCCACTCTTCAGGATGAGCGGCTTCACTGTCCAGGGAAACCGTCACCTTTCCCTGAGCGCAACGCCCGGCAATCCCTTCACCGAAGGGGATGCAACAGCCCAACGGCAACGCGTGTATGTTATCGGTAATCTTGAGGGTGAGGTAACGACGATCTTCGTCCACCAGATAAATGGCGACGGAACGGAGAGGGAGCGAACGGTAGATCAAGCCGATGATCCCCTGGAGTCTGGCCTCATAAGAGAGCTTTCCGGAGTTCGCAATCCGTACCGCACTGCTCAGCACTGTATACCTGTCTGACAGGGGCATCTACAAAGGCTCCGGATCCCGCGGTTCCCGACGGGGTGGTTACGGGCGTTTTTCCTGGCGTTCCTGCTCCATCTTGCAGTCGATGCAGTGAGTAGTCACCGGGCGGGCGCGAAGACGTGCTTCTCCGATGGCCTCGCCGCAGAGTTCGCACGCGCCGAATTCTCCCGCGTCAATCCGCTCCAGAGCCTCGGTTATCTTGTTGATAAGCCTTCGTTCACGATCACGGATCCGGAGTTCGAAACTCCGATCCGACTCCTGGGTGGCCCGGTCATTGGGATCGGGGAAGCTTGTCGTATCTGAAGTCATCTCGGAGACGGTCTTTCCCGCCTCCTGAAGAAGCTGTTTCATCTCTTCGTTAAGAATCGTACGGAAATAGCCTAGTTTTTCGGCATCCATGATAACTCCCCCTCTGCTCTGTTCCCGGCATCCGCGCCGTCCGGCCCCGCCAAAAGCGCCCGCGAGGCAGACTGAAGCATTCCATCACCGGCACTTATGGCGAACCCTCGTGATAAACGGAAACACTAAGTGAATTCCATCCTTAAGTAAACAGTTTTTTTCACTTGTCCCGCCGCCGCCTCACCATGTTCCCCTTTCTCTTGACAAATCCCCGTATAACGGTAGAGTGCCAAAGAGAAACGATTTCTTTTTATACCACGGAACCCGGATCCATGAACCAAGACACCATGAACCGCGGCTTCAGCGCCATAATGAAAGAGCTCGGGCTCAAGGAGACCCCCAAACGGCGAGCCGTGCTGGAGGTTCTGGCGGAGCAGCACGGTTTTCTCAGCCCGGAAGAGGTCTGGCGAGCAGCGAGGGTCCGCTTCAAGACCATCGGCCTCCCCACGGTCTATCGAAATCTGGAAGAGCTGGCGGCGGGAGGAGTGATCTCCACCATCATCCATCCCAGCAGACAGCTCTATTACTACTTCTGCACGACCGGCTCAGGGCACCACCACCACTTCATCTGCACCTCGTGCCGCAGGGTGGAGGATATTCCGGAGTGCACGGTGGCCGCCATGGAGCAAGATATCATCACCCGCACCGGCGGAAGGATCACCTCTCATATCGTCCAGTTCAACGGACTCTGCCGCCACTGCCTCACCGACCCGAACAAAAGGATAACAACATGAGATTAGTGGCCATGCTCTTATGGGGCATGCTGGCGCTGGTGGGATGCAGCTCCCGGGAGGAGGCGAAGCGCCCCCCGGACAAGCTTCAGGTGATCGTCACCCTCTTTCCGCTCTATGACATGGCCCGCGCCATCGGAGGAGAGCATGCCACGGTATCGCTCCTCCTCCCTCCCGGCGCCGAGGCGCACAGCTTTGAACCGCGACCGGGTGATATTCTCCGATTGCACCAGTCGGATCTCTTCATCTATACCGGCCCCTTCATGGAGCCATGGGCGGAATCCCTGCTCAAGGGAGTTGACTCCAAACGGCTGGGGGCCATCAACGCAGGTATCGGCATCCCACTCCTGAAACAGGGAAAAGAGCAGGCTGACGCCGACGGGCACGAACATGGGCATGGTGGGGGGGATCCGCACATCTGGCTGGATTTCCGGAACGCCGAAACCATGGTGACGACCATTGCCACCGGGTTTACCGCCAAGGATCCGGCCCATGCCGCGTCATTTCGCCTGAATGCCCAGCGCTACAGGGCCCGGCTAGCGGAACTGGATCGCCGATACCGGTCAGGACTCGCCGACTGCGGCAGTCGGACGGTTATCCATGCCGGACATTTCGCCTTCGGTTACCTGGCAAAGAGGTATGGGCTCCGCTATCTCTCCGCCTTCCCCTCCTCCGGCGACAGCGAGCCCAACGCCCGTCAGATGGCGACCATGGTGGAGCTTGTCCGCTCCACCGGCGTCGGGGCCATCTATTACGAAGAGCTCGTCTCCCCCCGCCTGGCGGACACCTTGGCCAAGGAAACGGGAAGCCGGCTTCTGCTCCTCTCCGCCGCCCACAATGTCAGTCGAGAAGAGCTGGCGCGCGGTATCACCCTGCCGGAAATCATGGAGCACAACCTGGAAAACCTCAGACAGGGGCTCAAATGTCGGTAGACGTCCTGGCCATGGAGAACCTCAGCTGTCGGTACCAGGGACACGAGGCGCTCACGGAGATCACCATGAAGGTGACGGCAGGGGATTACGTGGGAATCGTCGGCCCCAACGGCTCGGGAAAAAGCACTCTTGTCCGGGCCATGCTGGGACTCCTTGCTCCCGATGCCGGACGAGTGCTCCTCTTCGGCGTCCCGGTGACTACCTTCCGGCAGTGGCGGAGGATCGGGTATCTCCCCCAAAGCATGCGGCACTTCAACCCCGCGGTTCCCGCCACGGTGGAGGAGGTGATCCGGTTGGGACTCCTGCCGCACAAGCGTTTTCCCCGGCGGGTGGGGGGAAAAAGCGATACCCCTGCCGTGGAGCGGGCTCTGGAGGCGCTGGGGATTGCCGGCATCAGGAAAAAGCTCATCGGTGAACTCTCCGGGGGGCAGCAGCAGCGAGCATTACTGGCCCGGGCCATCGTGGGGCGGCCGGAGCTTCTGATCCTGGACGAGCCGACCACGGCTCTCGATCCCGAAACCAGGGAGCGGTTCTACACCCTGCTGGGGGAGCTCCACCGGGAAGAGGGGACAACCATCATCCTTGTTACCCACGATACCGGCTCCATCGGCTCCATGGCCTCGCGGCTGATTTATGTGGACCGGCGCATCATCTTCAACGGCACTCTGGACGATTTCTGCCACTCGAAAGAGATGACCGCCTTTTTCGGCGAAGCCAGCCAGCATCTCATCTGTCACCGGCACTAAAAGGTGGAATAGGTTTCCCATGACGGTCATCCATATGTTCCAGTACGGTTTCATCCAGCGGGCGCTGGTTGCCGGTTCGCTCATTGCCGTCCTCTGCGCGGTGCTGGGAGTCTTTCTCGTCCTCCGGAAGCTCTCCCTCATCGGCGATGGCCTGGCCCATGTCACCTTCGGCAGCGTCGCCTTGGCGCTCTTTGTCAACATCCCCCCCCTTGCCGTCACCCTTGCAGCCATCCCCCTGGTCATGCTGGCGTCCCTGGGGATTCTCAAACTGATGGAGAAAGCCAAAATCTTCGGTGACGCGGCGGTGGGGATCGTGGCGTCCCTGGGGATCGCCGTGGGGGTGCTCATGGCCGGGCTTTCCGGCGGTTTTTCCGTGGATCTGTTCAGCTATCTCTTCGGCAACATCCTCTCGGTAAGCCGGGAAGAGGTCATCATCGCCGCCACTCTCTTTTGCACCATCCTCACCGCGGTTTCCCTCTATTACTATGAGCTGCTGGCGGTCACCTTCGACGAGGAGCTGGCGCGAACCTCGGGAATCAACACCAAGCGGGTAAACAGACTGCTGGTGCTCCTCACCTCCCTCATCGTGGTGCTGGCCATGAAGGTGGCAGGAATAATGCTCGTCTCCGCCCTCATCGTCCTCCCCGCCGTAACGGCCCTGCAGATCGCCACCGGGTTCAGGACCGCCCTGATTCTGGCTGCAGCCTGCGCCCTGCTGGCGGTGGTGGCGGGGATCATCGCCTCTTTCGCCCTCAACATCCCTGCCGGGGCCACCATCATTCTCCTCAATTTCGGTCTTTTCCTCTGCGCTTTCCTGGGGCGGAGGTTTGTCCCGCAACGGTGACGGTTATTTCCCCCCTCTGGCCTCCATTTCCCGGCGCGCCCAGAAGTTAAAGCACTGGAAATAAGAGAGACAGGTCAGGATGAAGGTAAAGAAGGCTATGACGAGGATTACCGGTTTTCCGGGGAGCCGGTAGATGAAGATAAGAAAGAAAAGGAAGACCGACGACTTGATGATGTCGGCGATGACCCGTTTGCGCCGCAGGAGCTGAAGGTCGGCTGGGGTCAGGCCGATGGCCGATGAGCCGATCTCCCGGTTGACCTCCCGGGCGGTAAGACTCTTCAGGGGAAAGAAGAGCCCTACCTGGATCAGCAGCGCAACGATGACGCAGTTCAGGAACCGGTCGGCAAGCTGCTGTTGAAATAGCCAAGAGACCCACACAAGAAGAAAAACCAGACATACCTGGACAACGAGATGAATGGTCAACAGTTTCCGGAGTTTGGTAAAATCGTAAGCTGCTGACATGGTGCGTCCTTATGCGGCGGGGGAGTCCTCCGGTTACCGGGGCGCCGCCACCTTAACAAATCCACGGCAACAGTGACAAGAATAAACGGACAAGAGGCGTCAAGGAAAAGAGTTGCTCCGGCAGGAACGAATGTGATACATGAAAAGATGGTTCACGCCGCGAACCGCGGCACTATCCGGAGGATGTCATGGAAATCAGAGTACTCCCGCTCCCCGAGGAGCGAAAAAAAACCAAATATACCGACGAGAGCCAACTGGGCTTCGGCAAACTTTTTACAGACCGGATGCTGGTGGCCGAATGGAAGGCGGGCCAGGGTTGGGTGGACGCCCGGATAGAGCCCTATGCCCCCTTTTCCCTTGATCCCGCCTGCATGGTTTTTCACTACGCCCAGGAGATCTTCGAGGGGCTGAAGGCGTATCGCTGGGAAGACGGGACCATCACCCTCTTCCGCCCCGAAATGAACGCCCGGCGGTTCAACCGGTCGGCGGCCCGGATGTGTATGCCCGAAGTCCCGGAAGAGCTGTTCCTGGACGGCATCGCCCGGTTGGTCTCCCTGGAGAGGGAGTGGATCCCCTCTTCCCCCGGAACCTCCCTCTACATCCGCCCCACCATGATCGCCGTGGAGCCGATGCTGGGAGTAAAGCCGTCGAACCACTTCTATTTTTACGCCATCCTCTCCCCCGTGGGGGCCTACTACGCCGCCGGCTTCAACCCGGTGAGCATCCTGGTGGAAGACAAGTACGTCCGCGCCGTACCGGGGGGGACCGGAGAGGTGAAGACCGGCGCAAACTATGCCGCCTCTCTCAAGTCCGGGCTGGAGGCAAAAGAGAAAGGGTACGACCAGGTTCTCTGGCTGGATGGTGTGGAGCGCCGCTACATCGAAGAGGTGGGGGCCATGAACATGTTCTTCGCCTACGACGACCGAATCGTCACCGCCCCGCTTGCCGGCACCATTCTCCCCGGTATAACCCGCCAGTCGGTCCTCCTCCTGGCTCAGGAACTGGGATACAAGGTGGAAGAGCGGCAGATCGATGTGGATGTCCTGATGGCGGAGATCAAGGAGGGGAAGGTGACCGAAGCCTTCGGCAGCGGTACCGCCGCCGTCATCACCCCGGTGGGGAAACTTTGCTACAAGGATGAGTGCGTTCAGGTAGGGTCAGGGGGAGTCGGGTGTATTACCCAAAAGCTCTATGATACCCTCTGCGGTATCCAGACCGGCAAACTCCCCGATACCTTCGGCTGGCTCAGGAAGATCGACTAACCTTAAAAACGGCCGTTAAACCACGGAGACACGGAGACACGGAGAAAATCACTGAAAATCTGATTCCTGTTTTAACCTAAAAGGTTTGACTAACTTTAGAATTCAGCTCAATATGGCTATGTTAAATGGTCTAAGATGATCCTCCGTGTCTCCGTGTCTCCGTGGTGAGCGCCTTTTAGATAAAATTTTCATTACCACACAAGGCGCTTCTCGTGACAAAATCGAACAATAACAAGCAGGAAATCTCCCTTAACCCCCTCTGCCTCTCCTGTCGTCGAGGCTGCAAGCAGAGCGCCTCCGCGCTTATCGCGGAGTGCAAGCGGTACTATGCCGGCCCCCGCGGCTCACGAAAGGAATGGAAACAACTCCCCCTCCCGCTGTAGACAGCGGCCTACCCTCACCTCCCCGTATCATCCACGAACGTTGCACCGGGTGCGGCCGCTGCGTCGCCGCCTGCCCCCTCCATCTCATGACTCTGGAAGTTTCCGGTTACCGCAAGCATGCCCTCCTCACCGATCCCCGGAGCTGCAACTGCTGCGGCCGCTGCGTGGAGTCCTGCCCCGTGCTCTGCTTGGCAGGCTGTGGGGGGGGAGGAGGAAATAGTACGCCGGTATCGCAAACACCGGTTGGCACTGCGGTAAACATCTCGACATTTTCCGATGTTTACATGGGCAAGTCAGCAGGCTCGAACTTCAATTTTCCTTCTCTCGTTGGCACGGACACTCAAGGGCGTTCGTGGACCGGCTCTTACGACATGGTTGCGGATGGAACGACCACCTTTGAAGGGAAAAATGTCACAGAATCAAGGACTCTGACCACACTGCATCTTGCCGGTGGTACTCCCGTAAGCAGCATCGGCACAAGATATTTCTTGGTGGCAGATAGTAGTTCGTATAAGGTGGCTTATAGCTCAGGGGTCACCTATGTGCCGACTTCGCTGACGCCACTACCGACCAACCCCAAGGTAGGTGACTTCGGAAATATCGGTATATTCGCGGGAAGCGACGGTACGACCTCCACGGTGACATGGTCACTCAACGCTGATCTCAACGGCGCATCGGTCCTTGCACTTTCCATGATTACAAAAACAGGATCTACGGTAACCACCACTGAAGTTGACAGCTTTTACCTTGACGCAAACGGTCTTCCGACAAAAGTAGTATTCAGTGCGACGGTAAACGGCAGTACAATCACTCTTTCGGGAAACAGATCCTGACATAAACAGTTAGGTGATTCGCGGAAAAATATGTACCACAACAAGGTCGGCGGAAATGTTCCGTCATGGTTCGACAAGCTCACCACGAACGGAACAGAGGGCAGTTATAAACCTTAATCCGTTCGCCCTGAGCTTGTCGAAGGGTGGGACGGATTTCTGACTGGTACATTTTTTGTAACGAATCACCTTA
>CAIYUY010000142.1 GCA_903929485.1 uncultured Desulfuromonadales bacterium
AATCACCTAAGACAAAACGGATGAATGTGATGTCCATACCGTTCAAGCCCTTCCTGTATCAACAGATAGAAGCGCGAGCAGTCGACATCGTCAAAGAATATCTCCTGACGAGCATTACCACGTATGATCACGTGGTAGAGTGCTGCGGGGTGATGAACTCGTCGTTTACGTGCCATGGCTGGTACATATCACAATAATACCACAATCGCAAGCCTGACCCCAGGCTCCCAGTGGCAGGGAGACCCACGAGTCAATCTCCAGAAAGACGGCAAGATGGCTAAACCTTATCAGGTTCAACAGGTTAAAAAGGCTCTTGAAAAACTGGAGAAAAGCCATGAGTCACGATGAAAAAAAATATACATACAGGATTGAGTGGTCTGAGGCGGATCAGGCCCATATCGCCCACTGTCTCGAATTTCCTTCATTGGCGGCGCATGGCGTGACCCCTGAAAACGCCCTGAAAGAGATTGAGTTTGTCGTGGCCGAATCCATCCGATGGCTTGAAGAGGAGCAGGATGTTGTTCCTGAACCACTCGGTACACGGCGCTACAAGGGAAATATTTCTTTGAGGGTCCCGCCCGATGTACATCGGCGCCTGGCGATTCTTTCCGCGGAACAGGGCGTATCGATCAATCAACTGGTGTTGTCCCGGTTACAGGCCGGTTAGCCACTTTTTTAGGATTTTCAGCTTTACTTTTTCCACTATACTGTGGTAAATAGTCTATCTTTCTAAAAATATGCGCACAGGCCATATAATTCAGACAACAGAAACGGAGGTGTAACAGCGTGCTGGTTACCGAAAAAAAACAAGAGATCATTGAATCCAACAAGCGCCACGACAGTGATACCGGTTCTCCCGAGGTACAGGTGGCTATTCTCACCGAGCGGATCACCTATCTGACGGAGCATTTCAAGATCCATAAAAAGGATCACCACAGCCGGCGGGGCCTCTTGAAGATGGTCGGTCAGAGAAGGCGACTTCTGGACTACCTGAAGAAGAAGGACGAGGAGCGCTACAAGGCTATCATCGTGAAACTGGGCATCAGAAGATAATAAAAAGGCAATATACCCTCCGGAGACGGTGGGTATATTGCTTTTTTCGTTTCCCCCTGGGCATCATGCCCTTTTTTTGTTGTTGGGGGCGCGGATGGAGCAGTCAAGGCGAAGACCGTTCTACGTTCTACGTTCTACGTTCTACGTTTTAAACCTAGAACCTAGAACCTAGAACATAGAACCATGGTTTTCTTGACTTCTGCATCGACGGCCCCAACATCTCCTACCGTAACGGTAACAACAGAGATGAAGGAGATGTATAGTATGGAACACAAGGTATCTTTGCAGTTCAGCGGCCGGGAACTGACCATCAGCACCGGCAAGATGGCCAAGCAGGCCAGCGGCGCCGTGGTCGTACAGTGTGGCGACACCGTCGTCCTCGTGACCGCCGTGGCCACCAAAACCGCCAAGGAAGGGCAGGATTTCTTCCCACTCACCGTCAATTACCAGGAAAAGGCATATGCCGGCGGGAAGATTCCCGGCAGTTTCTTCAAGCGTGAAGGTCGTCCCACGGATAACGAGACCCTGACCTGCCGCCTTATCGACCGCCCCATTCGCCCCCTTTTCCCCGATTACTTCC
This sequence comes from uncultured Desulfuromonadales bacterium, assembly GCA_903929485.1. Classification (GTDB taxonomy): domain Bacteria; phylum Desulfobacterota; class Desulfuromonadia; order Geobacterales; family CAIOGM01; genus CAIOGM01. Next base: position 1,634 of record CAIYUY010000142.1, read on the forward strand.
TCAACGACACCCAGATCATGGCCACCGTCCTCTCCGCCGACGAGAACAACGATGCCGGCATCCTTTCCATGATCGGCGCTTCGGCGGCCCTGATGGTCTCCGACATCCCCTTTGATGGTCCCATTGCGGGGGTGAAGGTTGGCCGTGTGGACGGCAAGTTCGTCGCCAACCCCACCGTTGCCGAACAGGAGCTGAGCGACATCGAAATCGTGGTGGCTGCCAGCCGCGATGCGGTCATCATGGTTGAAGGGAGCGCCGCCAACGTCTCCGAGGAAGCGCTTCTTGAGGCGATCTTCTTCGGCAAGGACGCCATCCAGCCGATTCTGGACGCCCAGGACGAGCTGAAGCGGTTGGCTGGAGTTCCCCTCCGGACGCTGATTCCCCCCGTCGTCAATGAAGTTCTTCGCGCCAGGGCCAAGGAACTGGCCTACGCGGGGATGAATGAGGTTGTCCGGATCAAGGCCAAGATCGAGCGGCAAAACCGGATGCACGAGATTACCACCGCTACCCTGGAGGCGCTTCTCCCCGAGTTCGAAGGGGCGACTAAGGCGATCAAGGGTTTTCTGGGGGATTTCGAGTACGAAATCGTCCGCGGACGTATCCTCAAGGATGGCGAGCGGATCGACGGACGCGACACCAAGACCATCCGCCCCATCAGCACCGAAGTCGGTCTCCTCCCCCGGGCCCACGGTTCCGCCCTCTTCACCAGGGGCGAAACCCAGGCCATCGTGGCGGCAACGCTTGGCACCTCCGTTGATGAGCAGCGGATTGATTCCCTTTATCGTAACACCCGGAAGAAGTTCCTGCTCCATTACAACTTCCCCCCTTTCTCCGTGGGCGAGACCAGTTTCCGGCTTTCCCCCGGTCGTCGTGAAATCGGCCACGGGATGCTGGCGGAGCGGGCGTTGGAGCGGGTGCTTCCCAAGCATGACGACTTCCCCTACACGATCCGGATCGTTTCGGACATCCTGGAGAGCAACGGTTCCTCTTCCATGGCTTCCGTCTGCGGCGGCAGCATGGCCATGATGGACGCCGGTATTCCCCTTTCGGCGCCGGTGGCCGGTATCGCCATGGGGCTCATCAAGGAAGGGGACGATGTAGCCATCATCTCCGACATCCTGGGTGACGAGGATCATCTGGGGGATATGGACTTCAAGGTGGCCGGAACCGTAGCCGGAGTCACCGCCCTGCAGATGGATATCAAGATCGCCGGAGTTTCACGGGAGATCATGAAGCTGGCGCTGGCGCAGGCCCGGGAAGGGCGTCTCCATATCCTGGGTGAAATGGCCAAGACCCTGGCCACGAACCGTGACGACCTCTCCAGCTTCGCCCCGCGGATTACCACCATCTGGATCAAGTCCGACAAGATCCGCGACGTCATCGGCACCGGCGGGAAGAATATTCGCGGCATTACCGAGGCCACCGGTGTTTCCATTGACATTGATGATTCGGGCAAGATCAACATCGCCAGCGTGGACAAGGCTGCCTGCGACCTGGCCATCAAGATGATCCGTGACCTTACCTCCGAGGCTGAGGAAGGGAAGCTCTACATGGGGACAGTGAAGAAGATCATGGACTTTGGCGCCTTCGTGGAGATTTTTCCCGGTACCGACGGACTTGTTCATATTTCCGAGCTGGATACGGAGCGAGTCAAGAATGTCACCGACGTTCTCAAGGAAGGGGACCAGGTTCTGGTCAAGTGTATCGGCGTGGACAAGCAGGGAAAGATCAAGCTTTCCCGTAAGGAAGCTCTCGGGGCCAAACTCCCCCAGTAGTCCGCTTCCCTTGAATGTACTCTGATACCGTCAACAGGGGCGGATTACCGCTTGGTGATCCGCCCTTTTTTATTACGGAAGGAACTAAATGATAACCAAGACTGTCCTCGACAACGGCATCCGCGTCATCTCGGAACATATCCCTCATCTCCACTCGGCTTCCATCGGCGTCTGGGTATCCACCGGCTCCCGCCATGAGCGGGAGAGCGAACGGGGGATTTCTCATTTCATCGAGCATATGCTTTTCAAGGGGACCGATCGCCGCAGCGCCCGGGATATTGCCAGGGAGATCGACTCCGTGGGTGGGGTTCTCAACGCTTTCACCTCGCGGGAGCATACCTGCTATTACGCCAAGGTGCTCAGCACCTTCCTCCCCAAGGCGGTTGACCTGCTGGCCGATATTCTTCTTAACTCGCTTTTCGCCGATGAAGATGTGGAAAAAGAACGCCAGGTGATTCTTCAGGAGATCGGGATGATTGAAGATACTCCCGATGATCTGATTCATGACCTCTTTACCAGGAATTTCTGGTCGGGGCACCCGCTGGGGAAGCCGATTATCGGCACAGCGGAGAGCGTCGGTTCCTTTACCGGCGCCATGGCTCAAGCATATCGGCAGCGGCGCTACCTCCCCGGTGACATCATAATTTCCGCGGCCGGACTGGTTGATCATGACGAACTGGTGAAGCTTCTTGCTCCCTTTGCTCTCCTGGCGCCGGGAAAACCGGAAGACGCCGGAGATATTCCCGTGGCGACCGCCGGAATCGAGAAGTACGAGCGTGAACTGGAACAGGTTCACCTTTGCCTCGGAACCCGGGGGATCAGCCATACCCACGCCGACCGCCATGCGGGCTATCTCATGAATACCCTGCTTGGGTCGGGGATGAGTTCCCGGCTTTTCCAGGAGATTCGGGAGCGTCGAGGATTGGTCTACTCCGTTTACTCTTACCTCTCACCCCACACCGATGTCGGTTCCATGGTGATCTATGCCGGCGCCCAGGAAGGGCGTATCGCCGAGGTGGTGGAGCTGATCCTGGCTGAATTGAAACGGCTCAAGCGGGAGCCGGTGGCGTTTGAAGAGCTGGAGGCGGCTCGTAATCATTTCTCCGGTCATATGATCCTGTCCCTGGAGAGTAGCGACAACCGGATGACTCGACTGGCCAGGACCGAACTCAACTTCGGTCGAAACATCCCGGTGGAAGAGCTCCTTGAGGCGTTCAGAAAGGTCACGGCGGAGGATATCCTGGCCCTGGCCAACGATCTCTTTGATGATTCATCTCTTTCCCTGGCTCTCATCGGTCGCGTCGCCGACATCCCCTTGGGGAGTGATCTGGTGAATCTATCGTGAGTGCCGCGCCCTTGCCGGTTCAGCTCCGGCGGGTTCGGCCGGGGGGGAACCCGCTTCCCTCCTACGCCACCAGCCAAGCGGCCGGGATGGACCTCCTTGCCGACTTGGCGGCGCCGCTGACCCTGTTGCCGGGGAAGCGGATTCTCGTTCCCACGGGGATCGCCCTGGCGCTCCCCGATGGTTTCGAAGCTCAGATCCGTCCTCGCAGCGGCTTGGCTCTGAAGCATGGAGTATCTCTTGTTAACAGTCCCGGCACCATCGACCCGGATTACCGGGGCGAGATCAGTGTCATCCTCATTAACCATGGTTCGGAGCCGTTTATTGTGACCCCCGGTGACCGGATAGCCCAGATGGTCCTGGCTCGATTTGAACGTGCTGAGTTGCTGGAGGTGGCTGAACTTGAGGCAACGGACCGGGGCCATGGTGGTTTCGGGCATACGGGGGTAACGACATCGGGCGACGCATGCGTCGCCCCTACAACGTGACATCATGATACTTGAAATTAATCCCCATAATCCGCAACCCCGACTCATCGCCCAGGTGGTGGCGATCCTGAAACAGGGGGGTGTTATCGCCTACCCCACGGACACCACCTACGGCATCGGCTGCAGCATCCTCAACAAGAAGGCGCTGGAGCGGATTTACCGGATCAAGCAGCGGGAGCGGAACAAACCGCTCTCCTTCATCTGCGCCGACCTGTCGGAGATCAGCTCGTACGCCCAGGTGAGTAACTTCGCCTTCAAGACCATGAAGCGGTTACTCCCCGGTCCCTACACCTTTATCCTGGACGCGTCCCGCACCGTGCCGGAACTCCTCATGACCCGACAGAAAACCGTGGGGATACGGGTTCCGGATAACGCCATCTGCCGTGCCATCGTTCGGGAACTGGGGCATCCCATCGTTACCACCAGCGCCAACCTTTCCGGCGACGAGCCGCTGGGTGACCCGTTTCTTCTGGAGGAGGAGCTGGGGAGCCAGCTGGATATGGTGGTGGACGGGGGGATACTGACGGCGGATGTCAGCTCGGTGGTCACTCTGGTGGGGGATCTTCCCCAGGTACTCCGTCAGGGGATCGGCGACACCTCGTTGTTTCAGTAAGAGCACCACCATCTAAAATTCCCGTTTTTTGCGAAAAAGGTTGTCCCATGCAGATCAAATCTCCTTCCGCCGGAAGGCTCTTCGGGTTCGTTGCACGAAATCCGCGGGCCATTCTCGTTGTCTCCCTCCTCCTCTCCGTCCTCTCGGTGCTGTATACGAAGCACTCCATGGAGTATCTCACCGGTCGGGATGATCTGATGCCCAAGAACCGGCAGTTCTACCTGAACAACGCGGCGTTCAACCGTGAGTTCGGAGAGCCGGACGATATCGTTACGGTAATCGAAAGCGATGACCGGGAACAGGCTGCGCTCTTCGGGGAACGGCTGGAGAGTGCGCTCCGGAAGGAAAAGGGGGAGTTCAGTGACGTCTTTTTTCCCGGCGGTCTCCCTTTTTTCAGGAAAAACGGCCTCCTTTTCATGCCCCTGGCGGACATCAAGGCGCTGAAGAAGAACCTCCTCATGGCTCAGCCGGTGCTGAAGGCGCTGGCCGTTGCTCCCTCGGTGCAGACACTCTTTACCTTCCTTACCTCCGAGATTGACGCCTGGCTGGCGGGTGACCGGAACTCTCCCGGGGAGGTGGCTCGACTTGCCCGGATCACTTTCATGCTGGAGAAGCTGGATATGGGCTTTTCATCCTTCGGCAAGGGGGGGATCTCCAACCTCTCCCTGGAAGGATTCTTTCTCGGCTCGGGGGGCGAGGAGTCGGCCTTTGCCCGGGCCGGGAAGATGCAGATCCTCACCGTGACTCCCGTGAAAAAGGAGGGGAGCTTTGTCCCCGCCGAGGAGGCCATCCCCATCGTCCGGAGAGAAATCGATGCCTTGAAAAAGCTCCCCCAGTTCAAGGGGGTGACGGTGGGGCTGACCGGGGTCCCCGTATTGGAGCATGAGGAGATGGTCACCAGTCAGGGTGACATCACCAAGGCGACGGTGATCTCCCTGCTCCTCACGGTGCTCCTCCTCCTCCTCGCCTTCAGGGGGCTTGCCACCATGGCGGCGGCCATGATCTCCCTGGGGGTCGCCATCTCTCTCTCCTTCGGCTTTGCCACGTTCGCCGTGGGGCACCTCAATATTCTCTCCATGGTCTTTGCCATCATGCTTATCGGCATCGGCGTGGAATACGGCATCCAGGTGGTTCTTCGCTACAAGGAAGAGCTGGCCCTGGGGGTGGCGGAAGAGGAGGCCATCGGCCAGGGGCTTAATCGGAATATCTGGGCGATTGTCATGGCAGCCGCCACCGTGGCAGCCGCCTTTCTGACTTTTGTGGCCACTGATTTCAAGGGGATTTCCGAACTGGGGATCATTGCCGGGGGTGGAGTCGCCATCTGTGTCCTGGTGACCTTTACCGTTCTCCCCGCGACCCTGGTGCTCATGGCGCGGTGGAGGCAGGGACGAGGCGCGAGGCTCAAGGTGCAAGGAAGTTCAACCCCGGCGCCAAGCGCCCGGCGCCAAGGGCCGGGAAGTTCCGGCAGGCTCTTCACCCTCCTCTTCGGCTATCCCAAGATAGTTCTTTGTCTAACGACGCTCCTCTGTCTCGCTTCTCTCTACCCCGTGAGCCGGATCGTTTTCGACTACAACCTCATGAACCTCCAGGCCAAGGGGCTGGAGTCGGTGACCTACGCCTACAAGCTGATGCGGAGTTCCGAAAATTCAGGTTATTTCGCCGTGATCATGGCTAACTCCGTCGCCGAGGTCCGGGAAAAGACGAAGCGGCTGGAGGCGTTGCCGGAGGTGGATCACGTGGTCAGCCTCCTCACCTTCGTCCCCGACCAGCAGGAAGAGAAACTGGCGGAACTGGCGGAGCTCCGGCGGGCATTGGACCAGGTGAAGCCGGCCCCCTATGAGGAGGATCTGAAGGTCATGGAGCTCCCCGTGGTCTTTGAAAATTTCCGTAACAGCGTGGAGAAGCTGACGAAGCTTTTGGCCTCGGAGAAGAAGGCCGAGGCCAAACCGGTGGGGAAATTCCTGGTTACCCTGGACAGTTTCTTCAAAAATCTTGAGAAGGAGAAAGACTCCAACGCCGTGGGGATGCTCCGTGATTTTCAAGGGGGGATGTTTGCTTCGCTCCCCCAGAAGATCGGGATGCTCAAGGATACTCTTAATGCCGTCCCGGTGACTCAAGGCGATATCCCCCGGGAACTTGCGTCACGGTTCGTGGGGAAAACCGGCAAGTTCGCACTGCAGATCGCACCCAAGAAGGAGATATTCGACCGGGCGCCGTTGGAGGCCTATCTCAAGGCGGTCCGCTCGGTGGCCCCCACCGCGGCGGGGGAGCCGGTCATGGTCTATGAGTCCATGACCATCATGCGGGAATCGTACCAGTCAGCCTTTATCTATGCCTTTCTGGCCATCGTCGCCATTCTTCTTCTTGCCTTCCGGAGCGTGACCTATGCCCTCATCGGCCTGGTTCCCCTGGTGGTGGGACTCCTCTTCATGGTGGCGGGAATGTGGCTCTGCGGCATCAGCTTCAACTCCGCCAACATCATCGTCCTCCCGCTGATCCTGGGAATCGCCGTGGATTCGGGGATCTACATCATCAATCGGTTCCGCCGGGAGGATGGTAGTGCGGTGGAGGTGGTGACCCGGAGCACCGGCCTGGGGGTGATCTACAACACCCTCACCATCATGGCCAGTTTCGGGGCGCTCATGGTGGCCCATCATCAGGGAGTATTCAGCATCGGCGCGGTCATGTCCCTGGGGATGATCGCCTGTCAGTTCGCCTTCATCCTCGTCCTCCCGGCGATCCTGACGCTGGTGGGAAAGCGTTAGTCAAGAGTGAAGGGTGAAGGGTGAAAGCCGGCGCCCTGTTTCTTGTCTGTCATTCCCGAGGGTGTAATCGGGAATCCAGGTTTTGAAAACAATGGATCCCCGATAGAAGCATTCGGGGATGACAGGAGGGTGTCGGGTTTCGCTGTGAGGCCGCTAACCCGACCTACAACCAAAAGAAAGGTAATAACCTGTTGAGTGAACCGGTCATAGCCTGTTACATTCTGATCTTCTTCGTGAAACTTCGTGTCCTTCGTGGATAAATGCCTTTTCAAGGTTCATGTTTTTGGAGGGATAGATGAGTTCCGACGGGTTGCGGGGGGGAACTGCGCTGGCCCGCTTCTTTCTCCGGGAGGTGGTGGGGGAGGGGGATCGGGTCGTGGACGCCACCTGCGGCAACGGTCATGACACCCTGCTTTTGGCTGAACTGGTGGGCCCTGACGGAAAGGTCTGGGGGTTCGATATCCAGGGGGAGGCCATCGCCGCCACCGCTACCCTGCTGGAAGGGGCCGGCTTCCGGGAGCGGGTTGAATTGCTCCATGCCGGGCACGAACAGTTGGACAAGTTTGTCTCCGGCCCGGTGGTGGCCGTTGTTTTTAATCTTGGTTACCTTCCCGGCGGGGAGAAGGGGTGTGTTACCTCTCCTCGAAATACGGTGGCGGCGCTGGCCCAAGGGATAAAGCTCCTGGCTCCCGGTGGGAGAATCTGCATCGTCCTCTATACCGGTCATCCCGGCGGGGGAGAGGAAGCGGAGTCCGTGGAATCCTGGGCTGCGGGGCTTTCTCCCAAAGAATTCCATGTCTGGGGCTGCCGGCAGATGAACCGCTCCGCCGGGGCGCCCTATCTGATCATGATTGAAAAGGCGTATTGAATGTTTTGGACGGTCCTCCCCTTTCTCGTCATCCTCCCCTCCCTGATCTACACTCTTCTGGCGTTAATTTGCGGCCACCGCTATTTCCGCGGTCAGGGTTCCCTTCCCGACCATCATCCGCCGGTAACGATCATCAAGCCGGTGAAGGGGATGGATGGGGAGAGTTTCGAGAACTTCGCTTCGTTCTGCCGTCAGGAGTATCCGGCTTTCCAGATCATTTTCGCCCTGGCTGACGAAAACGACCCGGCGTTGCCGGTGATCAGGGAGATCATGGCGGCGTTCCCGGGTATCGCCATCGATCTGGTGGTGGATGACCGGAAATACGGTCCCAACCATAAGGTCTGCAACCTCATGAACGCCTATTCTCTGGCCCGGCACGATCTCATCATCGTCTGCGACAGCGATATCCGGGTGGGGCCGGAGTATCTCCGTCACGTCTGCGCCCCCTTTGCCGACCCGGCGGTGGGGCTGGTGACCTCTCTCTACCGGAGTTCCCGGGTTCATGGCTGGGCCACGGCTCTGGAGGCTCTGGGGTTTACCGCGGAGATGGTCCCCAATGTCATGGTGGCACGATCGCTGGAGGGGCTCTCCTTCGCCCTGGGGGCCTCCATGGCGGTGCGGCGGGGTGCGCTGGAGGCCATCGGCGGCCTTCGCTCCCTGGTGGAGTACCTGGCTGACGACTATCAGCTGGGGAACCAAGTCCACCGGGCCGGGTGGCGGCTGGAGCTTTCCGATTACGTGGTGGAGAGTGTCATGAAAGAAGAGCGTTTCGGGGAGGTCGCGACTCGTCAGCTTCGGTGGTGCCGCACCATGCGGGCCAGTCGCCCCGGCGGGTATGCCGGCTCCGGGATGACTCAGCCGTTCCCTCAGGCGTTCCTGGCGCTCATTGTTTCCGGATTTACCCTTCCCGGCGTAGCGGCAGCGCTGCTTCTCTACCTTGTCCGGGGGGGCGTCGCCACGCTCTATAGCCGGAATTATCTGGGGGACAGGCTTTTGCCGCGCTGGCTCTGGCTACTGCCGTTGCGGGACATGGTCGCCTTTGCGACCTGGTTCCTCTCGTTCTTCGGCAACGTGGTGAGCTGGCGGGGATGTCGTTTCCGGATAGTTCCCGGCGGGAAGATGGTTGATCTGGAGAAGACAGGGTAACTGCCGTGTGCGGTGTTGTTATCGGTCAGGTTTCATCATCTTCACCGGTTCTGCCGGCTACCATGCGGTACACAGCGCCATGGGCTCGCTGACCGATACCGACTACCAGAACGAGAATCACGTCATGTTCGATCCGGTGGACGATTCGATATCTGGTCCCTTGGAAGTAGAGTTTGTAATATCCCCGTAGATTGCAACCGCTCCGGTTGTGCAATTCATCCCCGATATATGGATTCTCTTCAAGCTTTGCCAGTTTCTTGCGGACCAGTTTCCGCAGTGAACCATCAAGCTTGGAAAAATCCTCCTCGGCAGCTTCGGTAAGTTCAACCTTCCAGGTCATATTTTTTGTCCAGTTCGGCCAAGCTGATACGCTTGCCGGTATCTGCCGCCTCACGTTGCCTGATCTCCTGAAAGAGCATGAAATGATCAAGTTCCTCTTGGAGATCAAGCAGTTTTTCATACTCGGCAATGGGCAATAACACTGCTTCAATCGTATTATTTTTTGTCAGAAAGATCTTGCTTGCCAGATTCTCTTTCATCCTGGAGATCAGACCGGCAAGATGTCTCGCGGCTTCGGTTACGGAAACTAACTCCATGGAGCGGTTGATACTCAATGTGGCCATAGTGCCCCCTCAATGAATCGGTGATGATATTCAGTGTATAATCAAGCACATAATTATGCAAATAATTTTCTGGTGTATCTGAAAACAATAACGGAAAACCATGACGGTAACGGATAACAGACTGATATGTCACGAAAAATCGGTGCGCACCATGAACCCGGTGCGCACCCTACGACTGGATTCCCGCTCAGAACCGCTGCGGGAATGACAAGCTTTTACGGCAGCTGTAGGGCCCGCACGTTTTATGGTGCGCACCCTACGACTGACACCCTAAATAACTGGGGGTGTAACAACTGGGGGTGTAATTGGTGTAACTGGTACGGTTGGTATTGTTGGTATTGTTGGTATTTCTGGTGGTGTAATTGGTGTAACATGGTGTGGATGGACGACCCGGTGAATTCTGGCGTATTCGCTGGGCTGGTTTTTATCCAGGGCCACGTCAATGGGACTCCCCTTCTGCGAGCCGAAGGCATAGGTGACAAAAGCAAAGGAGCGCCAGTTCCTGTCCAGATTGCCCTTGCTGGTCAGGTCGCGGCTTCCGTTGATCCCGATGGTCAGGTTGTCCAGGATCGGATACGACAACTCACCTTCAACGCCGGAACTTTGCAGGTTCCCCGGATCGGTGAGGACGTAGTAAGCATTGGCTTTCAGCCCGTGTCCCTCCACCAGGACTACTCCCGTTTTGAACCAGTCTTTGGCTTCCGCGCCGACGTAGGTCGTGGGAGCATCCGGATTGATGACACTCCTTTCAGGCCCAAAACCGAACCCGTAGGACGCCGAGAGGAGCGCGAAGTCGGTTACCTTCACCTTGCCGCCGAGGTAGGCATGACCGAAGTTTTCCCCCATTTCCCTGCTCATGGAAGTTCCGGCGTAGATGTTCGCCTGTTTGGCAAAGGTGTGGGACAGAGCGAAACCTGCCCCATAACGTTTGTTGTCGATGGCTCCCTCGCCACTCCCCGCACTCAGCCAGTCGAACGTCCCGAAAAGGTGAATATTGAGCAGTTCGTTGAGGTAGTCGACCCGGCCATCGAACCCCAGGGCGGCGGAGCTGTTCTCCGCTCCGCCACGAACGGAGAGTGAATAGGGTCCGCTGACGATCTGTCGACCATTCGGATCGGCCCATGATATCAGTGGGAGCATGAAAACCGTAAGCAGTGTAAGGAATGCGAAAACCCTCTGACATCTTGCGGTTGCGTCCATGATGTGCCTCCTGTGGAATGTCGGACCTGCGTCGTTAATCAGGAATCAACGGTACTTTGTCGGTGCTTTAAATATAGCCCAAGTTTTATTTAAAACAATAAAGTTTTAATATTTTTATTAGCATAGCGATAAGTGCCGGCAGCCAGGGGCCGGCGGGTGACGCACTTCACTTGATCACTTCCTTGTCCGGAATCAAAATGAGAATCTGGGAAGAGTGATGCTATTCAGGTAGGGTGCAAACGTGTGGCGTCAGACAGGGAGACAGTGATTGACAGAGCCTCTCGCGCCAGAGTAGACTAACAATAGTTAGTTTACCAGGGGGACGATATGCAGGCAGTTAACATTCATGAGGCAAAAACGCATCTATCCCGACTGGTGGAGGATGCGGCGCGAGGCAAGTCGTTCATCATAGCCAAGGCCGGCAGGCCACTGGTTAAGGTAGTCCCTCTGGAGGAGGGTGACCATGGAGACGAACCACGTCGTCTCGGGTTTATGGCTGGGGAGATCAGGACTCCTGAAGATTTTGACCGCATGGGGGAAGATCGAATTAGCGCACTTTTCCAGGGAGTGGATGCATGAGGTTGCTCCTGGACACCCACATCCTCCTCTGGGCCGCCGGTGAACCGGAGAAACTCTCCGCCGCGGGAAGGAACCTGCTGCTCGACCGCGATAATTCCCTGCACTTCAGCTCGGCGAGTATCTGGGAGATTGTCATTAAACGGGGATTAGGTCGGGATGATTTTCAGGTTGATCCGGCCCGTTTGAGAAAGCTGCTGGTTCTGAACGGCTACACAGAGATCCCAGTCATAGCGGACCATGCGCTGATGTTGGAAAGTCCGCCGCAGCTTCATAAAGATCCTTTTGACCGCATCCTGTTGGCGCAAGCCCGCAGTGAAGGGATGCAACTGGTCAGCTCAGATTCTCAGTTGTTTCGTTACGGTGAGGGGATCATCAGAGCCTAGCAGGGGTCGAGGGGAACGGTTCAATAGTCGGAGGGTGCGCACGGTTTATAGTGCGCACCCTCCGACTTACTGATAAAAACGAGCTACTCTCCCTTGAGGGACGCCATGTCGATGGAGAAGCGGTACTTCACATCGGACTTGAGCAGCCGCTCATAAGCTTCGTTTATCTTCTGGATGGGGATGACCTCCACGTCGGAGGTAATGTTCTGTTCGCCGCAGAAATCCAGCATCTCCTGGGTTTCCTTGATGCCGCCGATGAGCGAACCGGAGAGGCTTTTGCGACCGAAGATGAGAGCAAAGGCCGATACCTGGAGTGGTGTTTCCGGTGCGCCCACCAAGGTAAGGTTTCCCTCCAGACCAAGCATGTTGAGGTAGGCGTTGATGTCATGATCGGCGGCGACCGTGTCCAGGATGAAGTTGAATGTTCCGGCATGCTGCTTCATCTCTTCCGCGTTGGTGGAAATGATGACCTCATGGGCCCCCAGGCGGAGGGCGTCCTCTTTCTTGCTTGGAGAGGTCGTGAAGACCACCACATGGGCGCCGAACGCCTTGGCGAATTTGACCCCCATGTGCCCCAAGCCGCCAAGACCCACCACACCGACTTTCTTCCCCGTGATATCACCCCAGCGACGTATGGGTGAATAGGTGGTGATCCCGGCGCACAAGAGCGGCGCGACGCCCGCCAGGTCGAGATGTTCCGGCAGACGGAGCACGAACTGCTCATCCACCACAATACTTTCGGAATAACCGCCATAGGTGACCGGCGCCGCTCCATGCTTGTCCGGTGAGTTGTAGGTGAAGGTCGAACCGGGGCAGAACTGCTCCATGTCAGCCCGGCAGTTGGGGCAGGTATGGTCGGAGTCCACCATGCACCCCACACCCACCAGATCATCTTTTTTGAACTTGGTAACCCCAGCGCCGACCTTGGTGACCCGGCCGACGATCTCATGGCCGGGGATGCAGGGGTAGGTCGTGGGCATGACACTGCTCCACTGGTCGCGGGCGGTGTGCAGATCGGAGTGGCAGACGCCGCAGAAGAGAATTTCGATCCGGACGTCGCGCTGGGTGGTTTCGCGGCGCTGGATGGTGTCGGATGTGAAGGGTGCCGTGGCGCCGGCAACGGAATAGGCTTTTGCTTGATACATGATTGTATCCTCCTGTTCAAGTTTCGTTTCGTGAAAAGCAGCTTAACACAGAGACACAGTTTAGCGTCCCGTTAATTGCTCAAGTTTTTCCGGATACCGTTCGCCGTGAACCTTAATTAATTCGGCGGCGGTATCAATCTTGCCGAGATCGTCCGACGTGAGTTCCACCTCCACCGCTCCGATGTTCTCCTCCAGGCGATCCAACCTGGTGGTTCCCGGGATGGGGACGATCCAGGGCTTCTGGGCCAGGAGCCAAGCCAGGGCGACCCGGGCCGGAGTTGAATTTTTCTCTGTTGCGATTCTCCCCAGGAGGTCAACCAGGGCTTGATTCGCCTTCAACGCCTGGGGGGTAAAGCGGGGGAGGGAGCTGCGGAAGTCGGTAGCGTCAAAGGTGCTCTTTTCATTCATTGCGCCGGTGAGAAACCCCTTCCCCAGCGGGCTGTAGGGAACGAGACCGATTCCCAGCTCTTCCAGGGTCCGGAGCAGTCCCTCTTCGGGTCTCCGGAACCAGAGCGAGTATTCATTCTGAACCGCAGACACCGGCTGAACCGCATGGGCGCGGCGGACAGTTTGAACCCCGGCCTCGGACAGACCGAAATGCCTTACTTTCCCTTCCTTGATCAACTCCTTGACGGCGCCGGCCACCTCTTCTATGGGGACGTGGGGGTCCACCCGATGCTGGTAGAACAGGTCGATGACATCGGTCCGGAGCCGCCTGAGGGATGCCTCGGCCACTTCCCTGATATGCTCCGGTCTGCTGTTCAGGACCGGACCGACCCCCTTCATCGCCCGAGGGTCCACAGAGGTGTCGAAGCCGAACTTGGTGGCGATAATCACCTGATCCCGCAGGGGAGCCAACGCCTCTCCCACAAGCTCCTCGTTGGTGTAGGGACCATAAACCTCCGCGGTATCAAAGAAATTTATACCTCGCTCCACGGCTGTCCGGATGAGGGCGATCATCTCCAGCTTATCCTTGGGGGGACCATAGGAAAAGCTCATCCCCATGCAGCCGAGCCCCAGGGCGGAAACTTCCAGCCCGCTACTTCCCAAAGTACGTTTTTGCATTGCGTTCTCCTTTCACCTGCTGGTGACTGCCTAATGATGACGGTTTTACAGCTGCACGATCTGATTCAAACACGCGCAGCAGTGGGAAAATTGGCTGTCAGCCAGGCGTTTGAGCGGATGCGGCGTTGCCTTGCGACTCCGCCAATCAAATGATTTGGGTTGATGGCAAAGCACATAGCTCGTCTTTTCCGCCTTCTTGCCCCGTATCTCGCCCACAGCCACGGCAAAGGGGTTATCGGCATTGTACTCCGCCGTGGTCATGGGCAAACCGATAACTAATGACGTCCGTTCGTTAAAGGCGCGCGGCGACAGCACCAGAAACGGGTGCAGGTCACGCATCTCATTTCCGGTTTGAGGGTTGCAGTTAATCCAGACTATATCCTGTCGCTCCGGTATCCACGGCTGATTCGCAACGATAGATGGTTTAAGCGGCGCTACCATTTTTCAGCCCCCAAAGGTTCGGTTGCCATGGCTTCACCGCAATGTCTGGCCGGATCAAACAGAGCAAGTTTCTGCTCCAGGGGGAGGGCTACATTGTCCACAGGGGTAATGACGACACGTCCGTCATCTTCCACGGCAACCCGAACCCGTTGATCAACATGGAGATGGGCTTTACGCGCGATATTTCCGGGTAAACGCACCCCCAGGTTGTTGCCCCATTGTTTCAGATCAAGAACCGCTTCTACCTGTGACATGATAGTTCTCCTCTTTTGCTATTGTTTAAACCCAGTTTAAACGATAACCACGTCCACGTCAAAGCAAAATCCGGCTCACCTCTGCTCCGCGGTTTCATCCGGACTCCGCCGCTCGGCGGTTGCACGCCATCCCCGCTGCAGAGCCTTCCACTGAACCACTCACTCTCGCCCTTCCTTCCACGTCCTCTCCCGTGCTATACTCCCCCTTCACGCGTCCTGCAAAATACGTTCACCACGGAGTCACAGAGGAGACAGTCGTAGGTTGGAGTGAACGGTCTCTCCGTGAACCTCAACATTTAACCGTTGGGGTTCGTGCCTCACCCCAACCTACTCCTGGCTTTTCTCCGTGTTCTCCGTGACCCTGTGGTGTAACGGATTCTTGATTATTTATAAGAGAGGTGCTCCATGCTGCACGACAAGATCATCATCAAAGGCGCCTGCGAACATAACCTGAAGTGCATCGACCTGGAGATCCCCCGGGACAAGCTGGTGGTCATCACCGGGATCTCCGGGTCAGGGAAATCCACCCTGGCTTTCGACACCATCTACGCCGAGGGGCAGCGGCGCTACGTGGAGTCCCTCTCCGCCTACGCCCGGCAATTTCTGGAGCAGATGGAAAAACCGGATGTGGAGTCCATTGAGGGGCTCTCCCCGGCCATCTCCATCGAGCAGAAGAGCACCAGCAAGAACCCCCGCTCCACCGTGGGGACCGTCACCGAGATCTATGATTATCTCCGGCTCCTCTTCGCCCGGGTCGGTCGCCCCGCCTGCTATCAGTGCGGCAAGGTGATCGCCGCCCAGACCGTCACCCAGATGGTGGACCAGATCATGGCGCTCCCCGCGGGAACGAAGATCATTCTCCTCTCCCCCATCATCCGTGGGCGCAAGGGGGAGTACAAGAAGGAGTTGGCCCAACTCCGGAAGGAGGGGTTCGTTCGGGTGGTGGTGGACGGGGTGGCTCGGGAACTTGCCGAAGAGATCGAGATGGACAAGAAGAAGAAGCATGATATCGACATCGTGGTGGACCGACTGGTGGTGAAAGAGGGGCTGGAGCGACGTTTGGCCGACTCCCTGGAGACGGCGCTGCATCATGCCGAGGGGATCGTCAAGGTGTCCATTGTAGGGGCGCATGGCATGCGCCCGGACGATTCCTCCCCGGAATCGGGCGAACGCCGTTCGCCCCTACGGGACGAAACGATCCTCTTTTCCGAGAACCTTGCCTGTATCGAATGCGGCATCTCCTACCCGGAGATGACCCCCCGGATGTTTTCCTTCAATAATCCCTACGGCGCCTGTCCCGATTGCACCGGTCTGGGGACCCGGAACTACTTCGACGCCGATCTGGTGGTCCCCAATCCTGATCTCTCCATCCGCGAGGGGGCCATCGCTCCCTGGGAAAAGCGGCTCTCGGGGTGGTATCACCTGACCCTGGAGGCGCTGGGGAAGGCGTATGATTTTGAGATCATCACCCCTTTCAAGGAGCTGTCGGAGCGGGTGCAACAGGTGATTTTGAAAGGGTCCGGCGGGGAGAAGGTGGAGTTCTGGTGGGAAGAGGATGGCGGCCGCCGCCACACCTATCAGAAAGAGTTCGAGGGGGTCCTCAATAACCTGGAGCGGCGTTACCGGGAGACCGACTCGGATCAGGTCCGGGAGGAGCTGGAAAAGTACATGAACATCATGCCCTGCCCCACCTGTCACGGGGCGAGACTAAAGAAGGAGGCGCTCTTTATCACCGTGGGGGGGAAGAATATCCGCGATGTGACGGCCCTGGCCATCACCGACGCCCTGGAATTCTTCGGAACTCTTCTTCTCAGCCCCAAGGAGGAGGAGATCGCCCGCCGAATTCTCAAGGAGATTCGGGAGCGGCTCACCTTTCTTGTTAATGTGGGGCTGGATTACCTGTCACTGGATCGGACTTCCGGCACTCTCTCGGGGGGGGAGGGGCAGCGAATTCGTCTGGCCACCCAGATCGGCTCATCCCTGGTAGGGGTTCTCTACATCCTGGATGAGCCCTCCATCGGCCTCCATCAGCGGGACAACGGCCGGCTCCTTTCCACCCTGAAGCGGATGCGGGATATCGGGAACACGGTTCTGGTGGTGGAGCATGACGAGGAGACCATTCTGGAAGCGGATTACGTCATCGACATGGGACCCGGCGCCGGGGTTCACGGCGGTGAGGTGGTTGCCCAGGGGACCCCGGCGGAGATCATGGCCGACCCGGCGTCTCTCACGGGGAGATACCTTTCCGGAGAGTTGACCATTCCCGTCCCCGGGGAGCGACGTCGGGCGGAGCGGTTCCTCACTGTCGCCGGAGCCACGGGAAACAACCTGAAGGATCTCTCCGTGGAGATCCCCTTGGGAGTCATGACCTGCGTCACCGGGGTCTCCGGTTCAGGAAAATCAACCCTGGTTTTGGACACTCTCTACAAGACCTTGAGTCAGCGCCTCTATCGGAGCCGGGAGAAGGCGGCTCCGGTACGGGAGATCCTGGGGACGGAGCAGCTGGACAAGGTCATCAACATGGACCAGTCCCCCATCGGCCGGACTCCCCGGAGCAACCCGGCCACCTATACCGGGGTCTTTACCGAGATCCGCGATCTCTTCGCCCAACTTCCCGAATCCAAGATGCGGGGATACAAGGCGGGGCGTTACTCCTTTAATGTGAAGGGAGGGAGGTGCGAGGCGTGCAGCGGCGACGGGATCATTAAAATAGAAATGCACTTTCTGCCGGATGTTTATGTGGAATGCGAAATTTGCAAGGGAGCGCGCTACAACCGGGAGACCCTGGAGGTGCTGTACAAGGGGAAATCCATCGCCCAGGTTTTGGACATGACCGTCAGCGAGGGGGTCCGGTTCATGGAGCATATCCCCCGCATCAGGAACAAGCTGAAGACTCTTGATGAGGTGGGGCTGGGGTATATCAAGCTGGGGCAGTCGGCCACCACCCTTTCGGGGGGGGAGGCCCAGCGGGTGAAGCTGGCCAAGGAGTTGGCCAAGCGGGCCACCGGCCGGACCATCTACATCCTGGACGAGCCCACCACCGGTCTTCACTTCGCCGACATCGCCCGACTGCTGGAGGTGTTGCAGAAGCTGGTGGCCGCGGGTAACACCATGGTCATCATCGAGCATAACCTGGATGTCATCAAGAGCGCCGACTGGATCATCGACCTGGGACCGGAGGGGGGGCATCGGGGAGGGGAGATCCTCGCCGTGGGGACGCCGGAGGAGGTGGCCGGGATCACCCGTTCCTACACCGGGCAGTATTTGAGGAAGATGTTGTAGGGGGGCAAGATTCATGGATCTGTAATTGGGCATGGCGTGCCGCGCCCCTATGAAAAAAACATCATGCCTGATGTTGATGCCGGTGTGCTGATTTCAAGGTCTGGAGGAGGGATGACAACTGGTTTAATGGCGAAACAATAACTATCCCTCGCTCCTTTCCTTCTGGCCTGTCGACCATGGCCGTGTTAATGATAGTGCATAATTATAGTTGTCAGAGTAAAGGCGCCCCATGCCCGAAAACAAGAACCCCGAGCAGATCGCCCGGGACCATATTGACGAGCTGCTGAGACAGTCCGGCTGGACGGTGCAGGGATCAACCTGAGTGACGGACTGGGGCAGGCGGTGCGGGAATATCCCACCGATACCGGCCCGGCGGATTACGTACTGTTCGTCGACAGGATGCCGGTGGTGGTGATCGAGGCCAAGCGGCAAGAAGAGGGGCAGCGGCGGTTTTCACCGGCGGGCTCATCGAGCTCCTGGACCGTATTCGCCGGGACAAGGAACAGACCATTGACCATGACACCTTGGACAAGCTTCTCCGGGTGGAGTGGGACAAGGACGCCGGGGTCAATGCCCGGGCGCTGGTGGACGAATTCGCCGCCTACCTCGGAGAACAGCGGGATCGGATCGCTGAAGATTTTCTTCAGCCAGCTTTGACATGTCGGCGTCATAACCGTTTGGTTTTATCCGTAGGGGCGGTTCGCGAACCGCCCGATATTTGCCGTACCGATGCAAGAACGAATAGAACATACAACGATTCAAAACGTGCGGTTCGCGAACGGGCGGTTCGCGAACGGGCGGTTCAAAACGGGCGGTTCATGATTGGGCGGTTTACGAACGGGCGGTTCACGAACGGGCGGTTCACGAACGGGCGGTTCACGAATGGGCGGTTCACGAATGGGCGGTTCACGAACGGGCGGTTCACGAACCGCCCCTACGGAAACCCAAAACCGATGGGCATGGGCAATCCGGTTGACGATTGTAGGGGCGTTTCGTGAAACGCCCATCGGTGTGACACCCCCGGTGGAATTGTCTCGGAA
>CAIYUY010000143.1 GCA_903929485.1 uncultured Desulfuromonadales bacterium
AATCACCTAAGACAAAACGGATGAATGTGATGTCCATACCGTTCAAGCCCTTCCTGTATCAACAGATAGAAGCGCGAGCAGTCGACATCGTCAAAGAATATCTCCTGACGAGCATTACCACGTATGATCACGTGGTAGAGTACTGCGGGGTGATGAACTCGTCGTTTACGTGCCATGACTGGTACATATCACAATAATACCACAACCGCAAGCCTGACCCCAGGCTCCCCCAACCGCAAGCCTGACCCCAGGCTCCCCACAACCGCAAGCCTGACCCCAGGCTCCCTCGGAACCAGTAGCGCTCGTTCGAACACATCATCCGGAACGAGCAACATAATGCAACTCCGTGAAACAGATACAATCATAAATCAATTTAAATATATTTCAATTGATTATTAAAAATAGGTATATATATAATGCAGACATAAAAAAGTCACAATGGGGAAGCAACCCATAATGAACCGACTGAGACTGACATCCGGTCAAAAACGATAACCGGAAAGGAGTGCAGCTATGAATAAAGACAGCAAGTGCCCGGTAACGGGCAAGACGAACAAATCCACCGATAGCAGGGGCGCGTCAAACCGGGAGTGGTGGCCTAACCAGTTGAACCTCAAGATTCTTCATCAGAATTCTTCCCTATGTAGCCCGATGGGAGAGGGGTTCAGCTACGCTGAGGAATTCATGAAACTCGATCTGGCGGCCCTGAAAAGGGATCTCCATGCGCTGATGACCGACTCGCAGGAGTGGTGGCCGGCGGACTACGGCCACTATGGTCCTTTGTTCATCCGGATGGCGTGGCACAGCGCGGGTACCTACCGCACCGGAGATGGCCGCGGCGGCGCTGGGTCCGGCGCCCAGCGCTTTGCGCCCCTCAATAGCTGGCCCGATAACGTGAACCTCGACAAGGCGCGCCGTCTGCTTTGGCCGATCAAGCAAAAGCACGGCAAGAAAATATCCTGGGCCGACCTGCTGATCCTCGCCGGCAACTGCGCATTGGAATCGATGGGATTCAAGACCTTCGGCTTCGGCGGGGGACGCGAGGACGTCTGGGAGCCGGATGAGGACATTTATTGGGGCTCTGAGACCGAGTGGCTTGGCGATAAACGCTATTCGGGCGACCGTGACCTCGAAAACCCGCTCGCAGCCGTGCAGATGGGGCTGATTTACGTGAACCCGGAAGGACCGAACGGCAACCCGGATCCGGTCGCCTCCGGCGGTGACGTTCGAGAAACCTTCGCACGCATGGCGATGAACGATGAAGAGACCGTCGCGCTCGTCGCCGGCGGACACACCTTCGGCAAATGCCACGGCGCCGGCGATGCGGCTCTGGTCGGCCCGGAACCCGAAGCCGCCGGCATCGAGGAGCAGGGGCTGGGCTGGAAAAGCGGCTTCGGCACGGGTAAGGGCGCCGATACCATCGGCAGCGGCATCGAGGGCGCCTGGAAGCCGAACCCGACCCGGTGGGACATGGGCTACCTGAACGTGCTGTTCAAATACGAGTGGGAACTGGTCAAGAGCCCGGCCGGCGCGCATCAGTGGCTGGCCAAGAATGTGGCAGAAGAGGACCTGGTGGTTGACGCACACGACCCTTCGAAGAAGCACCGACCGATGATGACCACGGCGGACCTTTCCCTTCGCTACGACCCGATCTTCGAGCCGATCGCAAGGCGCTACCGGCAGAACCCCGAGGAATTTGCTGATGCCTTCGCTCGGGCTTGGTTCAAGCTGACTCACCGCGACATGGGCCCCCGCTCACGCTATCTCGGCCCGGAGGTCCCGGCGGAGGAACTAATCTGGCAAGACCCGGTACCCGCAGTTAATCATGAGCTGATCGACGAGCAAAACATCGCAGAACTCAAGAGCAAGATCCTCGCTTCGGGACTGTCGGTCTCCCAACTGGTCTCGACCGCCTGGGCGGCGGCGTCCACGTACCGCGACTCCGACAAGCGTGGCGGGGCGAACGGCGCACGCATCAGTCTCGCGCCGCAAAAAGATTGGAAAGTTAACCAGTCGGCCCAACTGGAGAGTGTGCTGCAAGCCCTTGAGAAAATCCAAAAGCAGTTCAACAGCGCTCAGTCAGGCGGAAAGAAGGTTTCTCTGGCTGACCTGATTATTTTGGGCGGATGTGCAGGCATCGAGCAAGCTGCGAAGAATGCCAATCATGATGTGACCGTTCCCTTCACACCGGGACGTATGGATGCGACTCAGGAGCAAACCGACGTAGCTGCGTTCGCCGTACTCGAGCCGACTGCAGACGGGTTCCGGAACTATCTCAAAACCCCCTACTCCGTATCGCCGGAGGAACTGCTGATTGATCGAGCGCAATTGCTAACGTTGACCGCCCCTGAGATGACGGTTCTCTTTGGCGGTATGCGCGTCTTAAATACCAACTTTGAACAGTCCCCTCATGGTGTTTTCACCAAGCGGCCTGAGCTGCTCACTAATGACTTTTTCGTCAATCTGCTCGACATGAGCACCATGTGGAAGGCGGCCACTGAAGCCGACGACCTGTTCGACGGCCGTGATCGCGCAACAGGCGCCCCCAAGTGGACCGGCACCCGTGTGGACCTCATTTTCGGTTCGAACTCTCAACTGCGAGCCTTGGCGGAAGTCTACGGAAGTGAGGATTCCCAGGAAAAATTCCTGAACGACTTTGTAGAGGTGTGGCAAAAAGTAATGAATCTTGACCGTTTTGACCTCATCTGATCGTAACATAATCGCCTGCGAGGGCTTCTCACAAGGTGCCAAGAGAGCAATGGCAGGAGGGTCAGACCTGGGGTGTTCCGGGGACAGTATATTCAATTGACATTTCCACCGCTGTGGGAGTTCCTGGTGTTGCGGAGAGTGCTGGAGCTGAACAAGGCGAGGGTGCTCAAGGTGCTGGCCCCGGCCTGCGGCAGCGGCAACTTTCTCTACCTTGCACTCATTGAGCTGAAAAACCTGGAACACCGGATCATGCTGGAAGCCGAGATTCTCGGTTTGCCGCGCTCCTTCCCGGAGATCGATCCCCGGTGCGTTCGCGGGATCGAACTGAACTCCTACGCGGCGGAGCTGGCCAAGGTCACGGTCTGGATCGGGCAGATTCAGTGGATGCTCAAGCATGGTTTCGGCCTGTCCAAGAATCCCATCCTCACCCGGTTGGACCATATCGAGAACCGGGACGCCCTCATGAATGGATCGAGTGTGGATCGAGTGTGGATCGAGGGTCAGGCTTTGGTCTAGGTGATTTGGAGGAGCAATTTTTGCAACGTTCCAAGAAACGTTGCAAACTCTTGATCGCTAACGGCACGCAGACGTATGGTCTTGGCTGCGGCACTGAGGGTCGAAATATCTCTTCCGGAAAAACGACTCAACGCGGTAAGCGTCACGCTTCCTGTCTCAAGAATCAACCATGCGGCGACTCCACGTGCTTCGGAAAACAGGCGATATTTACCGGGGGATGCCAAGTCCGTTTCTGTTATTCCGTACAGCAGGCAGACGCAGTGGAGTATGGTGTCAAGAGTGATTCGCGGTGTCGAGATTGCCTCTACAGTGGTGAGGACAGTATCGATAAACGTATCATCTCCGAGAACGCGACTATCGTTAACGCTGCCAAAATGAAAGGCATGGTCATGCCCTTCTTCTTCTCTCTCCAGAGCGATGAAGTCCGTATAGGCAGCACGGGCGTCCTTTCTGTTCGAAGCAAAGAATGACAATACCCAGTCGGTGGTGAGCCAAGGAATCTCCTCCAAGCCAAGATAGTCGCGGTGACTGCTCCACGGGTACTCTTCAGGTGATTGCACCAAGTGGGCTCGCACCGGATTGAGGTGGATATAGCGTGTTAATTCAGATAGGTATGTGTCGGCATTGACCAGTACCGCTTTGAAGCGCCCCTGAAAAAGATGGCCACTCCGTTTATGAGATCTTGAGGGTCTGACCCCACCAATCCCCCAATCCGGGGAACATCTTGAGATCTTGAGGGTCTGACCCCACCAATCCTGTGGTAAGCGATCACAGGGGGGGGGCTGCCACCGAATCCCTGAAAATTTAGCTGGACATTTCCACCCCTTTCCCTTAGTCTAACTTGGGAAAGGAAATGAAA
>CAIYUY010000144.1 GCA_903929485.1 uncultured Desulfuromonadales bacterium
AACAGTGTGACCAGTGGGTTCCACGCGGTGACGTCCTGCGATGCCTGATCCATGATGAGGGGAGACGTCCGGTCATAGAAATTGACGGAAAAGATTATACCCTCGAAGAATTCGGTGAAATGCTGATCACCTATTCCGGGTGGGGAATGCGCATCGTATTCGTTCCGGACCACGAATTGGAAAAAACGCCGGTAATCGCGGTTAATAATCCGGAGGATTGAGATTATGCCCGTGAATTCAGTGCGAAAAGAGAAATTGGTAGCGTTGGGCGTTTATCAGTTGGCTGATGCTCTGTTGGAACTGGCAAGCTATGTAGACGCGGCAGACGACCTGGTTGAACGGATGATTGCCACACCGCAGGGGAACATCAAGCGGTTTACGGACAAGCTGTCCGATCTTAAACAGGGCCATCGTTTTATCGACTGGAGGGAGAACGCCGGATTTGCGCGGGAAATAGAAACCCTGCTGGATGATCTGAGAGCGGGTGTGACCGATCCTCGAACCGGAGTCGAACTTGTGGCATCTTTTTATGAGGCTGATTCAGCCATATTCGAGAACTGCGATGATTCCAGCGGAGCGATCGGGGATGTCTTCCGCCATGATGCCTGTAAGCTTTTTGTCGGCTACGCCTCATGTTGTGCCGACAAGGAATGGCTCGGAGATCTCGTGTTCAGGGTGATTCAGTCAGATGGGTATGGTGTGCGGGATGTGCTGATAGAGTCGGCGCTGGAGTATCTGTCGGAGGCTGTTATCCGTGCCATGGTGGCGCGTATGCAGGAAAAGGCCGGTCAGGCATCCGATGACTACCATAAAAGGGAGTGGTTACGTCACGTGGAATCTCTTGCCCGGCAGCTCAAGGATGCTCCTCTGTTTGAGCAGACGCGGCTGGCTTCCCGAGGGGAACTCTCCACCGCCGCCTGCCTGGATATTGCCCGTGTGCATCTGCAGTGTGGCAACGAACAGACGGCGATAACGTGGCTGGAAAAGATCCCGGAATCTGATACGTTCAAGACGGCGGAGCGGGACGATCTCCTTTTTGAGATCCATGGCCGGACTGGAAACAGGGCCGGACGTGCCGAAGTCGCATGGCGTATTTTCAGGCGAAGCAGAAACGCTGCATCCCTGGCGCTGCTGCTGAATGCAATCGGCAATGACCAGAGGAGTGACGTACTGGCGAGCGAGGTCGCGGCTATCCACGAGTCAATCGGCTTTTCCTTGGTTGATGCCGTCTTTCTTGTTGAAATTGAGAAGTTGGAGGAAGCTGAGTCGTATCTGATGAATCATCGAGATCAACTGAATGGCGATTACTACGGAGGACTGCTCCCCCTTGTGGAAGTCATGGAGGAAAACGGGCGTATTCTCTGTGCTTCGGTGATCTACCGGGCGCTGCTCGACTCCATCCTGCGGCGGGGACAGACCAAAAGCTATTCACACGGAGCTCGATATCTCCGCAAACTGGACTTACTGGCACATTCCATCTCTGATTGGCATGCCGTCATACCTCATGATGCATACCTTCAGGATATCAAGCTTAATCATGGCAGAAAAAGCAGCTTCTGGTCTCAATATGGGAGCAGGGT
>CAIYUY010000145.1 GCA_903929485.1 uncultured Desulfuromonadales bacterium
ACCGGTCTGGGTGGCGGCCCAGCTGTAGCCCGTAGCCAGAGTGTTGCTACCGCTGTAGGTGCCGTACACGGACTGAGTCCCGCTGCTGAACCTGCTGAAGTTGGCCTTGGTGATCTGGAATCCCAGCTGAATGATCCCGTTCCCCATGGGGCTGGTGGTATAACCGCTGTGACAGGTGGCGCAGAGCATGTTATAAGGAGCGCCCGTATGCTTGGCATGGGCGCCGACGACACCCCCCGTGGCGTTGGTGGCGGTGGTGGCGACCAATCCGCCGGCGCTGGGATGACAGCTGCCGCAGGTGGCCGAGGCGCTGAAGCCGGCGGAGTGGCTGTGGCAGAGAACGCAGTCAAGACGGTTGTTATGGCTCTTGGTTACCGTCGCCTTGACGGAGCTGTATTGATGATAAATGGTGTTGTGATGACATACTTCGCAGACATTGGTGGAGCTGTTGAGGTTGGCGCGCAGATCGTTCCCGAAAACGCCCATGATCGTGGCGTTGCTGGAGGTGAGCCGATTGAAGGTAACCGTTCGCGCCCCGGTTGGGGTAATAATGCTGGCGGCGACCTGCTTGATATTGCCGGTGACCGGGCTGTGACAAGTACTGCAGCCGTAGGTGGTTCCCCAGGTTCCGTACTTGGTCCCCAGATTGGCGCTGTTATGCATGAGGGGGCTGGTAACCGCGGCTGAAGCCTCCCCCGGCCTGTACTGCATGAACACGCTCAACAGCAGGGTGCAGACAAGCACCAGGCTGATGGTGGTGATCCTGCTCTTGACTCTGTTCTGATTAGCTAAAGCTTTTCCCATGGCAACCTCACCTCGTCGTCTGTTTCGGTATGATAGTACGTAAATATCGCGTTGGCCTGCCCGATTCTCATCGGGCAGGCTTTTACCACGGGTTACAGCTTAGAGTGGCAGATGACGCATTCGACACCCTTGCCCACATCGGTAGTCCAATTGGCGACTCGACCGTTGTGGCAGGCGATGTTACTGCAGTTCCCGGCGCTGTACATGCCGCCGGCCAGGACGCTTTTACCGGTATCCACCGAGGCGGCGCCAACCTTGTAGGTCGTACGGCTCCAGGAACCGCCCGCCGCGGTGTAGCCGGCAAAGGAGGTGGGGCGAAGCTGCGCCTTACCCTTCACCGCTCCCCCGCTCCAGAAGACGAGATCAGCCTTGCCGTTCACATGCATGGAGCGGTCGGTGATGACGGCGTTCCCCTTCAACGGTGCGCGGCTGCCGTTATGACAGGTCAGGCATGCCGTATTTTTATCATTGTACCCCACACTGATGGTCGCATTATGGCAGATGTTGCAGCTCAGCGTGGTGGACTGGGCAGGATCACCGTGACCGGCGCTCTTGCCCACCGCTCCACCGGCGGAGTACTTGCCGAAGACGCCGTTGAAGATGTTGGCGTAGTGAAGGCCAACCACATGGGCCGCATGGGCGCCGGTGGCGGGGCTGTTACCGTGACAGGCGGCGCACTTGTCGCCGGTGATCGGCCCGCCGTACCAGTTGGGGGCGGTGGCGTAGGTGGGGGTCGCCTGACCGTTGCTGTGGCAGTAGACACCGAAGCAGGTGACGTTGCTCCCGGCGGTGACCACGGTGCGGGAGGCGGTGGCGGAGTTCTTACTTTTCAGCGTCCCCCCCGCAGCGGCCGGGGTCAGCAGAACATCCACGACGCCGTTATTGTGCAGGGCCGGGTCTGTGGGGTGGCAGTTTGCGCAACCGAAAGCGTAGGAGCCCGCCGTCAGTTCCGAGCCGGTGGATTTGTTCGCCGTGTAGTTGTAGAAGTTCACCGTGGCGAGGAGCGTCCCGATATGCGCGGCATGAGCCCCGCTCAGGGTCGGATGGCAGGCGGCGCAACCGCCGGCCAGCTTGCTCCCCCACTTAACCACGGTGCTATTGTGGCAAGCCACGTTAGAGCAGCTTTTGGTGGCGGCATTGTAGGATGCCGTCGCCACCTTGGCGTTGGCCGTGTTGAAGGCGACTGTCCGAACCTTGTCCAGATGCGCCGTGGATGAACTCAGGATGCTGAACCCGCTCCGGGTGGTGGCCACATGACAGGTCTGACAATCGCCGGCTGCGGCCACGTGCTTCTGATGAGAGTTCCGGAGTGGGCTGGAAGCAGTGGTGTAACTGTTGTAGTTAGGTTCACCGAAGAGAGAGGTAAAGACACCCGCGGTGGAGGAACTATCGGAACCATGACAACCGTTGCAGCCGTAGGTGGTGGCTGAGTACCAGGATGCGGTGCTCTTGAATACCGGTGTTGCCTGACCATTGCTGTGGCAGTAGCTGGTGCTACAGACGCCGGCGCTGATGGTTCCGGTATTGGCCCCGGAAAAGTCTATGACGCCGTTCACGTGATTCGTCCTGGCGGCCACGAGCACCGTATCAGAGGTAACCGTCAAGGCATGACAATCGACACAGCCGAACTTGCCCCCCGCCGGCGCATTCTTGATATGAGCCAGATGCTTACCCGATGAGATGATCTTGAAGGTGGCCAGAGTGGCGCCGCCGCCGTGACAACCGGTACAGTCGGCCGGCATGACTCCTCCCCATTGAGGAAGCTGCTTGGGCGCGCCGCCTTTGCCGCTGCTGTGGCAATAGGTCGCGGTACAGCCCAAGTTGCCCACCGTCGAGGCATAGAGAGCTGCACTATTCCTGCCGGCGGTATCGAACTTCACATCAATACCGCTCTGGTATCCGGTACCGTTAAGATGGCCGCCACCGACCACCAGTGAGGTTCCGTTGGTGGTGGTGTTAATGTGACACTCCTTGCACC
This sequence comes from uncultured Desulfuromonadales bacterium, assembly GCA_903929485.1. Lineage (GTDB taxonomy): Bacteria > Desulfobacterota > Desulfuromonadia > Geobacterales > CAIOGM01 > CAIOGM01. The sequence goes on from CAIYUY010000145.1 coordinate 2,783, forward strand.
CCAGGCTGTACGTTTTAACATGCGCCGTATGCGACCCGGTGGCCATGGGAGCGGTGCTGGTGGAAGAACCGCCGTGGCAGGCGATACACTCCGTCGAGGCGCCGATGATGGTCCCCTTTCCGGCCGCCCAGGTAGCGGTGGCATACACGGGGGAGCCGCTGACCCTACCGGTTATGACCCCATTACTGTGACAGTAGGTGGTGGCGCAGCTCCGGGCGGTGCTGTTGTAAGTAGGGAGAGCGCCGTTTTTCGCGGCCAGGTACCCGGCGGTGTTGAGGTATACCTGCTGAAAGTTACCGCTCTGATGCGTTGCGCCGTTATGACAGTCGAGGCAGATGAAACCGGCCGTGGTGACATGAGAAGCGTGGGGAGTGAGCGCCTCGTTCATCCCGGTGGTGGTTCCGTAGCTGCCTGCGTAGCCGCTGGGACCGCCGGCGATGTTGACGGTTGGGGGCTGACCATGGCAACTGGTGCAGCTACCGGCGCTGGGAGTCCAAGCCGAGGCATGTGTATGGCAGTCGTTACAGTTCGTACCCACCGCGGTATGCTGAGGAACCGTGGTCGGGGGGGTATGGCAAGCCTGACAGACGCCGGAGCTATTGCTCCCTCGGTAGTTCTTTGAGGTAGTGGAGGTAAAGGTGGTCTGTACCAGGAGCTTACGGTTATCCACCCGGCCGGTAAGGGGAGAGGAATAGCTCATGTACCGCTGAATCAGCCAAACATTGGACTTGGTGCCGTCCGCCTCGTCCACGTGAGCGCCATGACAGTCACTGCACTGAACATTTTGCCCTTTGCCGTTGTGGGCGGTGTATCCCTTGTGACAGTTGGTGCAGATATTCACCCCATTGGGGGTAGCCCCCCGCAGGTCGGTGCGAAGAAGATAACCTGCGGAAGGGGTCAACCGGCCCAGAAGACTTGAGCTGTGGTTATCAAAGGTGGCGCTATTGGAATCGGTATTATGCACGCCGTGACAGGTACTACAGAGGAGTTGCCCCCCCTTGGCCAGGTTCATGGCGGAACTGCTGTTGGCGGGGTTGGCGTTGACGGGGGTCGCAAAGAACTTTGTGGTATATCTGGCGAATCTTTTGATGGCGGTGGTATAGGTTCTGGTTATGGGGTGAGAGCCGGTGGTATGATCCGTGGTGTCTCGTGGGCTATGGCAGTCACGACACATCTGATCGCTGTCATTGAGCATTCTCAGGAACGGGGCGGAGTTTGTCGCCGACTCCCGTAAATTATGTATATTATGGCACCGCTCGCAGGAGAGACCAACAAGAGGGGCATAGTTCAGCAATATGTTCGCCGGAGAGACCGCCCCCGCCTTCGGCACGACCAGCCCCCCCGCCCAGTTATGCGAGCTATTAATGAGGGTTCCCACTCGCTTACTGGTGACATTATTAAAAAGATTGGAGGCGTCAACCGCGGCGAAGGGTTGCAGCTGCGCCATCCCCCCCGGCTTGTGACAGGTATGGCAGACGTTGGTGAAACCGATGGAGTTGATGGATGCGCCCGCGTAATGACAGTTGGCGCATGAAATCCCGTTCGTCGCGTCATGGGGTGCGTAGAGCGCAAAGACTGGGGGAGCTCCCAATGCCACCAGGAGAACTGTCAAAATGAAACTTCTCAGCATTACGTTCATGTTCAACTCCTGGTCCTTTATTATAAACATATACTATCCGTATGAAAATCGAGATAACCGGCTCTATTCTTATTTTCCCTGGATAAGGGAGCGGGTGATGGTGCCCACATTCCCGGCGGCGGTAACCGCGGAAACCGTGGCAGTATAAACACCTTCACCCACTAATTCAACCGGGAATGAAAAAAATCCGCCACACACCGCCACCTTCACCGGCTTGCCGTTCACCTGCGCGGAAACAGTGGCGGCAGGTGACAACGACACCGTCCCGCTGATTACGACCTTGCTACCGGCGGAGACGATAAGATCCTCGGTTGGCGCTGTTATGGCCAGAGCCGGAGCAGCGGGGTAGTAGAGCAGAGTCCGCTTCTGGGTGACGGCCTGGCCGTTAAGATCAATGGTCTGCAGCTGAACGGTATTGATACCGGGGTTAAGCGTAACCTGAGACGTCCAGATCCCCGCGGAGATGTCGGCAGGGACTCCCGCCACCGAGACGAAGAGATCCTTCGCCACACTCCCCGTCAGAGCCATGATCCCCTTATCCGTGACCTGCGCGTCCGGCGTAGCGATGGTCAGCGACGGCAGTGGTGTGCTCTTCGTAACAGTACGTACCTCGCTCCATGACCTGCCGGTGTGATCTGTCGCCGTAACGGTAATTTCGTTGGAACCGGAGTGGAGGAGAACCGCTGTGCCGAAGATGCCGTTACTTATCGCCACCGGCAGACCATTCACGTTAACGGCTGACAGATTGGAAGCGATACCGGTGACATCAAGAAGTTCCGCTGTTACGGTACTGCCATCCGCCACCATGGAGAGGATAAGGGGTGAAACCGTGGAAGGGGTGGACAAAACAACGCTACTGTTTTTAGAAGCAAGTGGAGAGGAGGCGATGACGGCCGCCGTCGTCACGGGAGCTGTTGCATTGTCAACCACCACGTTACCGTCGGAGATTTTGTAAACAGTCACGCTCCCAAGACCGTCAACCACGTAAAGAAGTTTGGCGCTCTGATCGAAGGCGAGATCCGAGGGAGAACCATGTTCCGTCCCCTTACCTCCCTTCACGTAACCGAGAAACAGGCCGGCGCCGGTGGGATCGATGGCCTGAATATTCCTCAACATGGCGTCGCAGATATACATACGAACCGCCGAACCGGCGCCGTATTCAAAGGCGATTCCCTGGGGATGGATGAATTTGAGCGGTCCGGTGCCGATCCCTCCCATGGAGCGGACAAAAGAGCCGCTTTTGTCAAAGAACTGGACGCGGCCATTGAGAGAATCGACTACGACAATCTGTTTGGAGACCTTCTCATAGACAATGGCAGCCGGGTAGAGGAACTGACCGGCGCCGCTCCCCTGACTGCCGAAGCGGGTCAGGTAGACACCGTCGGCGTCGAAGACCTGCACGCAACGCCCCTTGCTGTCGGCCACATAGATCAGCCCCGTGTCATCAATGGCGATGCCGGAGGCCGAAACAAACTGACCCTTCCCGGAACCCAACCGCTTGATCTCGGCGCCATTGACGTCGTACAACGCCACGAACTCCTTCTGACAGACCCAAAGAGCGCCGGACGTCGTTATGGCTATCCCCTGGGGAATACCGGTCACCGAAATCTTCCGGAGCAGTATCCCTGCGGGACCATACTTCAGTACCCCCTGATTCGCCGGATCCGCCACATACAGCGTACCGTCCGCTGCAACCGCCAGGCGGGTGGGAGTCCTCAATCCCTTCTGAACGGAAGGTTGAAGAGAGGCCACCGGCAGTGTGGCTGCGGTAACAGCCCCGCTCCGCCAGATGGCAACCGTTGCCACTGTAATCGCCAGAACAGTGAGTACCCTGCGCGCGCTTTTCTTAATCATTTGTCTTCCTCTATTGTTTGATGGGTTATAGGGATAAATTCCGTCTGCCGACTCTGCCGTTCGGAGGAGGACAGAGGCGATAATTCGAGTCAAAAATCAACGATACCGAGTCAAATACCAGATTCGAAAATGAAAAGCAACAAAAAAATATCAGGTCGGAACGGATCTGTTTTATCAGTTTTAGAACTAAAAAAAACCCCGCCCTTGCGGGCGGGGTTCTCACTTCTTCAGCGACTTCTTTACAGGCTAATAGGTGCCGCCGGCGGTATAGGTTGTTGTGCTGCCATCGGCAACCTGACCTCCATTGGGACAGGTTCCCGTGCCGCAGGTGGCGCTCCCCGTGGTGAATTCCGATGCACGGTACGGCCGATGATACGCGGTGCCGCTCCACCCTCTGATAAACGCATAGGGGCGGGAAAGCACCGACGGCCATTTACCGCCACCCACCAGGGCGTTATTCCCATGATAATCCTGGGCGCGAATGGGGCGAACCTGCGCCGTGGTGTTGATACTGCTCCCATGGCAGTATTGACAGGTCGAACTTGCATTATGGCTGGAACCTGTGGCTGCCCAGGCCGATCCGGTGCTGTGATTACCTGTAACGGTATAACCGATATGACAGGTAGTGCAGAGCGTTGAAGCCGTGGTCGCATAGATGGTGCCGCGCAAGGTCACCGCATTACCATGAGCGGCGACGGTGCGCAGGGTAAGGGGAGTGGTGACGGTATTGTGGCAGTCGAAGCAGTTGATGACGACACTGACCGCGGTTGCATGAGCAGTGGTGCCATTGGCGTTTCTCGTGGTCGCAATGTTGTTGTAAGGCGCCGCCAGCCTGGTGGAGTAGGGGAAGTCCTTAGTCCTGGAACCTCGCACCGGGTGGCGTGAAGCATTCCCGGTACTGAACTGGCTGAAGACGTTGATCGTCCCTTGGGTGCCGATGGCGCCGTTTAACGCCGTATAGGTTGCACCCAGGGCGATCCCGCCGAAGGGCATGGCGGCGGTGCCGGTGCCGCCGTTATTGGAACGGGCGGTGGGGTTGGTGGCGCCGTTGCCGTCATGACACTTGAGACAGAACTTCTGGGAAATAATATTGTCTATGGTATTGAGAGTCTGACCGTTGGCGACTCTCGAACCGGCGGCATAGGAGGTGGAGAACCGCTGGAAGGTCCAGGCAGCGTTGTTCATGTTGGTAATGGGGGTTTCTCCGGCGCCGTCCGGATCACGAAGGTCGATGTTGCCGTCGCCGTGATAGGCGGTGGTCTTGTGAGTCGTGCCGTTCCCTTCCAGATGACAGACGATGCAGTCATCGTCGCTCACCGCCGCGCGACCGGTTTTCTTGTGCCCCCAGGCCAAGCCGAATTCGGCGGTAATCGCCGGCAGAACCGTCCCCGGCCGTCCCTTGGTCCGGGTGATGGTGGCGCTGTGACAGTTGATGCAGCCCAGGTGTGTACCCCAGACAGCCGCCACGTGGCAGGCAATGCTGCAGCTGTTGGTTGCGGGGGTCCAGGTCGGGGTAACGGTCAAGCCGCTGAAGGCTACTTTCCCCTTGGTGGTGGCGGAAGTGTTCCTGAAGCCATGCTTGACGCTTCCCGTGCCGTAGCCGCTGTGGCAGTTGGCGCAGGTCAGCCCCTGGCCGATATGGCTGGTATGATTGGCGCTGATATTGGGGAAGACGTTGCTGCTGGGCTGCCCGCTGATGGCGGTGGCCCCGTGACAGTCATAGCAGGATGAGGTGGCGACTGTCCGGAGCAGGCCGCTCTTGTGGCAAGCCATGCAGTTAGGGGCTGTTCCCCGGGCCACGGGGTAGGTCCCGGCGGCGGTGCTGTTATGACAACTGCAGGTGGTGGCCGGGGCGGTCGCCCCGGAAGCGATCATATGCGTCGCCCCCGGATAGGGGTAAACATGGGCGCTGCCGCTGGTGACATCGATGACGCCGTTGATATGCAGCTTCTTATCCACAAAGATGGTGGCGTAGGTGGTGGCGGTCCCGGAAAGATTGGGGTGACAACTACAGGTGGTTCCAACAGGGAACGCTGTGGGGGGGGTTACCACCGGATGCCCGGTGGACGAAGCGGGCGGGAAACCGTGACAGTTGCCGCAGCCGGCGATGGTCATGGTGGCCGGCACGTATCCGGAGTTGACCCACAACGGAGTCATGGAGGAGCCGGAATTAAGTTTACCCGTATGGCAGTAGGTGGTGGCGCAGGAGATCAGTCCGCTGCTTCTGGTGGCGATGGGAGCATGTCCCTGCGCCGTGGCCAGGGTACCGAAACGGACGGTGGCGGTGGTGTAGTTGAGGTGAGTTGCGTCCGCCACCGTATTCACCACCAGATGACACTCGCCGCAATGGATGGGAGCGGAGATGCCGTCGGCAGCGGTGAGGTGCGTCTGATGAGCCCCAACCCGGGGCGAGGTGGCGGCGCTGTTCCCGCCGGTGTCCAGGCCGCTGCCGCCGGGGGCCACGGTGGCCGCCGAGACGTTGGTGTAAGTCGCAAGTTTCTGGCCGTGGCACTTGAGACACGTATTGTTGGCCGTTACGGCGGTTCCCCAGGGGGCCGGGCTGTTCTGGCCGTGGCAGACCGTGGTGGCGCAGCTGTTGTAGCTGCTGCTCCCGGCGATATTAATCTTGG
>CAIYUY010000146.1 GCA_903929485.1 uncultured Desulfuromonadales bacterium
ACCGAGATTTACGCCGAGGGGGGGCGGATAAAGGAGGTAAAGGCGTGCGGCATGGCCCGGGGAACCGTCATCACGGTACGCAATCTCTTCTTTAATACTCCGGCGCGGCTGAAGTTTCTCCGGGGGAACGATACCGAGGGGGGACATGTGGGGGAGTTCCTTAATCGTTTGGCTTTGTCCCGTCCGGACGTCCGTTTTACCTATATCAGCGACGGCAAGGTCGTCTTCACGGTGGGAGCGGGTGATCTCAAGGAGCGGGTGACTGCCCTGCTGGGGGGGACCCTTGCCGGCGGACTTTATCCCGTTGAGTACGGCGAGGGAGAGTGCCGGGTGACGGGTCTGGTGGGGAGGCCCGAGACGAACCGCTCCACGGCGGGGCTCGTCTATACCTATATCAATGGCCGCTTCATCCGGGATCGGGTGGTGCAGCACGCCGTGCTCCAGGGATACCGGACTCTTCTGGAACGGGGTCGTTATCCGGTGGTGGCGCTCTTCATTAGCCTCCCGCCATCGGAGGTGGATGTGAACGTCCATCCCACCAAGCATGAGGTCCGGTTCCGGGATCAGGGGGAGATTCACGATATTATCCAGCGGGGGGTGGAGTCGCTGCTGCGGGGGACGCCGTGGGTGCAAAAGAATAAGTTCTACGTTCTAGGTTCTACGTTCGAGGTTAAAGGCGAGGTTCAGGGTTCAGGGTTCGAGGTTGCAAACCAAGTTCAAAGTTCAAGGTTCGAGGTTCAAGGGCCGGGATTGGATGAGGGCGCCGGCGCTCCGGAACTGACGGTGAGCGAGGTTCGCAAGGAGTCGGTGCGAGATTCCCTGGCCGCGTACCGGCCGCCGGAACGTGCCGTGCCTTTGTCACCACCTCCGGAACGTACCGTAGCTTTGTCCCCTCCGCCATCGTTCAATTTTCCCCCGTCCCCCCGTCCCACTCCTCTGCCCCAGGAGTCTGCCCCCACCGTGGAGAGTCCGGTCTCCCTCCCCATGGTGGAGCCGCCGGCTCTTGCCTCGATCCCGGGTAGTGAACCGTCGCCGGAGGAGGGGAGGGGGAGCTATTTTTCCTCTCTTGCCGTCATCGGCCAGTTCCAGGCAGCCTATCTCCTTTGTCAGGACGGGGAGAATCTGATCATCATCGATCAGCATGCCGCCCACGAGCGGGTCGCCTTTGAGAAACTGCGGGAGCAGCTGCGATCGGGAAAGGTGGCATCCCAGGGGCTCCTCTTCCCGGAAACAGTGGAGTTTTCCTTCGGGGAGGCTGCCACCGCCAGGGAGCGCCGGGAGGATTTGGAGAAGTTCGGCTTCGCCCTGGAGCCCTTCGGCGGCGCCACCTGGCTTCTGAAAGAGGTCCCCTGTCTGCTGGGGGGTGATCCTGTGGTGACGCTGCGGGATATCCTGGAGGAGTTGCGAGGGGTGGGAAGAAGCCGGGCCATCAGCGATGTGGCGGAAGAGGCGTTGACCACAATTGCCTGTCACAGCGTGGTGCGGGGAAAGCGGTCTCTGGCGCCGCTGGAGATTGCGGCTCTTTTTGCCCAGATGGATGCCGCGGGCTTTGCCGCCAACTGCCCCCACGGGCGACCGGTTTATAAATCCCTACCCAAGAGGGAGATAGAGAAGATGTTTAAAAGGTGAATGGTGAATGGTGAATAGTGAAAGGACAAAGGTGAATGGTGAATGGTGAATGGTGAAAAGAACCTTGAACCTTGAACCTAGGACCTAGAACCTCGAACCTTTCACCTCGCCTTACCGCTTTCCTCCCGCCATCCGACTGCTTTCGGGGGATTTGCGCAGGAACTGCATGAAAACCGGCCCGGCCAGGGCGCCGGCGCCGGCGGTGGCAAAGGCGATTCCCCACCCCGCGGCAGGTTGCCGACCGGAACAGAGATCCAGCGCCCAGCCGAAGACGGTGGGGGAGATGGTGGCCAGGGAGTATCCCACCAGTGACTGGAGCCCCATGGCGCTTCCCAGGTAGGCCGGGGCCACCAGTTCGGTGAGTCCCGTGGAAAAGACCGGCGATTCGGCCACGGCCAGATACCCGTAGATCAGGGCGCAGAGGAAAATGAACGCCGGGTGGAGGTTGATGAGCCAGCCGAAAATGAAAGAGGACGCAGCGCTTCCCAGCATGATCAGGGTAATGGTTTTGGTTCGCCCCAGGCGGTCGGAAAGGGTTCCCGTTACGGCGGTGGCGATCGCCCCGACCCCCATCACCAGGGCGGCCCCTCCGGCGGCCCATCCGGTGGCTTTCCCGCCGGCGAGTCCGTGACCCACGAGGGCTGCCGTGAAAAAGGGGGCGAGCCAGCTCCGCATGCCGTACATCTCCCACATGTGGGCGCCGTAGCCGCAGATCATCAGGAGAGCCGGCCGGTTGGCCACGATCTCCTTCCGGAATCCCTGCTCAACTGGAGCGTATCGCACGGGGTGATACCCCCTGAAGGCTGCCAGGGCCACCAGGAGCCCCAGGAAGACGCCGGCAGAGCAGACCATGAAGGCGATCCGCCATCCGGCCAGGGCCGAGACCACCCCGGTGAGCGCCAGGGAGAGCGATCCACCCAGGAGGAGCGCTCCCACGTAGATCCCCACCGCCTTCCCCCGCTGGGCGCTGGGAAACCGTTCCGCCACCAGCTTTAGCCCCGGCATGTAGGTTCCCCCCATGCCGATACCGGTGAGCCCACGGAGCAACAGGCCGCTGGAGTAGTCATGGGCGTAGAGGGCGAAGAGGAGGTTGGCCGTTGCGGACCAGAGGATGGAGGCGATGAAGATGGTCCGGCTGTTGTAGCGGTCGGTGAGTCCGCTCAGGAGCACCCCGGAGGCGATGTACCCCAGTTGGTAGACGGAGAAGATGGTTCCCGCCTGGGTATTGCTCATCCCCCATTCCTGTTTGAGAAGTGGGAGGACGGCGGAGTAGTTGATGAAGACCAGCATGATGAAAAGCTGCGCCAGGCAGAGGAGGAGGAGCCAGCGGCTGTTGGGCGAGGACATGATAGCTCCGGAAGAAAAGTGAAAAAAGCCTGAACCTTAACCTTAACCTGTTTTCCCGAGGTGACACCCATGATCGACTGTCTTTTTTGCAAGATTATCAGCGGGACTATTCCCGTCAAACCGGTTTATGAAGACGATCTTGTTATTGTCATTCAGGACATTACCCCCCAGGCGCCGCACCATCTTCTCATCATTCCGCGAAAGCATATCGTTAACTGTCTGGATATCGCTCATGAGGACAGGGAGCTGATCGGCCACATCCACCAGGTGGCGGCGAAGCTGGCCTGGGAGCGGGGGGTGGCGGAATCGGGTTTCCGTTTGGTTACCAACAGCAACGGCGACGCCGGGCAGTCGGTCTTTCATATCCATTTTCACTTCCTGGCCGGCCGGCATCTTCAGTGGCCTCCGGGATAGGAGGAGCAGGTTATTTCCCCATGAGCCTGCCGAAGACGCCGGGGAAGATCTGGTCAAAGGTCATGAGGAGGGTGAGGACGATCATGATCACCACTGTGACCCAGGAGATCAGGTTGAATATCGGTCCGTTGACGTACGTTCCCATGATCCGGCGGTTATTTATGAGCCGGAGCATGAAGATGAGGACGAAGGGGAGCACCGCGCCGTTCACCACCTGGGAGATGTACATGATGGTGATGAGGGGGGCGTTGGGGATCAGGATGATCAGGGCGGAAAGGACGATGATGATCGTGAAGAGCCAGAAGAACTGGGGCGCCTGGCGGAAGTCGTTGTCCACTCCCGATTCCCACCCCATCCCTTCGCAGATGTAGAAGGCGGTGGAGAGGGGGAGGATGCAGGCGGCAAAGAGCGAGGCGTTACAGAGGCCGAAGGCGAAGAGAGAGGCTGCGTATTTTCCCACCAGCGGCTTCAGCGCCATGGCTGCGTCGGCGGCGGTCTCCACCTTGAGTCCTTGAACGTGGATGCTGGCGGCGCAGGCCACCACGATGAAGGTGGCCACCACGATGGCGATGACGCAGCCGATGATGACGTCCAGGCGGGCAAAGTTGTACTGCTCCACGGTGATTCGCTTTTCCACCACGGCTGACTGCTGGTAAAACTGCATCCAGGGGGCGATGGTGGTCCCCACCACGCCGATCATCATCATCATGTATTCGCTGTTGGGGCGGAAGTCGGGGGTCACCGTGGCCCGGGCGATTTCCGGCCAGTCGGGGTGGGCCATGAAGGCGGCCACGGGATAGGCCACGTAGACCAGGCAGGCCACCAGAAAAATCCGTTCCACCACCTTCAGCGACCCCTTGACGATGAGAAGCCAGATGAGGATGGAGGCCACCGGTACGGAGAGGTATTTGCTGACGCCGAAGATCTCCAGGCTGGCGGCGATCCCCGCGAACTCGGAGATGGAGTTCCCCATATTGGTCAAAAGGAGCGCGATCATCACGTAGAAGGTGGTCTTGACCCCGAAGGTCTCCCGGATCAGGTCCGAGAGCCCCTTCCCCGTCACCGCCCCCATCCGGGCGCACATCTCCTGGATGACTACCAGGGCGACCGTGGTGGGGATCATGAGCCAGAGGAGGGCGTAGCCGAACTTGGCCCCGGCCAGGGAGTAGGTGGTGACTCCGCCGGCGTCGTTGTCCACGTTGGCGGTTATGATGCCTGGGCCCAGGATGGCCAGAAACAGCATGATATTCTTGACGTTTATCTTGGTAAACGGTCTTGAAAGTCGGGAAATGATGGAACCGGTGGACATGGATCCTCCTTGGTGTGGCCGGTGAAATAAAGTTTTCGGAGAATCTGTCCGCTATGCGTGACGCTTTCTCTTTAATGCCTCGGGAAGGAACGGTTCCAGGATGTCGTCCACCATGACGATCCCTGCCATCTTCTCCTGAGCGTCGAGAACGGGGACGGCGATGAGGTTGTACTTGGCGATCAGCTCAAGGACCTCTTCCGGTTCCGCCTCCACCGTCACGCTCTTGACGTTTTCCGAGAGAATCTCGGCAATGGGTGTTTCGGCCGGAGTGATCAGGAGATCCCTGAGACTCACGACCCCCACAAGACGCTCGTTATCGTCCAGAACATAGGCGTAATAGATCATCTCTATTTCGGGGGCGTTCCGTCGGACTTCCTGAAATGCCTCGCCGGCAGTCATGGCAAGGGTGATGGTAATGAATGAATTATTCATGAGTCCGCCGGCGGTATCGTCCTCGTGCTCCATCAGTTCCTGAATTTCCTCCGCCTCTTCCGGTTCCATGAGATTCAGGAGTTCCTGGGCCTTCTCTTGGGAGAGATCACCCAGAACATCGGCGGCCTCATCCGGTTCCATCTCTTCCAGGATGTCCGAGGCCAGTTCGCTGTCCATCTCGGAGATAACCCGGCTTCTCAGTTCCGGCTCCAGTTCATGGATTGCCTCCCCGGCGGTTTCGGTGTCAAGGGAGGTGAGCATCGCCTGGATCTGCTGATGGGAGATGGTGGAGATGATGGTGGCCAGATCCGCCGGGTGCATCTCGGCAAGCTGGTCATGGGCCATGGTCAGGGTCAGCCGGGAAAGGTTCATCTCCAACGGTTGCACGTACTCCCAACTGATCTCCCGGCGGGGGATCTCCTTTTTCAGGAGCGCGGCGATCTTTTTCCCCACTCCGTCGTATCCCAGCCGCCGGAGCAGTCCCGCCAAGCCGATGTCCACGGAGAGGATACAGAGAAATTCCTTGTATTTCCCCAGCTTGATGTCATTGACCCGGACGACCTTGGCGCCGTCCACATCCACGATCTGCTTGTCGAGAATATCCCGTTTGAGAAGAATCTCCCCCTCGGATTCTTCATGGGGGGGGAACTCGGCCGTGGTCCGCCCTATGGATATGACAAAGCGGTTGAAGAGTGTGATGGCAAGCCAGGGAATGACGATCAGCTGCTTCCGGTTCCTGACGATGAGGTGTGACACCTGAGGAAAACCCTCCCCGGGAATCATGACCAGATCATCCAGTGTTCCTATCTCCTTTCCCTTTTCATCGATGACGGTTTTGCCAAGCACGCGGCTGAGGTTGACTTCGTTGAGTTCTTCGGTCATTATTCCCCTCCTTCTTGCTATCCGTGAACGGACGGACGTCACGTGAAACGTGAGGGTTGACTTACGCTTCTTGACCAACGGCGCCACGGGTTACGTGCGGGCGCTAATCGATTGGTCGTGAGCGTTTGGATATTTTTGGACGATGAGCGAGGGGAGTGGATGAAAGAGCTCTTCCCAAGTTCCGCCGGTCTCTGCTGATCCTCCAGCAGTTTCCGTCAGGCCGGGAAAGGAAAGACGGGTTACCTGCCGAGGGGAGTGGTGAAACGATGGTAGTCGTTACCATGACTTTCCACGACGGTTGATAACCTCCGGAGGTTGATAAGTGAATTCCTTTAGCTTATAGTCTCGTAAAAAATGCTTGTCAAGCGTTTTGTCGCCATCTAAAAACCTGTCTGTCGAGTGTGGACTCGCCTGTTTTTGCGAGGGAAACTGTTCATATTGCTCGTCCCGTCAGGGGCTTTCCGCTTGACAAACAGCGCGTAACTGGGTATTTTGTTCGTTTGCTGTCGAGAACCGACCACGAAGGAGCATCACGATGAAACCGCTTTTCCTGAACCCCCCAACGTTTGAAGATTTCGATGGCGGCGCCGGCGCCCGGTATCAGGCGTCACGGGAAGTGACCTCGTTCTGGTTTCCCACCTGGCTCTGTTATCCGGCCGGCATGATCACGGGAAGCCGGGTGGTTGACGCCCCGGTGCAGAAGCTGAACCTTGAAGATTGTCTGAAGATTGCGGCCGACTTCGACATGGTGGTCATGTACACTTCTACCCCGACCCTGGCCATCGATTGTGAAACCGCCCGCCGGATCAAGGCGTTGAAGCCCTCCATCGTGACGGTTCTTGCCGGTCCCCATGTCTCCGTTCTTCCGGAAGAGTCTCTCCGTTTCGCCGACGGCGCCATAGACATCGTTTGTCGGGGTGAGTTTGACTATTCCACCAAGGAACTCTGTGAGGGGTGGGAGTGGGAGAAGGTTGACGGGATCAGTTTCCTGAAAGAAGGTAAGCTCGTTCAGACCCCCGACCGTCCCCCCATACGGGACCTTGACGCTCTCCCTTTTGCCAGCCGGATTTACCAGCGGGATCTCCCGGTGAGCGAGTACATCATCCCTCATTTCCTGCATCCCTATGTCTCCATTTATTCCAGCAGGGGGTGTCCCTCCAAATGCACCTACTGTCTCTGGCCACAGACTTTTTCCGGCAGGACAATGCGTTGCCGTTCACCCCAAAACGTGTATGAAGAGGTGAAATGGATTACGGAGAACATCCCGGGGGTCAAGGAGATCTCCTTTGATGACGACACCTTTACCGCCGACCGGAAACATGCCCGGGCCGTGGCAGAACTGATCAAACCGTTGGGGGTCTCCTGGACCATCAATGCCCGGGCCAACTGTGACTATGAGACGTTGAAGATCATGCGCGAGGCGGGGTTGCGGCATGTGGTGGTGGGGTACGAGAGTGGCAACGAGCAGATCCTGAAGAACATCAAGAAGGGGGTGACCAAGGAGCAGGCCATCCAGTTCACCAAGGATTGCCAGAAACTGGGCCTCTCCATTCATGGAGCTTTCATCATGGGTCTTCCCGGTGAGAGCCGCGAAACCATCATGGAGACTATCGAGTACGCCAAGAAGCTGGATCTCAACTCCATTCAGGCGTCACTGGCCTCTCCCTATCCCGGGACCGAGTTTTACGAACAGAGCAAGAGGGAAGGGTGGATCACCTCCGACTCTTTCCTTGACGAAACCGGCCATCAGACCTGCGTCATCAACTACCCCAACCTTTCCAACAGGGAGATTTTCGACGCAGTGGAGCTGTTTTACAACAAGTTCTACTTTCGTCCCAAATACATCGTCCGGAGCGTCATGAGAATGATCGTGGACAGCGGCGAGCGGAAGAAACTTCTCCGGGAGGGGAAGCAGTATCTGGAATACATGAAAAAGCGGAAGCAGATCAAAATGTGAATGGTGAATGGTGAATGGTGAAAAAAACCTTCAGCCTTTGACCTCGAACCTCGGACCTCGAACCCGGAGCCTTGAACCGCCCATGCCGTCAGTGATTGTTAATGCCGATGACTTCGGTCTCTCTCCCGGGGTCAATAAGGCCGTTATCAGGGGGTGGCGGGAGGGGATACTCACCTCAGCCTCCCTCATGGCCTCGGGCGACGCTTTTCAAGAGGCCGTGACCCTTGCAAGGGAGACCCCGGCCCTCCAGGTGGGGCTTCACCTGACCCTGGTGCAGGGGAGGTCGGTTCTGCCGCCGGCGGAGATTCCGGGGTTGGTGGATGGTACCGGTAACTTTACCGACAATCCGGTGTTGGCCGGGGTGCGCTACTTTTTCCTGAAGGGACTTCGGCGTCAACTCCGCAACGAGATCGAGGCGCAACTCAGGAAGGTTCGCGACGCCGGAATTTCCCTCTCCCACGTGGATGGGCACCTTAACATCCAGATGCAGCCGGTGGTTTTTGATATCCTCATGGAACTGGCCCCCCTGTACGGAATAACCACCTTCCGCCTCACCCGGGAGCGGTTGACGCCGCTTCTGTTGGCCGATGGTGAAAGAGTCCTGGGTAAACGGGTGGACGCGTTCATCTTTGACCGGCTGGCGGCCCGCGGCCACCCCCACCTGAAGCGCCGGGGGATGCGTTGCACGGACGAGGTAAAGGGACTGCTCAATTCCGGGCGGATGACGAAGGAGTATCTCTTGCAACTCCTTGACGAACTTCACCCGGGGAGCACGGAACTCTATTTTCATCCCGGCTGCCTCCCCTGCGCCGGTATCACCCGGCGGATGCCCGATTACCGGCATGAAGAGGAGTTGGCGGCGCTGGTCAGCCCTGCCGTTATCCGGAAGGTGAAGGAAAAGGGGATTCGCTTGATGAACTATCGGGGGGAGGAAAAAACGGTATGATGAAAACGATTATCTTCATGGTTCTGGCCGTGGCCGCGGGGACAGTGGGGGATATCCTGCTGGCCAAGGGGATGAAAGAAATGGGGGATCTCTCCACCATGAACCTCCGCGGGATACTTGCCGTGGCGGGCCAAGCGTTGACATCTCCCAAGCTCATCTTCGGCACGGGGATGCTGGCCGGGTTTTTTTTCCTCTGGCTGGCGGTTCTTTCCTGGGAAGATCTTTCCGTGGCGCTCCCCATGCAGGCCCTCAACTACGTGCTGGTGGCCTTTCTTTCCCAATACTTCCTGGGTGAAACCGTGTCGCCGCTCCGGTGGGGGGGTATCGTCCTTATCTGCATAGGCGTTACCATTGTCACCAAGAGCGGCGGCGGGGCTTGACCGCTACGCTGCCAGCGAGAGTTTTGCCGTTTTAACCGGTGACTCCATGCCTCGGGAGATCACTCTTCCCGTGGGATTAACTCCGGTGGCCACTCTTCGCCCTGCGATTGCTTCGGTAGCCGCCGTTCCATAGGCGCTGAATAGTCTCAGCCTCATGGCGGCGTCCGCCGATTTGGCCGAGGCTGACGCTACTGCCTCGGGCGCTGAATTTCCCGTCCCGTCACTCCTGACACTCTCCGCCACCACCATGTTCCAGAAGTCCTCGTTAACGGTCAATTGCCGTTTCAGCAGATCAGTCCCCTGGTTGCCGGTTGCTGTTGTCGGTTTTTCGGGTTCCCCGGTTTTCTGGTTACTCTTGACTTGAGCCATGGTGGGCATCGAAGCCAGCAGTTCAGAAAAACCCTTTTTCGGTGCTTCATAAATTGTATTCATGGCTTTCGGCCTCCTTGCCGTTGCCCGACGGGAATCAGTTCTCGCCGTTGGTCATGTCGCTCCTTTTTTCGTGCCTCCTTTCCTGTTGATCAGTTCTTATTTCTCTTATCGGCGGGGTGATAAAAAGGTTGAGGTCACGGATCAAGAAACCTGTGAGTATTCGGTAACAACTTAAAAGCAACCAATCTTGCGGGGGCGTGGCATGCCGCGCCCAATTCGTTGCTATTCATCCGGAATACAATAATCTTGATAACTGGTTGTAAAATTTAGTTGTCCATGAGACGTGATGCTGTTACGGTAAATAACATTTATGAAAATTTGAAATGCGGCGATACGGTAAGTTGTATGTACAGCCAAATTTTGATTTACGACGACTCACTCCGGCGCTAATTCTCATTAAAAATAATGACCGGCGTTACGTATAGATGATGGTGAAGGAGAAATAGATGTCACTCAACCTTCTAACGACCACTCAGATCAGCCAGCTTACTACCGTAGGAGTCACTGCCATATCGACGGCTGAATTTGCTGCGCTTAGCTCGGCTCAAGTCGCCGCCATGAATCCGGCGTTTGTCTCCGTATTGAATACGGATCAGATTGTGGCGATCACGGCGACTGCGGTAGCCGGCATGACCAGTGCTCAGTTGGGGGCGTTGTCAAATGCCGACGTGACCTCCTTCACCACGGCGCAGATTGCCAAGCTGACGACCATGGCGCTGGTGGGTCTGACCACAAACAACATCATCGGGTTGACGACGGAGGATGTCGCCCAGTTGACCACGGCGCAGGTCAAGGCGTTGCCGCCGACGGCCATGGGTGTGCTGAGTTCAGCTCAGTTGAACGGGTTGACCACGCTGGGGATGGCGGCCCTGAGCACGGCGCAGCTGCAGGTTCTGGGGAGCGCGGCGGTGATCGGTCTGGACACGTCGCACCTGGCGGCGTTGACCAGCAGTCAGGTGGGTCTCCTCTCCTCGGCGGAACTCACAGGCATGTACAGCGCCAAGATCGCCGCCTTCACCACGGCGGCGCTGGCGGGCCTCACCTCCACGCAGTTCGCCACGTTGTTGAGCTCCGATGTGGCTGCCTTCACCACGGCGCAGATTGCCAAGTTGACGACGATGGCCCTGACCGGGCTGACCACGGACAACATCATTGGATTGACGACGGAGGATATCGGGCAGCTGACCACGGCGCAGGTGAAGGCGCTGCCGCCGGCGGACCTGGGTGTGCTGTCCGCAACCCAACTGAACGGTTTGACCACGGCGGGGACGCAGGCCCTGGGGACGCTGCAGCTGCAGGGTCTGGGGAGCGCGGCGGTGATCGGTCTGGATACGGCGCACCTGGCGGCGTTGACCGGCAGCCAAGTGGGTCTCCTCTCCTCGGCGGAACTCACCGGCCTGGATAGCGCCAAGATCAGCGCGTTCACCACGGCGGCGGTGGCGGGTCTCACCTCCACGCAGTTCGCCACGCTGTTGAGCTCCGATGTGGCCGCCTTCACCACGGCGCAGATCAGCAAATTGACGACGATGGCCCTGACCGGGCTGACCACGGACAACATCATCGGATTGACCACGGAGGATATCGGGCAGCTGACCACGGCGCAGGTCAGGGGGCTGCCGCCTCTTGACATGGGCGCATTGAGCTCGGCCCAGCTGAACGGCTTGACCACGCTGGGGATGGCGGCCCTTAGCACGTTGCAGCTGCAGGGTTTGGGGAGCGCGGCGGTGATCGGTCTGGATACGGCGCACCTGGCGGCGTTGACCGGCAGCCAAGTGGGTCTCCTCTCCTCGGCGGAACTGACCGGCCTGGATAGCGCCAAGATCAGCGCGTTCACCACGACGGCGGTGGCGGGTCTCACCTCCACGCAGGTCGCCACGTTGTTGAGCAGCGATGTGGCCGCCTTCACCACGGCGCAGATCAGCAAATTGACGACGATGGCGCTGGTAGGTCTGACCACGGACAACATCATCGGAATGACCACGGTGGATATCGCCCAGCTGACCACGGCGCAGGTCGGGGCGTTGCCGCCTCTTGACATGGGCGCGCTGAGTGCGGCTCAGCTGAACGGCTTGACCACGCTGGGAATGGTGGCGTTGAGCACGGCGCAGCTGCAGGCCCTGGGGAGCGCGGCGGTGATCGGTCTGGATACGGCGCACATCGCGGCGTTGACCAGTTCCCAAGTGGGTCTCCTTTCCACGGCTGAACTCTCTAACCTGGGGAGCGCCAGGATCGGTGCGTTCACGATAACGGCGGTTGCCGGCCTGACGAGCAGACAGTTGGGCGGTTTTGGAA
>CAIYUY010000147.1 GCA_903929485.1 uncultured Desulfuromonadales bacterium
AGTTTCGTGATACTTTGAACCGCAAAGACGCAAAGTACGCAAAGAAAATAGAGAAAAACAACGAACCTGGATTCTTTTTCGGTATACCCCAAAAAAGGCTTTTACTTTGCGGTTCCTTTGCGTCCTTTGCGTCTTTGCGGTGAAACTTTTTTTGTTTTTTGTCGTGTCGGTGAGTTATCTTACGAATCACGGTTCACTCGGGCTCTTTGGGGTGCATACCGCAATATCAAGCCGGACAGGGTACTAGAACCTGTCACCCTACATACACCCTTGGCACCCGTTTGCTGATGGTACAAAAGATCTCGTAGGGGATGGTTCCGGCCAGCGCCGCCAACTCCTCCACCCGGATACAGTTTCCTTCCCGGTCGCATCCCAAGAGTGTCACCTCATCCCCCACCATTACCCCGTTGACCTTTGTCACATCCAACATGATCCAATCCATGCAGACCGTCCCCGTGACCCGCGCCCGCTGCCCCCGCACAATGGCCTCACCCCGGTTGGTAAAGGCCCGGAGATACCCGTCGGCATACCCCACCGGCACGCTGGCGATAAGTGTCCGTTCCCGAGCCACATAACGGCGGGCATAACTGATACTGGTCCCCGGCTCCACCCATTTGAGCATCCCGATCCTGCTCCTCAGACTCATGACCGGCTGGAGATCCAACATCCCCTGGAAATCCATGGAGGGGAGAGCGCCATACAATGTTATGCCCGGCCGAATAAGGTTGCAGCAGGAAATCGACCGACTGATGGCTGCGGCGCTGTTTGCCATATGAAGGTAACGTGGTGAAAAGCCGAGACGAGCCGCCGTCGCCACCGTTGCGGCAAACCGCTCCTCCTGCAGCCGGGTGAAATCATCGGCATCGCCGTCCAGTTCGTCTGCCGAGGCGAAGTGAGAGAATATCCCTTCCAACTCCAGATGCCGGAAACCTTTCAGCTCCCGAAAGAAATCTTCCGCCTGGTCATGGCTGATTCCCAGTCGCCCCATCCCCGTATCTACTTTCAGATGGATCAGCGCCTTGCGAAAGAGTTTACGGGCCGCGGCGTCCAGCGCCCGCAGTTGGTCCGGATGGAAGACCGCGGCGGAGAGATTGAAGCCGACACACTTTCTTTCCTGCCCCGGGTAGATTCCTCCCAGCACCAGCACCGAACGATCGATGCCGCTTTTCCGGAGCTGAATCCCCTCAGCCAGGAAGGCGACCCCAAAGGCGGTAACTCCGACCTTCTCCAGTTCCGCGGCCACATCCATGAAACCGTGGCCATAGGCATCCGCCTTGACCACGGCCAGAATGCCGCACCCCTGGGGAATCCCCCCCTTGATCCGTTCATAGTTGGCGCGAAGCGACGAGAGGTTGATCTCCGCGATGGTGGGTCGACTGTCGAACATCATGAGTAGTAGGTATCACGTCGTCCATGGGGTGTAAAGGCAAAATCCGTTGACTATCTGCTGTTTTTCATTTAGGCTGGCATCCTCGCATGATGCCTGCCGGGGGAGTTCATTGGAACTTTAGATCCGCAATCGGCGGAGACCCTTGGAATCTGATCCGGTTAGCACCGGTGGAGGAAAGCGGTCTGTCGTCGTCAGTAATGATGACCGGTAAAGCCGCGCCTGCCGCGGCTTTCTCTCTTTATAAGGAGTCCCATGGCTAACCCCGACCATCCCCTGCGACTCGTCGTCAGCAGGGAAAAGAGCCGGTTCCCTCTCAAAGGACTCTACCTCATCACCGACCAATCGGACAACCTGGCGGAACGAGTTGCGGCCGCACTTAACGGAAATGTCCGGATTGTCCAGTACCGCAACAAGGGAGCAGACGACGACCACCGCTGGGAGATCGCCTGGGAACTGAAACGGCTTTGCGCCGCGGCCGGGGCGACCTTCATTATCAACGACGACGTGGAGATGGCCAAGGAACTGGACGCTGACGGCGTACACCTGGGTCAAGACGACGGCGAAGTCGCCTCAGCCCGCAGGCTTCTGGGACCAAGGAAGATCATCGGCGTCTCCACCCATTCCCTGGACGAGGCGATCCGGGCGGAAGCCGACGGCGCGGACTATATCGGCTTCGGCGCCATGTACCCCACCCGGAGCAAGGAGGTTATCCACCTTCCCGGGCCGCTCTGTCTGGCGGAACTACAGGGACGGCTGAATATCCCCATTGTCGCCGTGGGCGGGATCACCCGGGATAACGTGGCCACGGTTATCGATGCCGGAGCCGACGCCGTGGCGGTGATCTCCGCGGTTCTCTCCGCTTCTAACCCGGCAATGGCGGCGGCGGAACTCTCGCTCCTCTTCAACCGGAAAGCCCCCTGGCCACGAGGTGTGGTGCTCTCCGTGGCGGGGAGCGACTCCAGCGGCGGAGCCGGCATTCAGGCTGACACCAAGAGCGGAACCCTCTTGGGAAGCTACGTCGCCACCGCCATTACCGCCCTCACCGCCCAGAACACCAAGGGGGTCCAGAGTATTCACAGCCTCCCTCCCTCTTTTGTGGAGCACCAGATGGAGGCGGTTCTCTCGGACATCCCCGTGGATGTGGTCAAGATCGGCATGCTTAACTCTGCTGAAGTCATTACGTCGGTAGTGGACAAACTGACTGAATACAACATGAAGATCGTGGTGGTGGATCCGGTCATGGTGGCCAAGGGAGGTGCATCGCTCATGGATCGGGACGCAGTGGGTATTCTTCGCTCCACACTCATCCCCCTGACCTACCTCCTCACCCCCAACATCCCCGAAGCTGAGCGATTGACCGGCACCGTCATTCGGGACGAAGAAGATATGGCCGTGGCTGCCAAGCTCCTGCACGGCATGGGGGCAAGAAACATTCTTATCAAGGGAGGACACCTCATGGATGGGGAGTCGGTTGACCTCCTCTACGACGGCAACTCCTTCACCCGCTTTGCCGCTCCCCGCATCCTCAGCAAGAACACCCACGGCACCGGCTGTACCTTCGCCACCGCCATCGCCACCTATCTCGCCCAGGGCGAACCGCTTCCGGAGGCGGTAAAACTGGCCAAGGAGTTCATCACCACGGCCATAAAGACGGCCCGTCCCCTGGGACGCGGTCACGGCCCGGTTAACCACTACGTCGCCGCGCGAGAAACCGGGACCCGGGACTAGGGATCAGGGAGTGGGGAAGGCCTGTTATCCCCTGTCCCAGGTCCCCGGTTACCGGTCCCCAGCCATAAGGAGTCAAGAGTGACCCAGCTCGAATCGGCCCGACAGGGCATCATCACCGAGACAATGAAAGAGGCGGCCCTGACCGAGGGGGTTGCTCCCGAGTTCATCCGCGCCGGTATCGCCGCCGGGACCATCGTGGTCTGCCGGAACATCAAACGAAAAAATGGCCGTCCACTGGCCGTGGGAACGGGACTGAGAACCAAGGTTAACGCCAACATCGGCACCTCCGCCGATGACATGGACATCGCCACGGAGCTGGAAAAGGCCCGGGTCGCCGTAAAATACGGGGCCGACGCCCTCATGGATCTCTCCACGGGAGGACCGGTGGACGAGATCCGGCGCGCCATCGTGGCCGAGACCGAGGTCTGCATCGGCAGCGTCCCCCTTTACCAGGCAGCCGTGGATACGGTACGGGTAAAGAAAATGGCCATGGTGGAGATGACCGTGGAGGATATCTTCGACGGGATCATCAAACATGCCGAGGATGGAGTCGACTTCATCACCGTCCACTGCGGGGTCACCCGCGCCACTGTGGAGCGGATGAAAAACGAGGGGCGACTCATGGATGTCGTTTCCCGCGGCGGCTCTTTCACCATCGAGTGGATGATCCATAACCGGCAGGAAAACCCTCTCTACGAACATTTCGACCGCCTCCTGGAGATAACGAAACAGTACGACATGGTCCTCTCCCTGGGAGACGGGTTTCGCCCCGGCTGCCTGGCCGACGCCACCGACCGGGCGCAGATTTTTGAGCTGATCATCCTGGGAGAGCTGACCCAGCGGGCTCAGGACGCCGGGGTTCAGGTGATGATCGAGGGGCCGGGACATGTTCCCTTGAACCAGATACAGACAAACATCATCCTTCAGAAACGGCTCTGTCACGGCGCCCCCTTCTACGTTCTGGGGCCACTGGTCACCGACATCGCTCCCGGCTACGACCATATCACCTGCGCCATAGGCGGGGCCATCGCCGCCGCCGCCGGGGCAGACTTCCTTTGTTACGTCACCCCCAGTGAACATTTGAGACTCCCCACCGTGGAAGATGTTCGTGAAGGGGTCATCGCCTCCCGCATCGCCGCCCACGCCGGCGACATCGCCAAGGGGTTAAAGGGAGCCATCGACAAAGATATCGCCATGGCCAAATGCCGGAAGAAGCTCGACTGGGAAGGACAGTTCAACTTGGCCATGGACCCGGAGAAAGCCCGCAGGCTTCGAGCCGAATCCGGCGTTGCCGACCATGGCGCCTGCACCATGTGCGGGGCGTTCTGCGCCTACAAGGTCATGGACGGCGCCATGGAAAAGGACGCGGCCAACGGATAACTCCCCCCCGACCTACGCTCCGAGTTACACCACAAAGGGGACCGGAACTATGTTCCTGTCCCCTTTCCCATGACTTGGTGATTCGCGGTAAAGACGATACCTTGATAATTCCAAAAGATGTCATTTTCGAGCGAAAGCGAAGAATCTGCTTCTGTTTAAAAAGCAGATCCTTGCGTTGCCCAGGATGACAGACGGTTAGTATGTTTTTTGTCGCAAATCACCTAAAACTGGAGCCCCCTATCACAGGAATGAAGACAGAACGATGGAAAGAGTTCGGAGACCTCCGGCGAAACCGGCTGGAATCCTGGCGTATCCTGGGGGGTGGAATTCTCGGAATGATGGTGGCCATGGGAATCGGCCGCTTCGCCTATACCCCCATCCTCCCCCTCATGGAACGAGATCTGGGGCTCTCCCACGCCGAGACCGGTTCCCTGGCCTCGTTCAACTATGTGGGGTATCTGCTGGGAGCGCTCCTCTGCACCTTCTTCCCCAGACTTCTCGGTCGCGTCCCGCTGAATGTGGGGGCGCTGGCC
>CAIYUY010000148.1 GCA_903929485.1 uncultured Desulfuromonadales bacterium
CGATATAACAACATCTTGTTACACATCTTAACCTCCGTTGTCAATTGGAATCCCTTGGGACGGGGGGAACTCGAAGAGTTCCTGGAAGCCGGCAGACACAACAACGCCCGCCCCAGTGATCCGGGACGGGCGCGTTGCTGTTTTCTGCCGCCTGTTGTTGCTACTTGGCCGCCGCGGCCGGGGCCGCCTGGGCCTTCTTGATGGTCTCCCCGTCAAGACCTGGACTTCTTCCCTTCCACGATCTTGTCGATGAGGATGGAGAGCCCCATGGTGCAGATCTTGAACTTGGTCCGGTTGGGGTCCTTGTGCCGGACGGTGTCCGCTTCGAGGCCGGCAGGCTCCACCTCTGCCCTGTCGGCGGGCGGGACGGCATTACTTTACGCCGCCCACAAAGGAGATCCGCCAGATATCATAGCCGTAGAGATTTGGTTGAGGTTCATGCCAGGTTCTCCCCGCATCATTGGTCCAGAGAAGGCCGCCCAATTCTTGTTCGGAATGGGCCGTTCCGCCAATCCAGAGGTGATCCATATCCAATGCGGTCAGGGCGGTAACCCACATCCCATCGTATGCCCTGCCGTTTATATTGGGCAGTGGCTGGCTGGTGAAGTATGACCCGTCGTCACTACTCAGGAAGAAGCCTCCTCTGTCTCGAACAGACCAGACATATCTTCCAAGGGATGCCGTATCATTTAAATCAAGTCCCGAGCCAAGATTCACGGGAGAGTTCCATGTCGCACCGCCATCCGTCGATTTGGAGAAATTGGTGCTGCCGTTGGACGTGACCATGACCGTCTCGGGTGCGGCGACAGCAAGCCCCAACAACATGTTGCGCTCTCCGGGGATCGAGGTCATCATCAGCCAATTGACGCCGTCCTGGGTCCGGTCGATGAGGGAGGACGTTGAACCGTCCGCGAATGTCACCTGCCCTACTGCCCAGACGTTCTTCGCATCCAGCGCCTGTACGTTGCTATAGGTGTATACCGCATCTGAAAGGTGACCCGCGGGAGTTATCCGCTTCCACGTCTTGCCGCCGTCCGTGGTGGATCCCAGGTAGCCCAGGGCGCCAACCCAGGCGATGTCACGGGAAACGGCCTTCACATTGGGGATGTTGTCGTTGTTTTCAGGAGGAGTGACATCCTCCCAGGTTGCTCCACCGTCGAGGGTGCGCAGTACTTGTCCCGGCGTCCCGGAGGGGGTCGTAATGGTAATCCAGGCGCATTGGTTGTCAACGGCGCAGACGTTTCTCCCTTCGTCTCCCTTGAACTTGCTTGAAGTAATTTGGGTCCAGCTCGTGCCGTCCAGAGTTTTGAAAACGACCGGCATGCCCAGTTTTCCGGAAACCTTCCCCACAGCCCAGCCAACCTGTTGGGGTGAGGTCTGATCAGACCCGCAGCCGGCCGGACCGAAGCTGATCATGATCCCCAGGAGCGTGATCAATCTCGCAAAATTTATCATGGTGTTTCTCCCTGGTATGTTCCTGCCGGCCGGCGCCCTAGCGCATGGCTCCGGCCATGGAAATCCGCCGCAGCGGAAAGGTTATGGCCGGAGTGCTTGCCAGCCACACTCCGGTCAGGGGTGACCATCGCAGGAGATACCCTGTGCCGTCGGTCGGTATGATACCGCTGACCCATGCCATGCCGGAACCGGTGGCCGTTACCCCCCGGATGATCGAAGCACTCTGCTGCTCGGGAAGAGGGTAGATGCGCCAGGAGTCATTCGAATCGAAGAGCACCTCGGCCAGGGTCCCATCGGTGTCGCGTCCGGCCCATGAGGTGATGGCGTCGATACCGCAGATGGCCGTGACGTTGCGGGTCTCGCCGAAGTCCTTCGGCTTGCGGGGCTCCCAGGTAACGCCTCCGTCGAGGGAGCGGTAGGAAAGGGAGAGTTGTCGTTGGGCCGCATAGACCACCGTTCTACTGACGGCATGCAGGTCGGTTAAAAAACATTGATACCCTTCCGGCTTCCAGGAGCTGTCCCGCACCCAGGTCGCGCCATCGGTCGTCCGGGCCGCCAGGGGGTAGCCGTCGGGGTCGGCCCCCGCCACCCAGGCGTAGTCGCTGTCCACCGCGGTGACCGCAAGCAGACGCGATCCACCGGGAATCACCACACTCCCCTGGCGGACCCACTCGGCGCCGCCGTTGACCGTTTTGATGATGATACCGTTGTCGCCGACGGCCCAGACAACTGTCGGGGAGAGTGCGCGGATGCCGTGCAGGCCCATGGCGACCGCCGTGGCCGGAGTGAACTTCGTCCAACTGCCACCCCCGTCGGTGGTGCGGAGAAGTAGACCATTGCCGTCGGCCGTGCTTCCAGCCGCCCAGGCGGTCATGGCGTCCACGGCGGAGACGTCCTCCAGGGTTATTCCCTGGAGGGTGGCGGCGTCACCCTGTCGACTCCAGGTGATACCGCCGTCAATGGTGTGGACGATGACCGGATACCCCTGGTCGGAATCGCCCACCGACCAGCCGGAAAATACCGCTGGCGGAGGAGTGTCTCCGGTGCAACCACCGAAGCAGAGAACCACCAGTAGTGAGAGGAGCCGTGTCAGCCGGCGTGACGGCATCATTTTACGCCGCCGACAAAGGAGACCCGCCAGATATCATAGCCGTAGAGGCTGGGACTCGGCTCATGCCAGTTTTGGCCGCCATCGTTACTCCAGAGCAGTCCCCCTGGTGACCCAATATCAGCTACTCCGCCAACCCAGATTCGTTTCTCGTCCAGGGCGGAGAGCGCCACTGCATACAGGTTGCTGTAACCATGGTCACCGAAATTAGGCAGTTTGCTATTGACAAAATTATAACCGCCATCCGTGGCTCTGCTGAAGATAGCTCGATCCTGTACGGTCCAGACATATTGACCGTACACGGCCACATCGTTCAAATCATTACCTACCGGATTATTCATCAGTTGGACGCGGACTGGAAACGTCTCGCCACCGTCATACGATGTATATAGAGTGGCATTGTTATTTGTGGTGACCCTGACAGTGTTGGGGGAAGTAACCGCAAGACCCAACAGGTTTTTTTCATCCGGTATGGCCGGCATGGTCTCCCAGGCGATACCGTCCCGGGTCCTGACGACTAGCGCCGCTGACGAACTGTTTGCGAACGTTATCCCTCCTATTGCCCAGGCGTGTTTTGAATCAAGGGCGTCCAGGTGGGTATAGGAATACTGTTCTCCGTTGTGAAACCCGCTGGGGGTGACCGGTGTCCAGGTTTTGCCGCCGTCATTAGTTGAGGCGAGATAGTTGCTCGTCGCTACCCAGGCGACATCACGTGATAGAGCTTTGATATTGACATAGTTATTGATTGAATTTGGGGGCCAGACTACGGGAGTGACGTTCTCCCAGGTAGCGCCGCCATCGAGAGTCCGCAACACCTGTCCGGGTGTATTCACCTCGGCTGAATTGATGGAGATCCAGGCGCATTGGCTGTCGATGGCGCTCACGTTTCTCCCTTCGCCGCTCCGCAGAAATTTGTCGGAGATGATTCTTGTCCAGGAAATACCGTCCTGAGTTTCGAGGATGGCAGGTGTCGTCTTGTCGGGCATGACGCCCACCGCCCAACCGGTTACCGGCGGAGGGGAATCGCCGGAACCGCCACAACCGGCAAGCAGTAGCAGCGCGGCGAGGAACAGCAGGACATTCATCGGGATTTTCATCTCATCCTCCTTGGATCTGTTCGTGTCGTTATTTCCTGCCACCCACAAAGGAGACGCCGGTAAGTCCGGGGGTGCCGGTCGGGGTCTGTTTGGTCCAGGTCACCCCGCCGTTGCCGGAGTAATGAATGGCGCCTTCACCGGCCTGGGGATCACCGTCGGGATAGGTTCCGGTGACCCAGATGCCGTTCCCCGCAACGGTCAGTCCCGTGGCGTTGAGCCGTCCGTCGATGCTCTGCTTGGCCCAGTCTCTCCCACCATCGAAGGTCATCTCAAACGAAGAGTTCTCGAAACCTGCAAAGGCCGCGTTGGCGCTCAGGCCGACAACGGTAAAGCAGTCGCCGATGATCCCGGGATCGGGATAAGCCGTGGAGAAGGTGGCGCCCCCGTCAGTGGAGACGTAGACACCGCTGCCGGGCCCCTGCTGGCTGACCCAGACGCTGTTCTTGTCCACCGCCGAGACACTCAGGAGCGGCTTGCCGGCAGTCATGGCGCTTACCTCCATCTTCTTCCAGGATGCCCCGCCGTCCGTCGTGTAGACCCCGAGGGGATTGCCGCCGCGATCATTGCCCACGGCCCAGGCCGTGTTAGCGTCCAGGGCGGTAACCGCCAGGAACAGCGCCGGGGTGTCCGGACTGATCCCCAGGTTGTCAAACTGCTTCCAACTCTGGCCGCCGTCGGTGGTCAGGGCCACGGTGCTGATGTCCCCCACGACCCAGGCCGTGTCGCGGGCAACGGCTTTGATCCCCTGGGTCAGCGTGGGAGGCGAAAAAGCGGCGGCCGGGGCGAGCTTCGTCCAGGTAAGACCGCCATCCAGGGTTCTCAGGACTTTCCCCCCCAGCTTGGTGCTCCCCACGGCCCAGGCGCACTGATTGTCAACGGCGCTGACATCGTTGTAGAGGCTGTCGATCCCGACCTCGGACGGCGCCCCCGTCGCGTTCGGACTCTGCCAGGTCGCCCCATCGCTCGTATGGAGCAGGGAGTTCATCCCGACGGCGTAGCCGACCGCCGTGTGAGGCGCCGAGCTGTCACTGCCGCATCCCGCGAGCATGAGGGCGCCGCAGGAGATCATCGTTGCGATTGTCAGGAAGAAGCGTGGAGCCGGGTTTTTCATGGTGTACCTCCCGTGTCATGGATGCAAGAGCGCCCATGAAAGTTGTTTTCCGGAGTCAATGGATAAAAAGCAGGTGAATTAGTTTACATTTACCACAAATACTCTTGAATCATGGTTACGTCAATAGATTCCGGTCATGGGTCAGTTATGGTTGCCGGCGGCGAATGTTGCAATAACGTTAAAGGAGGAGTAGTCTGGAATTCGAATGTTGATTGCTGATTTGTCAAAAATGGGCGGATTGACTCCCGGCAGGTTATGCGTCACAATACGATGAATTTTTTACTCTTCCAGGCGGGCGCACATTTATCATGGAGCATTAGATGTCTTCTCCTCTCCACCTCCTGGAAACCGGCTGCGGGATCGCGCGGGAGAGCTCCTCTTTCGAATCGGGGCGTCGGGCCGCCGTTCAGGCCGTCTCCACCATCACCACTCTCCCCCTCTCCGTGGTCATGGTCTTTGCCACCGTGGGAGATGACCTGAATGAGGCACTCCGTGGCGTCCGAAGCATCACCGGCGCGGCCCCCCTCATCGGCGCCGCCACCGGAGAAATTTGCCCCGGTTCGCGGGAGGGAGGTATCTCCGTAGCGGTGCTGGCGTCCCCTCATCTGCGGGTCCGGTACGCCGTGGGAGCCCAGGTTGACGGAGAGTGGCGCGACGCCGTGGCGCGGATCATGGAAGAGCCTGAGCTTGCCCCTTATTTTTCCCGGGATGGAGAGCTCTTGCGGGAACCGACCGTGGAGGGGAAAAGTCTCTTCGGCATCATTTTCGCTCCCGGCGTCCCCGGGACAGCACTCTCTCCTCATCCCCATATTCCGGAACTCCTCGCGCAACGTTCCCTGGGACGGATTCCGTTTTTCGGCGTTTCCGCCCCCCGGGACAAGGGGATGACGCGCCCCTCCACTCTTGCCAATGACGGCGCCGTGACCGATGGTCTGCTGGTGGCGCTGTTCGAAAGCCGACTCCGGTTCGGCATCGCCTTGCCGGCGGAAATCCCCGGAATGTGCGCCCTCCTGGACGGCGTACCCTTGGAGGGCTTCCGCTGCTTGGGGAAAGAGGGGAGGGGGGAAGGACTCTCCGGGCAGGATAACGGGGCAATTCGCACCCTGATTCTGGGGCGGGAACTTTTTCCCGGCGACCGGAAGGCCCTGGAAAACGACCGACTGCAACGGGAACCGCAAGGAGCCGCGCTGCTTGAGAGTTCCGAGCAGTTCGTCCGCTCCACCCTGGACACTTTCCCGTCGGTGATCTGCCTGGTGGATGAAAATGGGGTCATCATGGCCACCAATAACGCCTGGCGCGACTTTGCCCTGGCTAATGCTCTTTCTCCCGAGGTGGGGGAAGGGAGCAATTACCTGGAGATCTGTGACCGAGCCCAGGGGGTGTCGGGCGATGGCGCGGCTGAGTTCGCCCAGGGGATTCGCCAGGTCATCCATGGGGAAATCTCCGGATTTAGCCGCGAATACTCCTGCGACTCCCCTGTCCAGCGCCGTTGGTTCGTCGGCACGGTAGTCAAACTCCAGGGAGTGACACCGACCCGGGTGATGATCACCCACGAAAATATCACTCATCTCAAACTGACGGAGGAGTCTCTCCGTGAGAGTCTGGACAACTATCGACTCTTTTTTGAGACCATGGATGACCTGATTTTTATCGGTGGCGCCGACGGTTCGATTCTTTACGCCAATCCGGCGGTCTCCCGCAAGCTGGGCTATCCCGGTGAAAAGTTGCTTACCATGGGGCTCCTTGACCTGCATCCCGACTCCTGTCGCGGGGAAGCGGCGGAGATCCTGGCGGAGATGCTTAAGGGGGAGCGGGACTCGTGCCCGTTACCGCTCTTGAAACAGGATGGCGGCCTGCTCCCCGTGGAGACCCGGATCTGGCGGGGGGAGTGGAACGGAAGAAAGGTTCTCTTCGGTCTCAGCAAGGACCTTTCCACCCTGAAGACGGCGCTGGAGATGTTCCGGGAAATATTTGAACACAACCCCTCACCACTGACTCTCAGCAGAGTCGACACCGGCGTATTCGTCAAGGTGAATGCGGCGTTCCGGCAGACCCTGGGTTACGATTCCCGGGAACTTCTCGGCCGAACCTCCGGGGAGCTGGGTCTCTTCACCGATGGAGCCGCGGAGCAGCGGGCTCTCCGGAGAGTTCTCAAGACAGGGAGGCTGGATGGTTTCCAACTGAGCATCCGGACCAAGAGTGGCGAGTTGCGCACCGGAATTTTCAGCGGTGTGACCATCGATAACCAAGGTGAGCGGCTCTTCCTCACCGTCATGTCGGATATAACCGAAAATAAGCGGTTCCAGGAGGAGTTGCTCCGTTCCCGGACTCTTGCCGAGGCGGCCAACCTGGCCAAGAGCGCTTTTCTCGCCACCATGAGTCATGAACTCAGGACACCCCTGAACTCGATCCTGGGGATGTGCGAGGTCCTGGGGGAGCAGGCGTGCGGCGTCATTCCCGACGAGCAGCGGCGCCACGTTGCGGTTATTGACGAAAGCGGTCGGCACCTGCTGGCCCTCATCAACGACATTCTCGATCTTTCCCGCATCGAGGCGGACAAGCTGGAGCTGGAGCTCTCGTTTCTCACCCTGGAGGATCTCTGCCGTTCGAGCCTCACATTCGTCGGAGAGACGGCGTTCAAGAAGCGGATTGGCCTGGCCATGACCATGAACCGGACCCCGGATCGGTTCCGCTCCGACTCGCGACGATTGAAACAGATCCTTATTAATCTTCTCAGTAACGCCGTCAAATTCACTCCGGAGGGAGGGGCGGTGGCTCTTGAGGTGGAGGGTGATCCCCAGCGACGTGAACTTCGGTTCACTGTCGGCGACACGGGGATCGGCATTGCCTCCGACGATCTGAAAAAACTCTTTCATCCCTTCGTTCAGGTGGACAGCAGCCTGGCCCGTCGTTATGAGGGGACCGGACTCGGTCTGGTCTTGGTGGCTCGACTGTCCGAACTCCTGGGGGGAGCGGTGGCAGTGGAAAGCGAGCCGGGTAAGGGGAGCCGGTTCACCATTATCCTGCCGTGGCCCGACAGTGAAACGGAACCGGCGCGTGAGACGCCGGAGCTCCTCGTGGAGCCGCTGCCTCCCGCCGCGCCTTTTCCCGGATTCTTCCTTACGCCGCCGCTCATTCTCCTGGCCGAAGATAACCGGGCGTCCCGTGAGGCGATCTCCACCTATCTCCGGATGAAAGGGTACAGGGTGATTACCGGAGAGACCGGCGCCCAGGCCGTGACCCTGGCCGGGGAAGAACGACCGGATCTCATTCTCATGGACGTTCAGATGCCGGTCCTGGATGGTTTGACGGCAATCCGGGAGATCAGGGCGTTCCCACCGCCGGGGAGCGCCGTCCCCATCATCGTCCTTACCGCCCTGGCCATGCCGGGGGACAAGGAGCGGTGTCTGGAGGCCGGGGCTGACGCCTATCTGGACAAGCCTCTGTCGTTGCGGAAGTTGTCGGAGCAGATCGCGGAAATGTTGGAAGACGAAGGTTCAAGGTTCAAGGTTTAAAGTCTTGAACCTGGAACCTTGAACCTGGAACCTGGAACCTTGTTTTTGAGGGAGTTATGACACAAACCCAACGACAGATAATGGTCGGCTTCGCCTTCGGCCTGCTCGGTTTTGCCGTTAACTGGGTCAAGCTGGAGCTCTTCTTCGGGGTCGATTTTCTGTTCGGCTCCGTTTTCGTGATGCTCGCCCTGCTGCTCCATGGCGGGCTTGCCGGCATCATCGCCGGCGCCATGGCCGCCACCTGCAGCTGGTTCCTCTGGAGTCATCCCTGGGCCATCGTCTCCCTCACGGGTGAAGCGCTCTTCGTTGCCTGGTGGCTCAGGAGCAGATCCCGAGACATCCTCGCCCCCGCCATCATCTACTGGCTCTGCCTGGGGGGTCCCATCGTCTACTGTTCCTATCGCTACGCCTTGGGAATGCCGTCCCACCCCACGCTTCTGATCATGCTCAAGCAGGCCGTAAACGGGGTTATGAACGCCCTGGCGGCAACCATCGTGGTCCAGTTCATCCGCCTCCGTTCCCATGGCTCCGATGAACTTCTTTCCCTGAGGCAACTCTTTGCCACCACGATCATGTCTTTCGTCCTCTTTCCGGCGATGACGTATCTGGGCATCGAGACATGGGGGCGTCTGCGGGAGGAAGAAGGGCGTATCGTCCAATTGACGGCGCATACGGCGGATCATTCACGGGATGCGGTGAGAACCTGGCTGGAGAGTCATTATCGGAGTGTTATCACCCTGGCTGCGGTGGCGGGCGATCCGGCCGCTACCTCCACGGAGCTCCTGCAACAGCGGGCTGACGCCATCAAGGACGGCTCTCGTGATTTCATCCGCCTGGGGATTCTCGACCGGAATGCCGTCTCCGTGGTGGTCTCCCCCACGGGGAAGAAAATCGACGCCTACCGTGGTGTCGACATGTCGGATCGACCGTTTATCCGGGTGGTGCGCGACACCGGGAAACCCACCGTCACCGATCTGGTGGTCGGCCGCCTGGGGGCTCCCACCGTGATTCTCCCCATGGCCGCCCCCATCATGGCCGGCGGTGAACTCAAGGGGTTTTCCACCGGCGCGGTGGATCCCGCCGTTCTGGGGAGTTCCTTGCAAAACCTCACCGACTCGGCGACGGAAAAGATATTTCTGGTGGATCGCTCCCGCAGGGTCATCGTCTCCTCCCTCCCTGGAGTCAAGATCATGGAGGAGTACGGGCGCCCTGCCGGGTGGACGTCAACTCCCCTGGCGGCGGGGGTCTCCCAGTGGATTCCCCGTCCGGACCAGGCCCCCAGTTCCGTCCAGCGCTGGCGTTCTTCCCGCTATGTGAAGGAACTTTCCCTGGGCCCCGATCTCCCCTGGACGCTCATCGTGGAGGCGTCTCCGGTGCCGATGCTGGAAACATTGACGCGGGTGTCGTCCACCAGCTTTTCCCTCATGCTGATGCTGATGGTTCTCACGGTGGGCCTTTCCCGGCTGATCAGCGACCGACTCGTCCGGCCATTGCTTCAGTTGCAGGATGTGGGGATCGATTTGCCGCGACAGCTGGCGGAGGAGGGTACGGTCATCGCGTGGCCGGTAAGCGGCATCGGTGAAATCGGGGGGCTCATCGCCAATTTTCGGGAGATGGCCGTGGGGATGGCCAGGTACGTTCAGGAGTTGCGGACCCTTAACGAGAGTCTGG
The DNA here is from genome assembly GCA_903929485.1 of uncultured Desulfuromonadales bacterium. Lineage (GTDB taxonomy): Bacteria > Desulfobacterota > Desulfuromonadia > Geobacterales > CAIOGM01 > CAIOGM01. The sequence goes on from CAIYUY010000148.1 coordinate 9,958, forward strand.
AGGCGCTGGTGGCGCGGCGAACCGCTTCCCTGGAGGAAAAGAGCGCCTTTCTTACGGCGCTTCTGGCCTCCCTGCCTGACATGGTCTTTTTCAAGGATCGCCAGGGGGGGTATCTGGGGACAAATGACTACCTTGCCCGGGCGTTCGGGCGTACCCAGGAGGGGATGGTGGGGGCCACCGACGACGATTTTTTTCTTCCCCAGGTGGCGCGGACACTTCGAGATAACGACAGGATCGTCATGCAAACGGGGGGGATCCGGACATTCCTGGAGCCGATCACGCTTCTGGATGGCCGTAGTTTTGATGCCGAAACCGTCAAGGCTCCTCTTGCCCTTGCCACGGGAGAGATCATCGGTCTCGTGGGGATCGCCCGAGACATCACCCAGCGTATCCGCCACGAAGAGGAATTGATCCAGGCTCGCACGGCAGCCGAAGCGGCCAACCGGGCCAAGGGGATGTTCCTGGCCACCATGAGTCACGAGCTCAGGACCCCCCTGAACGCCATTCTCGGCCTCACCGAGATGCTGCGGGAGGGGATAATGGGGGATGTCACCCCGGGACAGCAGAGGTCTCTGGCGACCATCGATGAGAGCGGCCGGCATCTTCTGTCGGTCATTACCGATATTCTTGACTTGACCCAGATAGAGGCCCAGCGGATGGAGTTAACCGTTGCTCGCGTATCGGTTGAGGAACTCTGTCGGGCATGCCTCTCATTGGTCAGGGAACGGGCCCAGGGAAAGCGGATTGGTGTCTCGCTGACTTTGCGGCAGCCGCCGGAGGCGGTGCATACGGACCCGCGGCGGCTGAAGCAGATTCTGATCAACCTCCTGAAAAACGCCGTCAAGTTCACCCCGGCAGGGGGGAGCATCGGGTTGGAGCTCTTCGGTGATGAGGCGCAACGGGAGGTGGGGTTCACCGTCTGGGACACGGGGATCGGTATCGCCCCCGACGACCTGGAAAAGCTCTTTAACCCCTTTGTTCAGGTGGACAGCCGGCTGGCGCGTCAGTATGAGGGGAGCGGTCTTGGCCTGACACTGGTCGCCCGCCTGACCGAACTCCTTGGGGGGGAGGTTACGGTGGCAAGCGAGCCGGAGAAGGGGAGCCGGTTTACCGTCAGGCTCCCCTGGGGAGAACCGGAACCTGTTCCCCGGGCGGAAGAGCATTCGTCCGAGTTCAGCTCCTCGCCGGGAGGGGAGCCATGAATATCATGCCGCGGCGGGCAATGACTCGGGCGGGATTCCGGATACTTCCCTTGGCGGTGTTGGCGCTCTGCCTTATGGCAACCTGGCTGGTCCGGAGCCAGTACCAGCGCCGGGATGAAGCGGCGTTCAGGAGTGAGTTCGATTTCATGGCAAGCAAGGCGGCGTCCGTTGTCCAGAATCATCTTGAGGCCAACGTGCAGGTGCTGTTGGGTGTCGCCGGACTCTTTGCCGCCAGCCGCCAGGTGGAGCGCCATGAATTTCGCGAGTACGTGGCCACACTGCTTTTGGGAGAGCATTATCCCGGCATCATGGGGGTCGGTTTCTGCCGGCTGATCCCCGGCGGGGAGAAGGAGCGGCATCCGCGGCTTATCCGTGGTCAGGGGTTTCCTCAGTACGACATCCGCCCGCCGGGGCGGCGTGATGTTACCACCTCCATTATCTACCTGGAGCCGTTCACCGGCCCCAATCTGCGCGCTTTCGGCTATGACATGTATTCCGAATCGGTGCTGCGGTCCGCCATGTCACGGGCTCGTGACGAGGGTAAGCCCGCCATCTCCGACAAGGTCACGCTGGTGCAGGAGTCCGGAGTCGATCCCCAGGCCGGTTTTCTCCTGTATGTCCCGGTCTACCGCAACGGCGCCTCTCACGGTACCGTGATGGAGCGGCGGGCCAATCTTGTGGGGTGGGCTTACTCGCCGTTTCGCATGAAGGAGATGATGCAGAGCCTGCTCAGCGGCAAAAGCGGGGAGGATCTGGGGAGGCTGCTGGACATTCATGTGTACGACGGTAACGCTATCGATCCGGTGGCCCTGATGTTCGATTCGGAGGAGGCGCACAATTTTGCGCCGACTTTTACCGCGGATCGGAATCTGCATGTCGCCGGACATCTCTGGACGGTCCGGATGCACTCTCGTCCTCCCTTTGAAGCCCGTCTGAACTCTTCAAAAGGGGCTTTCATCAGGCATGGCGGCATTGGGCTGAGCCTGCTTCTGGCCCTGCTCTCCTGGACTCTGGTGAGGAGCCGCGAGAAGATCGGCGCATCCCTGGCCCAGGCCGATCAGGCGAATCGGGAGCTGAAGGGGATGGAACTGCAGCTCCGGAATTATTCCGATAAACTGGAACTGCTGGTTCATCAGCGTACCGTTGCCCTGGAACGAGCCAACCGGGAGCTGGAGTTGAGCCGGAACCAGGCCGAGGCGGCTAACCAAGCCAAGAGTATGTTCCTGGCTGTCATGAGTCACGAGCTTCGGACCCCCCTTAACGCCATTCTGGGGCTCTCGGAGATGCTTCAGGAAGGGGTCATGGGGACGGTTAATGGGGGGCAGCGCCGTGCCTTGGCGACCATAGAGGAAAGCGGTCGGCATCTCCTGGCGGTCATCACCGATATTCTTGATCTCTCCAAGATCGAAGCGGACCGGATGGAGTTGGAGCTTTTTCCGGCGGATCTGGAGGAGGTTTGTCGGTCCGCTCTCCGGTTCGTGGGGGAGCCGGCAATGAAAAAAGCAATTACTCTCAGGTTCGCCATGCCGGCAACGCCGAAGATGGTGCGAACCGACCAGCGCCGGTTGAAGCAGGTCCTGGTCAACCTCCTGGGCAATGCCGTCAAGTTTACTCCGGAAGGGGGAAGTATCGGGCTGGAAGTGGTGATGGATGAGGCGCAACGGGAGGTCCGTTTTACCGTCAGGGATACGGGGATCGGGATTACCCCGGACGACCGGAAAAAATTATTTCACCCCTTTGTCCAGGTGGACAGCTGTCCGGCTCGTCGGTTTGAGGGGACCGGTCTCGGTCTGGCTTTGGTGGCCCGTCTTACTGAATTGATGGGGGGGGAAGTCTCGGTGGAAAGTGAGCCTGGAAGCGGCAGCAGCTTTATCATCACTCTCCCCTGGTTGGACGATGGGGGTGAACTGATCTCTCCGCCTTCCCCGGAAACGGCCCCCTTTGAACCAATGGAACGTTTCAGCCATGCGCCGCTTATCCTCCTGGTTGAGGACAGCCGTGCATCGCGGGAGATGTTACTGGAGTATCTTCAGTCGCTGGGGTGCCGGGTCCTGATGGCCGCCACCGGCATGGAGGCGCTCTCCCTTGCTCGCCGGGAACAACCGGAGCTGATTCTCATGGATATCCAGATGCCGGTGATGGACGGTTTGACGGCGATCCGGGAGATCAGGAATTTACCGCCGTCGGGCAACGGCGTGGCCATCATCGCTCTCACCGCCCTGGCCATGCCGGGGGATAAGGAGCGCTGTCTGGAGGCAGGGGCCGACGAGTACCTGGGTAAACCGTTCAGGTTATGCGAGCTGCAGGCGAGGATCGGCAAACTGTTGGCCGAAATTCGGGACAGGGAACCGGGAATCGGTGTTTAGGGGGCTTTTTCCGGGAACCGGTCCCCGGTTCCCCGTGAACTCCTTGTTCTGGAATTATGAAGAGGAGTGTGTTACGTTGTTGCGGAATTGTTGCCGGGTTCGTGGAACTAATACAGGGTGGAGAGATGAACGAAAAAGTTGCAGGTTCGGTCCCCTTGCCGGGTAATGGGTGGGAAAAAATTATCGGGGAGTTGTTTTGCGAGAGGGGTGATTACTTCCACCTCCTGGACGCTGCCGGCGCCATTCTCCATAGCTCGCCGGGTCTGCTCCGGACAACCGGGTATCATCCCGAGGAGCTCAAGGGGGAGAGCGGGTTCGCCCATGTCCACCCCGATGACCTCATGGGTAGTTACGGTCTGTTTCGCCGACTCCTGGAGGCCGGGTCCGGGACGGAGCAGGGGGAATACCGGGTTCGGACTGTGTGGGGTGAGTATCGGTGGGTGGAGGGTCGGTTGAAGAACTGTCTGTCCGATCCCCTTTTCAACGGGGTGCTGCTATTCTGCCGTGACATAACCCCGCGCAAATCCCATGAAGAAATTTTGGCTTGCCGGAGCCGGGAACTGGAAATCACCAACGTGGCGCTGGAGCGGGCGCTTCGGATGAAAGACGAATTTCTCACCAACATGAGTCACGAACTCCGAACTCCTCTCACCGTCATCATCGGTCAGTCGGAAATCCTCAGGGAAGAAATTCATGGAATGCTGAACGTAACTCAGCAGAGGGCGGTCAGGAGTGTGGAGAGTAGCGGTCGTCACCTTCTGGCGCTGATCAACGATATTCTTGATCTCTCCCGCATCGAAGCCTCCATGTTGGAACTCTACCCCGAAACGGTAAACGTGGAAAGGCTCTGCGCATCATGCCTTAATTTGGTGAGACAGGAGGCTCTCCGGAAGGAGTTGGTGGTCAGCATGACGCTTGACCCCGTGGTGACGTCGTTTCGGGCCGACCCCCGGCGGATCAAGCAGATTCTGGTTAACCTGCTGGCCAACGCCGTCAAATTTACCCTCCAGGGGGGAGAGGTGGGACTTGACGTCACCGGTCACCGGGAGGAGGGAAAAATCTGCTTTACCGTCCGGGATACCGGAGTCGGGATCACCGCCGCTGACCTGGATCGACTTTTCATCCCCTTCGTTCAGGTGGATAGCAGAGTGGCCCATCGTTATGAAGGGTCCGGCCTGGGGTTGGCCCTGGTAAAACATTTGGCTCGATTACATGGGGGAACTGTTACCGCCATGAGCCAGGTGGGAAGCGGGAGCCGGTTCACCGTCACCCTGCCGTGGGAGGGGAACGGGAATGGAGCGCCGCTCCCGGCTGTCGTCCCGGAAGCCGGCTCCCTCGCCCCGCTCCCCCAAGCGCCGCTGGTCCTCGTCGTGGATGACACGCCGGTGGCCCTGGATATGATGCAAGGGTATCTTCTTCACAGCAGTTACCGGGTCATCGTCGCCCTTGGCGGCGCGGAGGCCGTGGCCGCGGCCGGTAGCGACTCTCCTTCGATCATTCTCATGGATATTCAGATGCCGGGAATGGACGGTCTGGAGGCCATCAGCCGAATTCGGCAGCTCCCCGGCTCCGCGGGAAAGGTTCCTATCATCGCCCTGACGGCCCTTGCCATGCGGGGAGACCGGGAGCGGTGTCTTGCCGCCGGGGCCGATGATTACCTGAGCAAGCCGGTGAGTATGAAAAGTCTCATTATTAGGATCCGCAGTCTGCTGACGCACGTGGGTGAAAGGAACAAGCATGAGTGAAACCGCCGGTACTATCCTGATCGTGGATGATACGACCTCCGCTCGCGAGACCTTGAGTGCTCTTCTCTCCACCGGGTCGTATAAAATCGTGGAGGCGGCCGGCGGAGTCGAGGCCCTCTTGACGGCGCGGGAAATTCAGCCTGATCTGATTCTGTTGGATGTGATGATGCCGGAGATGGACGGTTATGAGGTCTGCCGCCGGCTTCGGGCCGACCAGCTGCTGGCGGAGGTGCCGATTATCATGGTCACCGCTCTGGAAGATCGCTCCTCCCGGCTCCGGGGTCTGGATGCGGGGGCGGATGATTTTATTTCCAAGCCTTATGACATGGCGGAACTTCGGGCGCGGGTGCGGTCGGTTACCCGGCTCAACCGGTATCGGCGGCTCAATGCCCAGCGGGAGCGGTTCGAGTGGGTGGTGGCCCATACCGACGTGGGGTATCTGATCCTCGCCTCCGACGACACGATCCTGTATGCCAACGCCCGTGCCCGTCATTTTTTGGAACTCCCGGCCGGTGAGGGAAAGCTGGACGGGCTTCGCTTCCTGGAAACGTCGGCACGCCGGTATCGCGGTGAGCCGGAAACGGCATGGCGCGACTGGCCCGCCGTGACGCAGCAAGAAACAGCGGGCGCCCGATGGCTCGTTCGACCGGAGAGCCCCGTTGCTCCCTCCTGCTGGCTTCAGGTGGACTCTTTTGAAAATCTTTCCGGGGATACCCGCGACCGGCTTATCCGCCTGCAGGATGTCACCGAGTCGCTGGCGGCCAAGCGGGGGAACTGGACTTTTCAGACCATGATCTCCCACAAGCTGCGTACCCCGCTGAACGGTCTACTGAGCTGCCTGGAAATGCTCAATCACGATCTGGAACGGATTCCGCCGGACCTGCGTGATCTGGTGGAAATGTCGGTGACCAGCGTCCACCGGTTGCATCGGGATATACTGGAAGTCTTGCGGCTTTCCGATCAGAAAGCCCACCGGAGCGGACCGCGGTTTTGTCTTGACGACCTCCCTGAAGTTGTGGGGCGTCTCAGCGCCGAACTACTGCCGGAGTTGGCGAACATTACGGAGCTGGGAGCGTTCGCCGGCAGGACGCTGACCATGACGGCCCCTTCCCTGGAAACCATCCTTACTGAGCTCTTTCACAACGCCCTGAAGTTCCATCCCCATAAGAAACCGCGGGTAACGGTGGCCGTAACCGCCGCCGGGAGCGACCGGATAACTCTTATGGTGGAGGATGACGGGATCACTCTCACACCGTCTCAGCTGGACCGGGCCTGGATCCCCTATTTCCAGGGGGAAAAATATTTTACCGGCGAGGTTCCCGGCATGGGACTGGGGCTCCCCCTGGTGGCGTCGTTGGTCCTGGAGGCCGGTGGAAGCTACCGTCTTGGCAACCGGGACGAGGGGCAGGGGGTAGCGGCGCATCTGACCCTGCCGCTGGCGGAAGGGGGCTGGAGTGACGGCTCATAAGAGCTTCCTTGCCGAACCGGGATAATTCCCTTGGCGCCGACTTCATGCGGGCTTCGAAAAGATAAGAAAACAAGGAGATTGATATGGACGCAGAGATAAAAACGATTCTGATTGTTGAAGATGATCGGGATCAGGCCGACATGGTTGCATCATATCTGGAAGCGGAGGGAGGCTTTCAATCCCTGATCTGCCATGACGGTGAAGCGGGGCTGGAAACGGCGTTCAGGCGTTTTCCGGATCTCGTCATACTTGACCTGCGGCTTCCCGGGATGAAAGGGACTGAGTTTTGCCGCCAGCTTCGGAAAAATCCCCAGACCGAGGGGATGCCGGTCATCATGCTCTCGGCCTGCGTCGGCGAGATCGACCGGATCGTCAGCCTGGAAGTCGGCGCCGACGACTACGTCACGAAACCGTTCTCACCCCGGGAATTGCTCCTGAGGATTCAGGCCATACTTCGGAGAGTTCCCTCCCAAAACAGGGTACGGACCTTCACCATTGGTCGTATCACCATCGACCGGGATCAGCATTCCGTGAAGGTTGACGGTAGGAATGTCTCCCTATCGCTGACGGAATTCCGGCTGTTAACGACTCTGGTGGAGCATGCCGGTCGGGTCTTGAGCCGCAAGGAACTCATGGAGATGGTCAGGAATGATGTCACCGCTTCCACCACCCGCGCCATCGATGTCCACGTTACCCGTCTGCGCGCCAAACTTGGGGAGGCGGGGGGGCAGATAAGAACCGTCAGCGGGTTCGGCTACACGATGGATCCGGAATCCGGCGCATACCCCGTCGCCTCATGACCCTGGTTGAATCGGAGGAGTGTTTTATGTCTTACGCTGTTCCCACTGTGCTCATTGTGGATGACACTCTGTCCGCCCGCAGGACTCTGGAGTCGCTTCTTAAGACGGAAGGGTATCGCCTGCTGTTCGCCGCCTCCGGCGCCGAGGCGCCGGTGGTTGCCGTCCGGGAAAAACCCGACCTTATTCTGCTGGACGTCATGATGCCGGATATGGATGGGTATGAGGTCTGTCGACAGCTGCGGGTCACCCCGGAACTCTCCGAGGTCCCCATCATCATGGTGACGGCCCTGGACGACCGGGCCTCCCGTCTCAGGGGGTTGGAGGTGGGGGCCGACGATTTTCTTTCCAAACCAATCGACTGGGCGGAGCTGCGGGCGCGTACCCGGACCATCATTCGACTCAACCGGTATCGGCTCCTTTCCGCCCAGCGGCAGCGTTATGAACTCCTCATCCGGCTCTCTCCCGACGGCATCGTCATGTTGAATGCCGCCGGAGGGATTATTCTGACCAACGAGGCGGCGGAGGCGCTCCTGATCCCCCTGGGGAATCGCGCCCTTCGTGGTGCTCCTCTTCAGCTGTTTCTGTTGGAAACGGAACAGGCGCGGTTCCTTGAAGCCTTCGACCGGGTGATCTCCGGTCAGGCTCCCCTGGAGCGTCTGGAAACCTGGCTGCTGGAAAGCGCCGATACCCACCCCGTGGCGGTGGAGATCTCCCTGGGACGCCATCAGTGGGAAGAGCACCCCGCGGTGCAGTGTCTCGTACGGGATATCTCCGGGCGCAAAGCAGCCGAGCTGGAGCGGAACCGTCTTTTCAAGGAGGTTACGAGCGCTTATGACGTCACCATCGAGACCTTGGCCCTGGCTCTGGAACTGCGGGGGAAAGACATGGGGGGGCATGGCCGGCGGGTGGCGAAGATGAGCGTGAGGATAGCCGAGATCATGGGGCTTGGCGAGGAGGAGATCGTCAATATACGGAGAGGTGCTTTTCTTCATGATATCGGTAAAATAGCCATCCCTGACGAGATTCTTCACAAACCTGGTCCGCTTTCCGCCGAGGAGTGGACGATCATGCGTCGTCATCCCGATGTCGCCTGTGAACTTCTCGCTCAAATCAGTTTTCTCCGTCCGGCCATCGTCATCCCCTGCTGCCATCATGAAAAGTGGGACGGCAGCGGTTACCCCCGAGGGCTTCGGGGAGAGGAGATCCCTCTGGCTGCGAGGATTTTCGCCATCGTGGACGTGTGGGACGCGCTCAGTTCGGAGCGGGTCTACGAACCGGCCTGGCCGGAGCCCAAGGTTATCGCCTATTGCCGTAACCACTCCGGGAGTCATTTCGATCCCCGGGTGGTGGAGGTGTTCCTGGATATTTTGGAAAAGGAGCCGTTGCCCGCCGCGGCATGACGATTTTACATAAGGAGGTTTTCCATGGACAATTTTCAACCCCGCAGGGTCTACGTTGCAGCGTCATGGATGCTCCCGGTGGGGCGCTACACCGGCAAGGATAAGGAAAAGCTGTCGTTTCTCGAGCTGGCTGAACGGGCCGGAGAGATTTTCTCAGGCAGTCCGGTGCGGCGACAGGAGATCGAATCCGTTGTCGTGGGGAGCCAGAACCCCTTCGCTTTTTCCGGAGTGGATAACATCGCCGCCAAAATCGCCGGAAGGCTGGGGATCTCCGGCGCCTCGTCGGTGCTTCTGGACACCGCTTCTTCGTCAGGGGCCACCGCTTTCGAAGATGCCTATCTGAAGGTTGCTTCCGGCGCCTGTGATCATGTTTTGGCCATCGGTATCCAGAAGATGAGCGATGTGGATACCGCCGACGCCACCAGGATTGTCGCCGGGGTCATCGATCGGGACGAGGCGGAATTCGGTCTCTCCATGCCGGCCTGCGGTGCGCTGGTTGCCGGGGCGCTTATGCGGCGGCTCAGGCTTTCCGAGGAGGAGTGGACCGGCTTTTCCGCATCGCTAACCCAGCGGGCGCAGCGGTTCGCGGCGCGTAATCCCGACGCCCACCTGAAACAGGAAATTCCGGTGGCGACGTACTACCGACAGATCGTCAGCGGCAAGAATTACCGCTACTGGTGGCCGCTACGTTATCACGATTTCTGTCCCATGTCCGATGGCGCGGCGGCGGTTATTCTCACCACGCGCCCCCAGGACATCATGGTCGCAGGGGTGGGAAGCGCCACCGACATCCCCACCATCGCCGACAGGAACTACTTCCACTCCTTTCCCGCCACGGTGAATGCCGCGGCCCGGGCCTACGGCATGGCCGGGATCAGAGAAATCCGCTCCCTGGCCGGTCGGCTCCATGTGAACATGCACGACCCCTTCAACGGCTTCGGCCCCATTAATCTGGTGGATCTGGGGGTCCTTCCTTCCCGTCATCTGCTGGACGGCTTGCTGCGGGACGACCTGACCGGTGAGAACGGGGCCTTCCCCACCAACCTCACCGGCGGGCTCAAGGGGCGAGGCCACCCCCTGGGCGCCACGGGGATGATTCAGGTGGTGGAGAATCACCGGCTTATTCGCGAAAAGGGGTTCAAGGCCGGTCTCTCTCACTCCATCGGCGGTCCCATCAACAACAACGTGGTGATTCTTCTGGAAGAAGCTGATCACTATCGTAGTCGATCCCATGAGCGATTCAAGCCGTGGGGGCTCCCTCCGCTGGGAACTATCAAGCCCAAGGAGGTCACCGTGGAGGCGCTCCTTGCGTCGGGACCGGTTGATGCTTCCTACGTGACCGGCACCACCCAGTACCATCACCGCGACGGCTCGCCGCAGTTGTCCATCCTCATCGTGGCGTGCAAGGTTGCCGGCGCACAGTATCGGTTTCTCTTTGGCGTCAGCGGCGAGCATTGCGGTGAGCTTTCCGGGCTGACACCGGGAGATCGGGTCCATATTGAGCGGCAGGAAGGGGAGATTCTTGTGAACCGCGTACCGGTAAGGCGATTCTACCAGAAAGGGCTCCAGGGGATAATGGAAAAATCCGGGGCCGGTTGGAAGAAGCTTACGGGGAAAGGGTAAAGCGGTTCAAGGTTCGAGGTTCAAGGTTCGAGGTTCTGTGTTCTACGTTTTAATGGTCTTGTCGGGGCGACGCTTGCGTCGCCCTTCGTTTTTTACGTTCACGATTCCGCCCCCTGGGAACCGGAGAATAAAAAACGGATTATCCGCCCCGGGCCAATAGTTGCAATTGCGCCGCGGATGGCGTTTTACATGGTACCCTCAGAAAAAATCTGTTATACTTCCCCAATTTTAGATGACGCTCCCCCGCGCATGACAGTTTCGTGACGCCGGGGTCGACCATAGAGAACGAAAACCGCGGCGCGGAATTGCCTGTGCCGCCGCCCGTGACGAACGTGGTCCGAAGGTGAGCTCTTGTTTTCCGCTCCCGCGACGGACGCGCTTCGCCACTATCACAGATTGCCCCGTACCAGGGCGAAAGGATTGAGTACTTATGCCGAAGAAAATGTTGATTAATGCGCTGCACGCCGAGGAAGCGCGGGTTGCCATTGTGGAAGATGGCCGCCTCATGGACCTGGGCATCGAGATTGCCGGTCGCGAACAGACTCGCGGTAACGTTTACAAGGGGGTGGTGGTCCGGGTGGAACCGGGACTTCAGGCCGCCTTTATTGATATCGGGTTGAAAAAGCTCGGCTTCCTTCAGATGGGGGAGCTGCACCCCGAGTTCTGGCAGTGGCGGGACGACGTCCCACCGGAGAACCGGAACCGGCGTCCCCGGATACAGGAGGTTCTTCGCCGGGGCCAGGAGTTGCTCGTTCAGGTTGAAAAGGGGGAACGGGATATGAAAGGAGCGGCTGTCACCTCCTATCTATCTCTCCCCGGGCGTTACATGGTTCTCATGCCGGGGAGCGACTCCGCGGGGGTTTCACGCAAGGTGGAGGCCGAGGGGGAGCGGAAGAAGCTCAAGGAGATGGCTGCAGAGCTGCATATTCCCGAGGGGATCGGCTTTATCATCCGGACCGAGGCCCTGGGGAAAAAACAGGCGGAACTGGCCAAGGATTTCCACTACCTCCTCAAGCTCAACGAATCCATCAGGGAGGCGTCTGCCAGGGTCAAGGGGCCGGCTCTCATCTACCAGGAATCGGACCTCATCATCAGGACCATCCGGGACTACTTCACCGCGGAAATCGACGAGGTCCTCGTGGACAGCGTGGAGGTATTCGAACAGGCCAAGACCTTCTTCAAGGAGGTCATGCCCCGCATGGCCGGCCGCGTGAAGCTCCATCAGGAGAAACGCCCCATCTTTTCCCGCTACCAGCTGGAAGAGCAGATCGATGCGATTTATGAGAAAAAGGTGCTGCTGAAGTCCGGCGGCTCCCTGGTCATCGAGCCGGCCGAGGCGCTGGTCTCCATCGACGTGAACTCGGGCAAGAGCACCGGCGAGAGGGGGGTGGAAGACACCGCCTACAAGACCAACATGGAGGCTGCGGAAGAAGCAGCCCGTCAACTCAGGCTACGGGATCTGGGGGGGCTCATCGTCATCGACTTCATCGACATGCGGGATCGCAAGCATAATGCCGATGTGGAGAAGACCCTCAAGCATGCCCTCAAGGGGGACAAGGCCCGGGTGACCGTGGGGAAGATCTCCCAGTTCGGTCTGCTGGAGATGTCCCGGCAGCGAATCAGGCAGACTGCCAATGAGGCGGTTTATCTGGAGTGTCCTCACTGTGAAGGGCGTGGCCGGATCAAGTCGGTGGAGGCCATGGCCGTTTCCTTCCTCCGGAAGGTTCACGCTTCCGCCGCCAAGGGGACCATCGGCGAGGTCCGGGGCGGGTTGCCGTTGGAGGTGGCTTATTACCTCCTTAACCGGAAGAAGAAGGATCTTGCTCGGATTGAAGCGGATTACGATATAGAGGTAACCCTCAAGGGAAAACCGTCGTTCCTCATGAACCAGATTGAACTGGAACTGCTTAAGCGGGAAAAACCGTCCTCCGAAGGTCAGGTCGAGCTCTCCCAGACGGCGTTGGTGACTGCGCCGGTATTCCCCCGTGAGGAGGAGTATCGGGGTGAGGAGGAGGGGGAGGAGGAATTGGAACTTCCCGAAACGACGGAAGATTCCGCGGCTGCGGAAGAAACGGCGGAGGCGGGCAGAAAGCGGAAACGGCGTCGTGGCAAGAAGAAACCTCCGGACGGGGAGAGTTCCACGGAGGACGGGTCCGAAGTCACCGAACTAACCGATGAAGAGGACGAATCGGTGGAAGAGGATGACGCCGATGACGCCGATGGCGCCGAATGCGAGCAGGCGGAGGGAGAGCCCCTGGCCGATGCCTTATCGGGCGGCGTTGCCAAGAAACGGAAGCGGCGTCGGAAGCGGGGCAAGAGCGGCACGGGGGCGTTATCGGAGACGGCTGTTTCGGAGACGGCTGAATCCGGCCAGGCTGAGGCGGTAACCGATGAGGATGAGACCGGTGCGACGGCTGAAGTGGCTTCCGCGGATGATGAGGCGGTGGAGGGAGACGTCGCCCTGGATGAGGCAAGGAAGAAGCGTCGCCGGAGACGGCGAGGCGGGGCAAAGCGTCGTGCCGAAGGTACTGAAGAAGGGACGGAAGAAGAAATTTTGCCGGAGGAACTGCTTTCCGGGGAGAGTCAAGGCGAGGAGCCTGCCGTAACCGTCGAGACGGCGCCGTTACCACTCCATGAAAGCCTGGAGATGACGGTTCCCGTGGCGGAGTCCGGAGAAACAGTTCCGTCACTTCCCAGGAAACCTCGCGTGGCCCGGCCCCGCAAGAGGGAGACGGAAGCTCCCGAGGGGGTGTCGCCTGACAATGGTTCACCTGAAGAGGAGGCGGTTGTCGCTGTTCCGGCCCCACGTTCCCGTTCCGGCCGGAAACCGGCCATGGCGAAGTTGTCCGGGATCGACCAGGAGTCGTCAGCTGCTGTTGCCATTGAAGGTGAGGGAAGCTCTGTCGTTACGGAGAAACCGAAACGGAGTTCCCGCAAGAGTTCCTCCGCGCCGGGCGAATCGGGTGAAGAAGAGGCGCTTGCGCCACGGAAGCGTCCCGCTCGCAAAAAGAAGAGTGACGTTCCCGCTCTCCCGGAAGAGGGTGAGTAAGGAGTTCTCCTCATGAATCATGCTGCCGGGATTGTGCTGTTATGTCTGTTGCTGGTGGCCGCGCTCCCGGCTTTCGCCGCGGGTGAAGGGAAAGAGGGTGAATTTTATGTCGCGCCTTTCTTCAACTATCTGACCTGGAAGGAGACCGGAACCTCCGGGGAGCGACTGGTTAAGGAGAGCGGCCCTCTCTATGGTCTCCGGAGCGGTCTCACTGTCGTGCCGTTTCGCAAAGGGTCCGGACACTCTCTCGTGTTGTCCGGAAAGCTCGATCTTTTTGGCGGGGTGGTGCGGTATGATGGTCACCAGAATCTGACCAATCTGCCTGTTTCAACCGATGTGGACTATTTTGGCGCTCGATTGGTGTTTGATGCAGCGTGGGCTCTCCAGGTGAGGAGGTCCGCCGTGGGGCCGTTTGTCGGCTTCGCGCACCGTTTCTGGTTGCGGAATCTCAACAATTCCAGCGCGGTGGACGGCAGAGGCAACCAGGTGCCGGTCTCCGGTGCATCGGAGTACTGGAATGAGATCAGCAGCCGTATGGGGGTCAGATGGTCCGGTATCGGTGTCGCCCCAGGGTGGACACTCTTTGCCGAGGGGGGGGCTCACTATCCACTTTATACCACGAACATTGTGGATACGGGGTACGGCTCCGTCACTCTTGAACCCAAGGGGTTCTGGTCCCCTTTTGCCGAGGCGGGTCTTCGATACAATCGGCTGCGCTTTGCGGTAACCTACGAGGAGCAGAGATACGGTCAGTCGCCTCTTCTCATCTCGGGGCCCTATTACGTTCACCAACCCGCCTCCAGTGGTGAATATCTCGGATTTTCGGCGGGATACTGTTTTTGGTAAGGGAGCAGCTCGGAACAGTCCGGACCGAATGAAGATGGGAAGAAACAATTTTGCAAAAGAACACATCCTATGATAGGAGACATCATTTACACCAAAGGTGGAACTACTGGGATCGCGATCGTAAATAATCTTGAATTTGATTTCAGTGCATGGGTTCACCTTGCAGTGATAAAAATGAATATGAGCTGCATTTATAATAGATTCCTTGCGATAGCTCTAAATAGTACTCATTGTTATGAGCAGTCACAAAAATTAACACACAATCTATTTAAAACCAATGAAAGGGGATGAAGAACTAACTCTCTATTCCCCTTTTTAAAAAATAGAGACAAGAGCAGTGAAATTGCTAATCGGATAGACAACCGCAGCATATACGATTTTCCCCGAATCCGCTGGACTTCGTCATGTTGTGCTGACTTACCCGGATGATGCCCTCATTTGCTTTTTCTAAGAGCTGGAAAGGCTAATGACTGGAAGAGCTGATCGGTTATGTCCCGCCCAATAATCTATTTTATTTTCAATGCAAATGTTTAATATAAAAAAACTAAATAAGTTTTCTGATATCCCGCCCAACCTCATCTTTTCCCTCTCCAGGGCGGCAACTCCCGCCAATTATCCGGAAAACCCATCTGTCTTGCCTTAACGTGGGGGTGATGAAGAAATAGTTCGCCGAGCCGATGTTTCCAGTGGTGACCGGGATTTATAGTGTCCATCAGGTATGCCGACATCACCAAGGTATTATACAAGCGTTTCCCTTCAAAGTGGTTAAGGTTGCCCACAAGTACAGCTGGGCGATGAGTCGGCAGCGACCAAACGAAGGTAAATTCACGATTCCGGAGCCGAGAGTGATGGGCACAGTAGTTTCTGACAGTGCTTAGATGGTGCATGAATGACGTAAGATTCACCTCATCAGGTCGTATGCATGGGCAATGGCGTTACGATCGCGACTGTATCGCAGGTTGGAATACCATTTTGACAGTTGACCAAAGGTCATAATTTCACAGACAGCCCAAATCGGTGGCAACGCCTCGCTGTAAGTAACTCGGAGGTGACGAATGAAAACTTCAGAGCTGTGTTTTACAGTTTCTTGCAGAACCGCCACATAGTGACTGTGATTCCATTCTTTCTTGCGTTCCGGCTTGAACACATCGGCATCAAGATGTATATGAGGGTTTTTATATAAGTGCGACAGATGGTACGCCCACTGTGAACGCAATGAGACCTCGAAACGCTCGATCGCATCCATGATCAGCAATCGTAACTCTCGATCACACATACATTTCGCTTTCTCAACGAGACACAGCTCAATCTGGCCAACCCTGACCTGAAGGTAAACTTCTTGGTCTACGAGGAGCACAACACCAAAACCGGAAAGACTCAGCACTTTTCCTGGGTAACCGACTTTCTCATCACTGAAGAGAACGCATACATCCTGATGCGTGGTGGTCGTGCCCGTTGGAAAATCGAGAACGAGACATTCAACACCCTGAAAAACCACGGGTACCACTTTGAGCATAACTTCGGACTCGGCAAAGAGCACCTGAGCGAAGTCTTTGTGATGCTGATGATGCTGGCTTTTCTGATTGACCAGATTCAGCAGCTTTGCTCACCCTTGTTTCAGGCTGCCTGGCAGCGAGCGGGGAGCAAGCAGGAACTCTGGGACGAACAGCGTCATCTCTTTCACAGTTTTGAACTGGACTCCATGGCGATGATTTATACCGCAATCGTCAACGGATTCAAGCGGCAGAACCTAGTGATTATCTATGATGAGTAACTAATCGCAAAAAGATTACCGCTTCTGGACGTACGTCGTGTCACTGCTGATCTAAAATATCTTGGAACAGCAAGGTTGAGGTGAGTCTTGTGGTTGCCGGTAATCTACCGGAACCAAGCCCCGGACAGCGAAGAGAAGCATCATGGACTTGAAAATCATGAAATTCTTACGCCATGTGTCCATGTTTGCTCGCTTGAGCGCCCCAAATGGGGAAGTCGATGCATTTTACGCGAATTATTGAAAGTTAACCGGGAATAGCTGCTCCTTCAGTGTAGGTAAAAAGCATTTCACATTAAAATATTACACATGCTACCAGCGTCCCCTCCGGCTTTTGGCGAAAATCAGTCCTGTCCCGGTTTCCGCCGGGGATTCCCGAAGTCGCAATGTGTCATTCCTGACCCCAGCTCTCCCTCAGGGAGCAGAAGCGGAAGAAGATGGTGTCTCGCTTAGTGGAATATCACGGGGATTTTAAAGTTATTTTGAAAATTGCATCAACAACTGACTTTGTGGTACAAGTAAAGGAAGCCAATATCGCAACGAGAAGCCTGTCCGCAAGGAGAAACGTCATGCAAGCTGTTGAATTTAAGACAGTCATACGAAATCACGCCATTCAAATCCCTGATTCTTTACATTTGGACAGCGGGATGCCGGTGAAAGTGGTGCTTCTCTATTCCGAGTCACCCCGCAAGCCGGTCTCCGGAGATGCGGATCAGGAAATTGCCGAATATTTTGGTTGTCTTCCCTATTTTCCCGAACGGGGTGAGCAGGGAAATTTTGAGCAAAGATTGGTAATTGACTAATAGGTAGGAGGGACGTAGGTAGGAGGGACGTTCATGCAATTATGCGTTTCGTACGAAACGCATAATTGCATGAACGTCCCCATCTCCCTAATTGCATGAACGTCCCCATCTCCCCCTCGGAAAGCCGTATGCGTTATGTGAAGGTCGCACTTATGTTGCGTTGAAAGGGTAAACTGCTTATTTTATTGGTATTTATTTTTGTGGCCTTCACATAACTATATTAGGTTTCTGAATGCTAGAGTGAC
>CAIYUY010000149.1 GCA_903929485.1 uncultured Desulfuromonadales bacterium
AGCCACTGCGGTGGCTCTTAGTCTGGGACTATCTCTCTCTGCCGTTACTCGGGGAACTTGCCGTGGAGAGCGAATAGTCGCAGAAAGAGGTTGGCAACTAAAGTAGGACGAGAAACGCCGAAAATCAAGGGCGTCCCCCCCTGCCCCCTGCCAGGGCGTCCCCCCCCTGCCCCCCCTGTGCAGGCAATTGCCTGGGTCCTTTTTTGTGCCTGAAATACATTTGCAGGAGTACTCCCGTGACATAAAAATCAGCGGAGCATGTTCCGGCAGCTTTCGTATCTCGCTCCTTTTTTAAGATACAAAAAAATACCGGTCACATCGGCCATTTCAAGCAGTTGCGGGTACCCTTCCATGATTTTCACCAGGTCGCCCGTGGTTGTTATCAAAACGTCACCGAACATCTTTCCAGGGTTGCTGGTGACAACGGCATTGGTAAAGCAGAGCACCGGCTTTACCAGTTTTTTCATCTTGTTGAAGGTCTTGAACTCTGAATTGATGGTTCTGGCATTAGTCCTGACTGTTTCAATATAGTGATCCACCCCATGTTTTCCATCCAACAGCAAACCGTTTTCGCTTACAGCCAAAGTTCCCCTGACATCCTTGCTCTCAATTATGAATATACCCGTTGGGCCTATGACGACATGATTAATCCTGGAATGTTTTTTTTCGTATTTATTGATAACTATATACGCTGAGTTGAGCTTTGAAAGAATTTCCGACAAATTCATGCCGTTAGGCGTCGAGGGAGATGCCTGATTTTTATTATTCTTATCTTTTCTTCTTCTCCAGGCAAAGTAGCTCGCCACATCTCCCCTACTCCTGATACGAAATAAAACCACTATGCCTATGATAAGCAGTGTCAAGCCGGGCGCAATGAACCTTACTACCGTATCGGCGCCGGTTGCAAAACAGATGATGCAGAGCATGGCGACTACGGCAATACCCGAGAGTAATAAGAATTTTTTTTTATCCATATCATGCCTCCTGATTGCCGCCAAGCAGAGCCCCGAAAAAATTGTTGTTTGCGTTTAATCCTCCTGCTTCAGGTAACTGCCGGCTTGTATTAACCGCACATTAGTATCATAATCCAAATGGTAGCAAGCGGACAATACCTATTTACCTCTTTTTTTGCCTTTCTCCGCGTCTCCGTCTCTTTGCGTGACAGCCTTTGTTGCATGAGGCCACCCATGAACTATTACGACAGAATCCCCACGCCACTGGGGGAGATGATCGCCCTGACGGAAGGGAACTCCCTCCGCGGCCTCCGGTTTGCCGACCAAAAGCATGCAGCCGAGCTCACGGACCAATGGCGACACGCTCCGAATCTGCCACTCTTTGGGGAGTTGCGGGAGCAGCTGAATGCCTACTTTCACGGAACGCTTCGGCTCTTCCACCTGCCGCTGCACCTCCAAGGAACCCCCTTTCGCCTGTCGGTCTGGAATGAGCTCCGCACCATCCCCGCCGGGACAACCACCACCTATGGCGCCCTGGCAAGACAACTTGCCACCCGACACGACGGAGCTCACCCCTGCGCCCAGGCAGTGGGAGGGGCTCTGGGGCGCAATCCCCTGACCATTATTATCCCCTGTCATCGCGTGGTGGGGACAAACGGCGCTCTTACCGGCTATGCCGGAGGTCTGCTCCGCAAAGCCGCCCTGCTGGAGCTGGAAAGAAGCTGACTGACCCCACCCGCCCCTGTCTCACTCCCCTTGCCTACCCCACGCAACTTAGATCAACGTGACGAGAATCGACTCAAAGAGTCACTAATAGTTTGGCCCGACCGGAAACGCGCGCCACAGTAACGACCCCTGACTATTATCGTGCTTTCTACGAAATTAAGAGTATTGTAAATAATCGACAAAAAAATCACATCCATGAAATTTTTCATGCTTAAACAGGACATTTTTTATAAAAATTCAAATTAAACACAGCCAAAAAGGTACCTGTGAATTATCATAGATACAGAGGAACAGACAAAAGGAGCAGAGCATGACGGAAAAAAGACAACGGAAGCCCGCGAATATCTTGATCGTGGACGACACGCCGGCCAATGTGCTGCTCCTGGAGAAAATGCT
Organism: uncultured Desulfuromonadales bacterium; assembly: GCA_903929485.1. Taxonomy (GTDB): domain Bacteria; phylum Desulfobacterota; class Desulfuromonadia; order Geobacterales; family CAIOGM01; genus CAIOGM01. Next base: position 2,076 of record CAIYUY010000149.1, read on the forward strand.
CACGGAACGGGGCTACAAGACCAAGCCCGTTCTCAGCGGCGAACTGGCGCTGGAGGCCGCACGCGCACAACCACCCGACCTGATTCTGCTGGACATCAACATGCCGGAAATGGACGGTTTCGAACTCTGCCGGCAACTGAAGGCGGATGAGCTGCTGAACGAGATACCCGTCATTTTCATGAGTGTGCGCGACGAGACGGAGGACAAACTGAAAGCGTTCCGCCTCGGCGGAGTGGACTATGTGACGAAGCCTTTTCAGTTGGAGGAACTCTATACTCGCATGGAGACCCATCTGAAGATACGTTCCCTGCAACGCCGACTCAGCCGGCAAAACGAGAAACAGGAACGGCTACTGGCTGAAATTCAGGACGCCCGAAAATTCGCCGAGAATATCGTGGAAACCGTGCGAGAGCCGCTGGTGGTGCTGGATTCCTACCTGAAGATTCTTACCGCCAATCAAAGCTTCTACGATACCTTCAAGACAACCCCCATGGAAACCATGGGCAAGTATATCTACGATCTGGGAAACCGGCAATGGGACATTCCCAAGCTGCGCACCCTCTTCGAAGAAATCCTCCCCAATGACAGCATGTTCAACGGCTATGAAGTTGAACATCATTTTCCCCATATCGGACAAAAGATGTTTCTGCTCAACGCCCGGCAGATTTTCCGACGGAATATAAGCTCGCACATCATCCTCCTGGCCATGGAGGATATCACTGAGCGGATCACCGCCCAGAAAAAGATTATCCGGGCCCATAACGAATGGCGCGAGACGGTTAATACCATACCGGACTTGGTGGCCATTCTTGATCTGGATCACCGCATCGTCCGGGTCAACCTCGCCATGGCCGCGGCCCTGAAGGTGGACGCGGAGCATGCCCAGGGACTGACCTGCTACCGTCACGTTCACGGCACCGACAGCGCTCCCACCGACTGCCCCCACAGCCGGCTTTTGGCCGATGGCCGGGAACACCACGAAGTCATCCATGAAGAGCGGCTGGGTGGATGGTTTCAGGTCTCCGCCACCCCTATCCATGACGAGAATGGCCTTCTCATGGGGAGCGTCCACGTGGTGCGTGACATCACCAAAATCAAACTTCATCAGCAAGAGCTGCTGGCCGGCGCCACGGCGCTGCGGGAACAGACGACACTGTTGCAGCAGGAGGTCACCCAACGCCGGAACGCCCAGGAATTGCTGCAAAAGCAGCAGCTCCTCCTTGAGACGCTGAACAGCGAGCTTGAAGAGCGGGTCGCCGCCAGCGTGGCGAAATGCCGGGAGAAGGACCTGATCGTCATGCGCCAGGAAAAACTGGCCTCCCTGGGGCAGCTGGCCGCCGGCGTGGCCCACGAAATCAACAACCCCATCTGTTTCATCTCCAGCAACTTACGGGAGTTTGCCGATTATTTCAACCAGATGAGCTCCTTCGTGACGCTGCAGCAGGAGCTCCTGGCCCAAACGGCAACCCAAGAGCAGCATCGGCGACTGTCCGAGGCGTCGAAAACCCTGGAGATCCCCATGATCCTGTCTGACGGGGCCTCTCTCATTGCCGAATCACAGGATGGGGTAAAGCGGGTGGAGCGGATCGTGCACGACCTGAAGAGCTTCATCCGGCTGGACGCAACGGAGTACGAATCCACCGATCTCACCACCTGCCTGGAAGGGGCGCTCACCATGGTGGCCAACGAACTGAAGTATGTGGCGACAGTCGTGAAGGAGTACGAACTCCTCCCCCGAATCCTCTGCCACCCCGGCCAGTTAAATCAGGTTTTTTTGAACCTGCTGACCAACGCCGGCCATGCCGTCGCCGACATGCCGGCGGGGCGGATTACCCTGAAAACCAGGCAGGATGACGATTTTGTTTACAGCTCGGTGACGGATAACGGCCACGGCATCCCCCATGAGCTTAAGGAACGGATCTTCGAGGCTTTTTTCACCACCAAGGAGGAGGGGAAGGGGACCGGCCTGGGCCTGAGCATCTCCTGCGACATCATCAACAAACATCACGGGGAGCTCCTCATGGAGAGCATCGTGGGAGTCGGGACCACATTCACGGTGAAGCTCCCCCGGACTCCGGAGGAAACGGCGCGAATAATATAATCTCACTATTGTCGTGCTTTCTACCGGATTAAGAGTATGGTCAATAAGCGCCGCGTAAAACAAAAATCCATTGAATATCAACTATTCATATAATCCAACCATGAGCCCGCCGAGGAGTTGAACGTGCCGGAAGAAACAAAAAAAGAGCAGGTCATGACCGAGCGGGCCGAGCAAAAAACCCCGAACATCCTCATCGTGGACGACGCGCCCGCCAATGCACTCCTCTTGACGAGAATGCTCACGGCGCGAGGCTACCGAGCCAGGCCGGTTCTCAGCGGAAAGCTGGCGCTGCTGGCCGCCCACGCGGAACTCCCCGACCTGATCCTGCTGGACATCAACATGCCGGAGATGGACGGCTACGAACTCTGCGAACAACTCAAGGCCGATGGATTGCTGAAAGAGATCCCCGTTTTTTTCATGAGCGCTCGGGATGAAGCCATGGACAAGGTGAAAGCGTTTCATGCGGGAGGAGTGGACTACGTTACCAAGCCTTTCCAATTGGAGGAGGTTTATGCGCGGGTGGAGACCCATCTTAAAATACGTTCCCTGCAACGCCGGCTCAGCCGGCAGAACGAAAATCTGGAACGGATGGTGGTGAAAATCCAGGATGCCCGTGAATATGCCGAGAACATCGTGGAAACCGTGCGGGAGCCGTTGGTGGTGCTGAACGGTGACCTGAAGATCCTCACCGCCAATTCCAGCTTCTACGATACGTTTCAGGTGACGCCCGTGGAAACCCTGGGAAAGTTCATCTATGACTTGGGTAACCGGCAGTGGGACATCCCCCGCTTGCGGCTCCTCTTTGAGGAAATCCTCCCCCATGACACCCTGTTCAACGGCTATGAAGTGGAACATGAATTCCCCGGCATCGGGCATAAGTGCATTCTGCTCAACGCCCGGCAGATTTTCCGCAACGATATCGGCTCGGCCATTATCCTTTTGGCCATGGAGGATATCACCCAGGAGAAGAAGAACCGGGAGGAACTCCTCCTGAAAGACCAAGCGCTCATGCGGAGCGAAAAAATGGCCTCCGTCGGGCAACTGGCTGCCGGCATGGCCCATGAAATAAATACTCCCCTGGGGATCATCTCCTGCAACCTGGGGGTACTGGCGGAATATTTCGACCAGATAGTCCAATTCGACCGGATCCGGCAGGCAACCGACTCCCATGAACTCCCCCCACCCACCCGGGAAGCCATGGCGAAAAGCAGGGAATCCCTGGAGATCGAAACGATTCTGGCGGACGTGGCCGACCTGATCAGGGAGTCGCTGAATGGAGCGGGACGGGTCGCGAAGATCGTCAAGGATCTGAAGAATTTTTCACGGGTGGACGAGCCGGAGTATGAATCGGTGACACTGGGGAGCTGCCTGGATAACGCCCTGACAGTCTGTTTAACCGACTTAAAAAAAGTGGCGACCATCCGGAAAGAGTACGAATCGGATCTGCCGGTGCTCTGCCATCCCGGCCAATTGAACCAACTCTTTCTGAAACTGTTGATCAACGCCGGACAGGCCATTACTCCGCCGGGAGAGATCATCCTCGGGTGCCGCCATGACGAGTTCTTCGTCTATGCCTCGGTGAGCGACACCGGCTGCGGTATTCCCGAGGAAATCCGGCACCGGATCTTTGACCCTTTCTACACTACCAAGGATGTGGGAAAGGGGACCGGCCTGGGACTCAGCATCTCCTACGAGATCATCAAAAAACACGGAGGAGAACTGCTGGTGGAGAGCGTAGTCAACGTCGGGACTACCTTTACGGTGAAAATCCCCCTCACTCCGGTGAAAACAACATGAAACGGTACGAATCAGACGTGATGCCCGCAAGGGGCATCCCTACGACCATCGATTACAGCCAGGAGACAAACCCTTGAAATACAACCGCAAACTAATCGCATCCCTTGTGGGAACGGCCCTATTCCTCTCCTTGGCGGCAGCGGTATCGTTCTCTATTTTCGGGCAAGTCCGGGCCGCGGCTGAGAGCCGTAAGTACGCCGTGGCGCTACGCGGCGCCGACGCACTCCTCTCCCAATTGAAGGAAGCCCAAAGCGGTGGCCGCGGCGCTTCCCCCGCCGACGACAGAGCATTTCAGAAACAGTATGCAGCCACTCACGACAGCAGCTGTCTCCTGGCGCAGCGTGAAGCGAAGTTCCAAGAGGACATGCGCCGCCTCCTTGGCGTCATCGTCGCCGCCGGGTTGCTGTCGCTCCTCTTCACCCTTCTGTTCGCCTATCTGTTCCATCGAGAGACAGAGAAGCGGCTCAAGAATCTGATCCAACTGGAAACCGAACGGCTCCTGAAGATTCAGGACGAGTCACTGCTACAGTCAGGCGCTTTGCAGAGCGCCATTTTCAATAGCGCCAACTTCTCCTACATCGCCACCGACGCCAAGGGGGTCATTCAGATCTTCAACGTGGGGGCGGAACGGATGCTGGGGTACACGGCCGCCGACGTGATGAACAAGATCACACCGGCTGACATCTCCGATCCCCACGAGGTCATCGCCCGGGCCCAGGCGTTGAGCAGCGAACTGGGGACCCCCATCACGCCGGGGTTCGAGGCGCTGGTCTTCAAGGCCTCCCGAGGAATCGAGGATATCTACGAACTTACCTACATCCGGAAAGACGGGAGCCGCTTCCCGGCGGTGGTCTCCGTAACCGCCCTGCGTGACGCTCAGGACTCCATCATCGGCTACCTCCTCATCGGCACAGACAACACCGCGCGCAAGCAGGCGGAAGAGGCGCTCCTCAAGGCCGGGGCGCTGCAGAGCGCCATCTTCAACAGCGCCAACTTCTCCAGCATCGCCACCGACGCCAAGGGGGTCATTCAGATCTTCAACGTGGGAGCCGAACGGATGCTGGGGTACGCGGCAGCCGACGTCATGAACCGGATCACCCCGGCGGACATCTCCGATCCCCAGGAGGTTATCGCCCGGGCCCAGGCGTTGAGCAGCGAACTGGGGACCCCCATCACGCCGGGGTTCGAGGCGCTGGTTTTCAAGGCCTCCCGAGGAATCGAGGATATCTACGAGCTGACCTACATCCGGAAAGACGGGAGCCGCTTCCCGGCGGTGGTCTCCGTAACCGCCCTGCGGGACGCTCAGGACGCCATCATCGGCTACCTCCTCATCGGCACCGACAACACCGTGCGCAAGCAGATCGAAGAAGAGCAGAAGCAGTTGGCTCAACGGCTGCGGGATTATCAATTCTACACCCGCTCCCTGTTCGAATCCAACATCGACGCGCTCATGACCACCGACCCCTCCGGTATCATCACCGACGTGAACAAACAGATGGAGGCCCTCACCGGCTGCACACGGGACGAGTTGATCGGCGCTCCCTTCAAGGAGTACTTCACCGATCAGGAGCGAGCCGGGACGAGCATTAAACTGGTGTTGAGCGAAAAAAAGGTCACCAACTTCGAACTCACCGCCTGCGCCAGGGACGGGAAAGAAACGGTTGTCTCCCTGAACGCCACCACGTTGTACGATCGAAATCGGAGACTGCAGGGGGTGTTCGCCGCGGCGCGGGACGTCACGGAACGTAAACGGCTGGATCTGGTGCTTCTGGAAAAGAACAGTGAGCTGGAAAGCGCCCGTTCACTGGCGGAAAAAGCCAACCTGGCCAAATCGGAATTCCTTTCCAGCATGAGCCATGAATTACGGAGTCCGTTGAACGCCATCCTCGGCTTCGCTCAGTTGCTGGAGTCCGACGCCACGACCCCAACCCCCGGTCAGGCCGAGAGTATCGCCCAAATTCTTCAGGCAGGATGGCATCTGTTGAAGTTGATCAACCAGATTCTCGATCTGGCGAAGATAGAGTCCGGGCATGTGCC
>CAIYUY010000150.1 GCA_903929485.1 uncultured Desulfuromonadales bacterium
CATCCCACGTTCTCCCCTGCAAAAGCCGTCCGTTCTCCTTTTTTGCCCGTTTCTTCCCGTCCGCGCCCCATCCCCCCCACTGCTTGAAGAAAAATGCGGATTGCTGCTCTTCGCACTGGCGCTTGATGTTGAGCGCCCATTCCTGGCGCATGGGCCGGGCCTTGGGACCGGATTCGCCGCCAACGATGACCCAATGAATGCCGCTCAGATTCAACTTGCCCAGATCCTCCAGGAGCGGTTCCACGGAGATAAAGCGAATCTGCGCCGGAACCTGACGGAGCCAATCAAGCCGGGGGATTCCGAACTGACGGTCCTCAACAGTGACACCCAGCCAAGCGTTAAGCGGCGGCTGGTAGTCTCTAAAAAAGGTCGACATCCGTTCAGCTCGCTTGGTAAGCACCTGAAAAGTGTGTTGCGGAGCCCGACGAATCACATCAAAAACCTGCCGGATGTAGTCGTCAGGAATCTCCTCGTGGAACAAGTCGCTCATGGAGTTGACAAAGTAGATCGTCGGCTTGCGCCGTGTAAGCGGCTCATTCAGACGATGCGGCAGCAGAGTCAGGGCAAAGCCATTCTCATACCCGTTGACTCCCATCGCCTGAAGCCGCTTGGCCATTGCCTCGGCGTAGCAGTGAGCACAGCCGGGAGAAACCTTGCTACATCCCACGGCGGGATTCCAGGTCTGCTCGGTCCATTCTATTCGTGATTGAGTACTCATGGCTGCACCCTCACAAGCATCTCATTCTTCTCAAAGTTGACGACATTGACCGGTCTTGTCCGTTTCCCATCCAGATTACGCACCTTTCCTTCCTTCGCCAGTTCCCCGAATGCTTTCTGAAAGTCGCTCGGGAACCAGCCTGTGCATTCCAGCATATCGGCAAGCTCTTGGATGCCGAATTTTTTCGGCTCTATGGAAAGAAGCTGCAGCCAGTATTCCTTTACTTCGGAGAGGTCCATATCGGCCCTGTCATTGGTTACGTGTTCAATGGCGGAGAACAGCTCAAACTGTTGACTCTTACCGATTCGCTCATCCTGTTTAGCCAGAGCACGAATCTTCTTCTGAACAAGTTCCAGTTTTTCTGACGCCTCCATGAACTCAACGATCCCCTTGGGATGCCGGGTTAGATAGACCAAGTGGTAAAGTGTCCGGTCTCGGGTCGGCTTCCGTACCTTGACATACGCAGTCTGTGGCTTCCCTTTCCCTCTGGGAATCACTTGCTTCAGATTGTTCCGATAGAGAGTGATGAGATGGTTTTCACGTTCCTCCGGTATCATTCCCTGAGTAACCGGAAGGATTCCAAAAATGTGTTCCATATCATCCTGGAACTCTGGCTGAGGCAAGGTCCGAGACAAAAAATCGTACATGAAGTTAATAAGGAACTCAGAATTGCGACGGAGGAGGAATGGGTGAAGGGTCCGTAGCTCAACGGCATTTTTCCAACCGGTCGGATCTATGAAGAAAAAGGCAAAGCTATCGGAGCCGCACCACGCGAGTATCTCCTGTTGCAACTCATGGAACCTGCCCTGCAGTGCGTGAGTTTCCGTGCCGTCGTCAGGTCGTGTTGCGAGGTACTCATGGAGTTTTTTGAAACGACGGGGTTTCTCTTCTATGTACAATGCTCTGAATTGAATCCGGGGATTTAGTCTCAGGAGCGCCTTTCGACACTCGTTGATGAGATTGAGAGAGATGACGATGGAAGTATCCTCCAACTCATCCCCCTGTGAATTCCATGGCCCGGCGAAGCAGTCCACGTAACAGATGGTTCGCTGATGCTGCCCGACGATCATGAATAGTCGTTGCAGGTACGCCTTCAGCAGGAGGTGCTTGAAGTACGACTGCTCTTTGCCCTGATAGGATTCGGGGATAATCATTGTGGCCTATCGCTGTTTATAACCGGCTGATCTGAAATTAAATATATACCCCATAGCCTCTCATAGGTCAAACCCCGATCTCACAGCTTTGACGTTTCGGATATCCGGCGAGAAGCTCCGTCACGAGCCCGATGCCCACCCTCCGTTATAGATCGCTCCCCCTGCCGCTGCATACTGCCGGAGAACGGCCACTGCTTCGTCACGACAGCAGTCGCCAACGACCCGGATACCTCGCCGTTCCAGAGTTTCCACCCACTCTGCCGGCTTGGCCCCCTCGTCAAATCCGACCTCCTCCACATCCGCACCCCGCGCCCCGCAGAGCAAATGTCGCACCCCCGACCAGGGGATGGCTCCGAGACACATGGCGCACGGTTCGGCGCTGGTCACCAGCTGGCACGCCGGGATACCGGGACCGCTCAGATCAAAACTCCCGAGCATTCGCTGGGCCAGCACCAGGGCGACCATCTCGGCATGGAGGATGGAACAGTTCCCCCTTACCACCAGGTTGACCCCGACGGCCACCAACCGGCCGCTTTCGCTTTCGAACAGAGCGGCTCCGAAGGGACCACCGCTCCCCCGTTCCACATTCAGCCGGGCAAGGGTAACCACCAGCCGCATCCGCTCTTCCGCCGTCGGAAGGAAGAGCTCATCCGCCCCCAGGAACTCCCCAACCCAGGGTGGAAGGGTTATGGTAATCGTGTCAGTGATCATGACGACACCCCTACCGCGACTCCTTGAACAACTTCTCCTTTAGCTCCTCATCGTAGATGCTTTCTTCGATGGCCTCACGCGCCCAGGGGACCTTGCTCCGAAGCAGAACCCTCCCCGCGCCACCGGCGATGGCCTCCAAATCGTTCCAGAGGGCGTTACGCAGGGCATGCAACTCACCCTCTTCGGCTTTCCCCCCATCGGCGATGACCCGACAACGGCCGCAGAGAAGCGCCAGCAGTTCCGGCGCCGGCTCTTCACCGGAACGGTACTCCCACGGTCTGAGATCATCCTTCGCCCCGCACCATTCGCAGGCAAACTTGGCTCGCTTCCCCAGGCTCTTGCCGAAGGAGGCCACCAGCTCTTTCTGTTCCCTGTTCCCATCATACCCTTTCGCCATGGGTCACCCCTCCGCAGCCATCATTGCCAGCAAAAATACCACGTCGGGTTTCCCGTGGGAACAAAAACCGCATCCGGCTCTACAGTTTCAAGTACGCTCGGTTCAACGGTTGCCGTTGACAAATTCGACGGAGCTTATTACATTGGGTCGGCAGACTCATACCACGAACAGGAGGCTCCCATGTTCACCCCAGCATACCGTTTAAGCCGGTTGATACCGGCGGCCCTGCTTCTGACAACCCTCGCATTCTCCCCCGCAACGGCCAAGGGGGTCGGCCCCGACTTCGTCGATCTGGCCAGGCAACTGAAACCCACCGTCGTCAATATCAGCGCGGCCAAACATCCCCAGCCCCAGCAGCAGACGCGCCGCCCCCAGATGAACCCTTCCAACGAACCGTTCCAGGAGTTTTTCGAACAATTTTTCAACAACCAGCCCCAGCTCCGCCAGAGGGAACAGCGAAGCCTCGGCTCCGGCTTTATCATCAGCGATGACGGTTATATTCTTACCAACAACCATGTGGTGGCGGGGATGGACGAGGTGAAGGTGAAGATCGCCATTCCCGGCGACCATAACGAGTACAAGGCGGTCGTCAAGGGGAGCGACGAGAAACTGGATCTGGCGCTCCTCAAGATTGAGGCCAAGGAGAAGCTCCCCTTCGCCCCCCTGGGGGACAGCGACAAGATCGAGGTGGGGGAATGGGCCATGGCCATCGGTAACCCCTTCGGCCTCTCCCAGACCGTCACCGCCGGGATCATCAGCGCCATGGGTCGAGTCATCGGCAGCGGCCCCTATGATGACTACATCCAGACCGACGCCTCCATCAACCCCGGCAACTCCGGGGGCCCCCTCTTCAACCTGCGGGGGGAGGTCATCGGGATCAACACCGCCATCATCGCGGGGGGGGGAGGGGGGATCGGCTTCGCCATCCCGGTGAACATGGCCAAATCAGTGGTCAACCAGTTGCGGGACTCGGGAAAAGTGACCCGGGGGTGGATGGGGGTTTCCATCCAGCCGGTAACGCCGGAGCTGGCCAAGGCCTTTGCCTTGGAGAGTGAGAAGGGGGCGCTGGTGGCCGATGTTTCCAAGGGTAGTCCCGCGGAAAAGGCGGGGGTCAAAAACGGTGACATAATCCTGGAGTTCAACGGCAAGGCCATCAAGGAGATGAATGAACTTCCCAAGACCGTCGCCGCCACTGCGGTGGGGAGCAAGGTATTAATAAAACTCTTCAGGGAGGGGAAGATCGAAAACGTAACCCTCACCGTGGAGAAACTGGCCGACGGGAGTGACGGCGACACCGTGGGCGCCGCCGGCTCGGAACGGTTGGGAATGGTGGTGGGGGAACTGACCAGGGAG
>CAIYUY010000151.1 GCA_903929485.1 uncultured Desulfuromonadales bacterium
GGGACTTGGCTCAAGAGCAAGCCGGAAGCGTTTCAGAAAGAAGTGCTGGGCAAGGGGCGGTTCGAGTTGTGGCGGGACGGCAAGGCTGATTTGAAGGATATGGTGGATCAGCGAGGGCGGCCGGTGAAGGTGCGGGAGTTGGCAAGTGTCCAGGCGCCGCCACCAAAACCGCAGTACGTACCACAAAAAGACGTTGCCGCTGCCGCAAAATATGCCATGGATAACAACCTCGCCGATGTTGCCCGGTACAAGGGTGCAGATATTGCTGTGGCTAATGCGTGGAACCAATCAATATTTGATCATCTGCAAGAGTTCCCGGAGTTACGGCCGAACTTCAAGTTCATAGGCACCACCCAGGAAGCTCAACGGTACTTTGTTGAAGAATATATGGATAAGTACCTTCGCCCGCACTATGGCTCAATCTACACCGAAGAACAGTTACTCAAAAACGCACGGAAACAGGCAGGGAAGACTCCAGGCAATGTAATGGCGTATTCATATGGCGATAAATACCGTAAAGGGATTGCTGTTAACAGCAAATATGCCGCTGATTTTGCCCAATTTGAGGCTACGACCAAGAGGTGTGTCGACACAGGGTTCCATCCGGTTGGAGCGGAACATGTGAAATCTGTCGTTGATCACGAGGTAGCTCATCAGCTTGATGCACTATTGGGAATCAGGAACAACCCTAAACTGGCACAAATTATAGCCAACCATACGGCGAATGGGGATACCGTTGAAAAACTGGTGTCCAAGTATGCAAAGGAAAGCACTGGGGAACTTATTGCGGAGGCATGGTCGGAGTACCGCAATAACCCGTTTCCGAGAAGTTTATCATCTGAGATTGCCAAACTCATTCAAGACGAGTACACTATCCAGTACGGAGGAATTACCCCATGATAGGACCGGAACCGGATTGTCTCAAATGTAAGCATCAAATAGAGAACCCAAAGGGTAAGATGTTTGGGTTTTACTGTAAGGCATTCCCTGATGGTGAAGGAATACCCAACGAAATATTCAGCACTCAGGTATCCCACCGTAAACCCTACCCAGGCGACCACGGTATTCGATTCGAACCGGCATGACCGTAGGGGCGATTCATGAATCGCCCCTACAACCCGTGTCCACCCTCCGACTCCCCCAAAGCACCTGAACCAAAGCCTGACCCCAGACACCGGTAAGGGCGATTCATGAATCGCCCCTACACACCCACCACATCACCCGCCGCACCCCTGACCCCTTCCCTTTCCCCGGAAGGGGTTTTTTTATGCCCGGTGAAAAGCAATTTTGAATGTTGAATTTTGAATTTTAAATTGAATTCAACATCCAACATTTAAAATTCAACATTGCCTTTTTTCATCCCCCATCGAAAATAGTGACATCATCGGCCAGAGTTTGTCCCGCTTTTATGATAGATGCTGTGAAAAGAAATGCTGAATGCTGAATGTTGAATTTTGGATTGAATTCAACATTCAACAATCAACATTCAACATTGAATCCCTAGGGGGCCAGCATGAAAATCGTAGACGGCAAGGTCGTTGCGGAAACCGAAGAAGAGAAAACCGCGTTAGGCGCGACTCTGGAGGCCGACACCACCGGCCTCAAAAGCAAAAACGCCGAGCTCATCGGCAAGCTCAAGGAGCTGAAGAAGCTGGAAGGGATCGACGCCGACGAATACCGCACCCTCAAGGAGCAGGCGGCGGCCACGGAAGCGGAGAAACTGAAAGCCGCGGGCAACTGGGAAGCACGGGAGAAACAACTCCTGGACGCCCACAAGAAAGAGATCGACACCCTTTCCGGCAAACTCTCCACCCTGGGCAAGAGCCTGGAGGAGAACGTGCTCATCGCCACGGCCAGTCAGGCCATAGCCGCCGAAAAGGGATCGGCCAAGCTGCTCATGCCCCATGTCCGGAGTCAAACCCGCCTGGACGACAACGGCCGCCCGGTGGTGGTCGACGAAGCCGGCAACGTCCGGATCGACGCGGCAGGCAAACCCTTCACCATTAGTGCCCTCATCGCCGAGATGAAGGCCGATGTGGTCACCTTCGGCCGCGCCTTTGAACCCTCCGGCTCGTCCGGATCAGGAAGCCAAGGTAGCACCGGCAGCGGGGGCGGCAAAACAATCAACATAGCCGATTTCAACAACCTCAAACCTACGGCCCGCGCCGCCTACATGGCTTCCGGCGGGACACTTCAGGAGTAACATATCATGGCCAACATCCTTACCGCACTGGCGCCCATATTGTTCGCAGCGGCGCAGAACGTATCCGCTGAACCGTTCGGAGTTGTGGACGGCATCACCACCAATTTTGACAGTAAAGGAGTCGCCAAGGGTGACAGCGTTATCGTCCCGGTTGCGCCGCTCCGCGCCGCCACCGATTTCGTGCCGGCCGCCTATGCCCCCCAGGGTGACGACGCCACAGCCAGCAATGTCACCGTGCAGATTACCGGGGTGAAACAGGTCTCCTGGTACCTCACCGGGGAACAGATGCGCACCCTGGACAACGGCGCGGATTCCTCGGAATGGGCGCGGCAGATGGTGAGCCAGGGGATGCGCACCTTGCGCAACCTGGTGGAAGCCGACGCAGCCCTGCAGATCAAATGCGGCGCCGGTCGTGCCTACGGCACACCCGGCACCACCCCCTTCGCCTCCGACCTGACGGCGCTGACCAACCTGTACAAGATCCTGCGAGACAACGGCGCACCCATGGCGGATTTGCAGTGCGTATTCAATACCGCCGCCGGTCTGAACCTGCGCAACCAGAATATTATCCAGTTCGCCTATCAGGCGGGGAGCGATACGGAACGGCGCACCGGCACCTTGCTGCGCCAGTTCGGTTTTCAGCTGAGCGAATCAGCCGGAATCGGAGTACACACGGCGGGGACCAGTTCTGCCGCCACCGGCACCGGCGTGGTCAGCACCAGCACCGTTTCCGGTCAGGATATCACCATCGGCGGCACCTCCATCAGCACCGTGCCGGGGGATATTATCTCTTTCGCCGGCGACGCCAACAACAAGTACGTCACCGGGGCCGCCACGGCCGCCACCGGCCTCAAGAGCGGCTTCTTGAATCGTCCCGGACTGCGGCAGGCCGCTTCAGCGGCGGCTATTACGGTGGGGGGGAACTATACCGCCAATCTGGCCTTCGAACGCTCCGCCGTGGTGGGGGTCTTCCGGCCGCCCCTCGTGCCGGAGAACCCCACCATCAAGCAGTTGCAGATCAGCGACGGCTCCGGCCTGACCTATCTGCTCATGGACGTGGCCCAGTGGGGTCAACGCTCCTGGGTGCTGGCCCTGGCCTACGGCACCAAGGTCGTGCAGCAGGAGCATGTAGCCTTGCTTCTGGGGTAAGCCATGTCCCTCATCGTCGAAACCGGCGCCGGCATCCCCGGCGCCGAATCGTATGTCTCCGTGGCCGAGGCGCTCATCTATCATGCCAACCGGGTCAACTCTTCCTGGTCTGCCGCCACTACCGCGACCCAGGAGGCGAAGTTGCGCGAGGCCACAGCCTATCTGGACAGCACGTACCGGGAGCGGTGGAAAGGGTGGCGAATAGAACAGGCGTTGGAGTGGCCACGTTACGAAGTCACCATCTCGGGCGCTCTCCAGCGGAACGCTTTATCAGGCGGGTTCATCGGCGGCGGCTATCTACCCAACAACCAGATCCCCCAGCGGCTGAAGGACGCCACCTGCGAGGCGGCCTTGCGGGCGCTATCCGGGCCATTGTTGGCCGACGTGGACCACAAGGTGCTGCGGGAGATGGTTTCCCGAGGTATTGAGACCTGGTACAACGACGTGGACGTAGCCACCACCTATCCGGCCATAGACGGTCTTCTTTCCGGTCTGCTTCTACCGTCGGGCATGGGAGACGTTGTCAGATAATAACAAGGTAGAGTCATCATGCGCATTGCCACGAAAAATGAAGTTTTGCTTATCATGGGATCATGCGTCCCTTCCTTTGCAGCCTTCTGCGTCTCGCCACTGGGAGCGGCTACGAAGTTCCTCTTTGATAATTCCACGAGTTTTGACCTTGACTCGGAACTGGTGCAGGGGATGACTGCTCAACTCGCCGCGTCCGGCATAGTGGACGCCGATTGTATTGCGAGATTTACGGTGTTCGGTATAGATGTGCCACCGCCCGCTCCTCGGACGTATCGTTATCGAGTCCCGGCAGGTCTACCGTACCCCGAAGGTTCAACCGGGGAACCTGACGCATCCATACCCGACTACTTTATCATCACCACAACCACAGCCATTAAAGGGAGGCAATCATTATGACTCAGACGGTGCAGA
>CAIYUY010000152.1 GCA_903929485.1 uncultured Desulfuromonadales bacterium
CACCCTTCGACAAGCTCAGGGCGAACGGATTCAGGTTTAATAACCGCCTTATTTTCCGTTCGTGGTGAGCCTGTCGAACCATGAACGGAAAATCGATACCGAACATGTTATACGGTACACTCTTTGCCGCGAATCACCTTACGACTCACTGGGGTGGGTTTGCTATCTTGCTAATTATTGTAATTGCAAGATAACAAGCTACATTCCTTCAGGTTCCCGTGAATCAGTTATGGACAACTGTCGGGGACAGAGGGGGACGGGACAGAGGGGGATTCTCAATGGAAAATTATAATTTTATACCTGTCCCCTTGTTCCCCGCAGTATTACGCAGCCACCAAGCCCTATGCCAATATTTGCGAGCACCTAAACGGAAGGGCCGTTGGCAGGTTGGTTAGAGGCGGCCCTCGTGGTCGCCTTTTTTTCTTTCAAAAACAGAATAATCTACTACCGGCAATACATTATAATCTAGCGTTGACAACTCATAATAATCTAGCTAGTGTAAGACGAAATAACCTAGCCGAGACTGAGGTGTGGATATGGCAACAACGCCGGCACAACGCAGACTTGCTGATGCCCTCGAAGTCCTGAAGAAACTGCAGGATGGTGGGAAGACTGCAGTCAAATCCAGTGACCTGACTCGTTTACAGCGGGAAAGTCTTGTCAGCAACGGATTCCTGCGACTGATTGTCAAAGGATGGTATATGCCATCACGTACTGGAGAGGACACCGGTGACAGCACTCCCTGGTATGCAGCAATGCGTGACTTTATTCATGGCTACTGCGATGAGAGATTTGGCGATAATTGGCATGTGTCGGCGGAATACTCATTGCTTTTGCACTCCGGCACAACAATCTCGCCACGGCAAGTTGTGATTAACTCGCCGCTTGGGAAAAACGGCCTGTTGCAGCTACCGAACGATTGCTCAATCCTTGATTATAAGGCTAAGGATTTCCCGCCGGCGGCAAAGATACAAGCCGTTGATGGAGTCAGGGCTCTTATCCTGCCGTTAGCACTCATTCGTGCGCCGGAAGCATTTTTCGTAACTTATGCCCAAGACGCACAAATTGTGCTGCATCAACTTCGTGATGCGTCCGAACTCAATCGTGAGTTGCTGGAAGGGGGTCATAGTACCGTCGCTGGACGTCTTGTCGGTGCATTGCGGGCATCAGGCCGTAAAGAATTGGCGGATGATGTGCTGGCCACCATGCGGGCGGCGGGATTTGTGGTCAACGAAACAAATCCATTTAACGTCACACCACCAAGCCTGCAATTCACGAGAGTTCAATCACCCTACGTTCTTCGTATGCGCTTGATGTGGCAAGCCATGAGGGAAACAGTAATTGCCTGTTTCCCACCTGAACCCGGCATTCCTGCGGATATTCATAACTATATGGAGATTGTTGAGGAGAACTATCAGACAGATGCCTATCACTCTCTATCGATTGAGGGGTACCGTGTCACTGCCGAACTTATTCAGAAGGTTGCTACCGGAAACTGGAATCCCGATGATAATGTTTCTGACGCGGAAGCTAAAAATGCCATGGCCGCTCATGGGTACTGGCTTGCGCATAATGAGGTCAAGGTAACGATTAGAGGCATTCTGGCAGGTACAAGCCCGGGCGCAGCATTCCGCCTGGATCACGGTTCATGGTATCGCAAGCTTTTTTCACCAAATGTCGATGCCGGTTTTCTCAAACCGGTGGATCTTGCCGGTTATCGGGCAGACAAGGTATTTATCCGGAACGCATCTCATGTCCCGCCTTCCCGGGAAGCGGTCCGTGCCATGATGCCGGAACTGTGCGACTTGCTAGAGGCTGAGCCCAATGCAGCCGTACGTGCCGTTCTTGGACATTTTCTTTTCGTGTATATCCATCCATATTTTGACGGCAATGGTAGACTGGGCCGCTTCCTGATGAATACCATGCTGGCGTCTGGTGGGTATCCGTGGACAGTAATCCGCCTTGAACTGCGGGGTGACTATATGGCAGTGCTTGAAGCGGCGAGTTCGCGGAAAGAAATAAAACCTTTGGCAGAATTTGTTGCCAAGTCGATGAATGTTCAGTAAACGCCGGCGTTGTCCGGTTTGGTTATGGCCCTTAGCCTCACACTTTGGTGCGTTAAAGACACCATCGGGAAGAGAGCTGTTTGAACGACGGTAGAGATGCTTAAGGGCGGGCAGGGGACTGGACTTTAACCCTGGCGATGGTGCGGATTCCGGGGTGGCTAAGGGAGCAGACGAGGGGATTTGCTGCGGGTCTGGGAGGGGCGAGGAAAAGCCAAGATGGGGTAAATAGTTATGAACCATTTACTATATCACGTTGTTTTTTTGAGGCGTTGCTGTTATGGTCTGAACACTATTCATGAGGCTAGAGGTGCGAAGGAACGGTAGTTTTACGTGTCGCTTGGCCTCGGCTCTCAATGCCTTAATCTGCGTAAGCCGGAAACTGGCAACGTACAGAAGTGGCAGTTTAGGGTTAGGTGGGCTTTTAAGTTGCCACGATTGTATTTTCAATTTGTCATCTTGAGGGTCTGACCCCACCTGTCTCAACGTTCTTTAATTCCTTTCGATTCCGATCCTGTCACGAAGAGCGTGAAGTAGCATGTATTTCGTGATATTTGTGTGCCGCAGATTCATTGGCAATAAATAAATCTGTCCCGGTTTCCACGATAAATAAATCTGTCCCGGTTTCCACGGTTTCCAGTGAGGAGATCCGGCAGGCCGTAAAGTGCGCCTTCCACAATGTACCCCACTCTGCCCATTGAGCAGGGGACTTTTGCCTGCCTGCTACCCCGCCATATTACGATTCCCCCGGCAGAGTGCCCAATGAGGAGGCAATCTGCTATCCGCGTCGGTCTCACCGCAGGTTACCCACCTTTTCCAGAAGTTATCCCAAGAGTTTTCCACAGGCAATGTGGATAAAGCCGCTCAAAGAATGACCGGACGGGTAAAGTATTCGCTAAATCAGCTACATAGCTTTATAACGATAGTTCCTGTAACGTGGATAACTACCCAAAATCAGTGAGTTATCAACCATTTTACATCCAGCCGCCACTCTGAAATTCTGCTTGACAGCGCATAGTTATCATTTGATACCATTCCAGCATGCGCGTAGAAACGATACAACTTGACCTTCGGATCCGAGTAGCTGCCATCTTCCACAAGGGAGTCGTCAAGCCCGTCTGGTTTGAGATCAAGGGGAAAAGGGTGGCTGTTCAGGAGATCTGCTACAGCTGGTCCTCCAAGGAGGGGGCGGCAACGATCCTGAACTATGCCGTGTGGGACGGGAAGGAGACGTTCGAACTGGCCTACGACGTAACGGCGGGAGGATGGTCGTTGCGGGGGAAGAAGATTACGGTTTGATGCCCTGGAATTCGCCCTTAATGAGATAAATAATTCTTCACGAAAACGACAGATTCTCATGGAATGTCGACAACGATTCTGTTAATAATCTACGTAGGGGCAAGGCATGCCTTGTCCCTACCGCATCGCGCCGAGACGTCCCGATTTCTTGCCGGTATACCCATCATCTCAACCAGAAAAGGTCCCCATGTTCGAACAAGCATTCAAAAATATCGACGACGCCCTCCGGAAGGAAGCGGGGTGCGCCAGTGAGCTGGACTACGCGGAGCAGACTTCTTGGCTCCTCTTCCTGAAATACCTGGACAGCCTGGAGCAGGACAAGTCCATGGAAGCGGCCATGGAGGGGAAAGCGTACTCCTTCATCCTTGACCAGCAGTACCGCTGGGAAAGTTGGGCTGCGCCCAAGGGGGACGACGGCAAGCTGGACCACAACAGCGCGCTCTCCGGGGACGATCTGCGGGACTTCGTGGACGGCAAGCTCTTCCCCTACCTCAACAGCTTCAAGCAGAAGGCTACCGGCCCCAACACTATCGAATACAAGATCGGCCAGATATTCGGGGAGATCAAGAACAAGATCCATAGCGGCTACATCCTGCGGGACATCATCGACCATATCGATGAGCTCCGCTTCAACTCCCAGACGGAGAAGCACGAACTTTCCCACCTCTACGAGGCCAAGATCAAGAACATGGGGAACGCCGGGAGAAATGGCGGCGAGTATTACACCCCCCGCCCGCTCATCCGCGCCATCGTACAGGTGGTCGCCCCCAGGATCGGCGAACGGATCTATGACGGCGCCGTCGGTTCCGCGGGGTTCTTGTGCGAAGCCTTCGACTACTTGAAAAATCAGCCCGATCTGACGACCTCCGACCTGAAGACGTTGCAGGAGCGGACTTTCTCCGGCAAGGAGAAGAAGTCTCTGGCCTACGTCATCGCCATCATGAACATGATCCTTCATGGCATCGAAGCGCCTAACATCATCCACACCAACACCCTGGCCGAGAACCTGGCCGACATTCAGGAGAAGGACCGCCACCATGTCATCCTGGCCAATCCCCCCTTCGGCGGCAAGGAGCGGAAGGAGGTGCAGCAGAACTTCCCCATCCGGACGGGCGAGACCGCCTTTCTCTTCCTCCAGCATTTCATCAAGATGCTCAAGGCCGGTGGCCGGGCCGGAGTCGTCATCAAGAACACCTTTCTTTCCAACACCGACAACGCCTCGGTGAGCCTCCGCAAGCTCCTGCTGGAGAGCTGCAACCTGCACACCGTCCTTGACTGTCCCGGCGGCACCTTCCAGGGAGCCGGGGTGAAGACCGTGGTCCTCTTCTTCGAGAAGGGAGCGCCCACCAGGAAGGTCTGGTACTACTCGCTCGATCCCGGTCGCAACATGGGGAAGACCAACCCGTTGAATGACGCCGATCTGGCCGAGTTCATCGAGTTGCAGAAGAGTTTCGCCGACTCCCCCAAGAGTTGGAGCGTGGATGTTACCGGTATCGACAAGGCAACGTTCGATCTGTCCGTGAAGAATCCCAATGGCGGTGAAGAGGTTGTCCACCGGAGCCCCGAGGAGATAATGGACGAGATCGCCGCGTTGGATGCCGAGAGTGCAACGGTTTTGGAGCGGATTCGGGAGCTGTTATGAACAAGGACTCCGAGGGTAATAATGGGAATTATATGAATAATAGGAAAGCTCCTTCCGATACTTCTCATGATTCCCATGATTCCCATAGTTCTATTTTGCCTCCCCGAGGAGACTATCAGACACTGCTGTCCTATCAGAAATCCGAGATTGTCTACCGGATAACCTACCGGTTCTGCACTCGATTTCTCAAGAGAGGGGACCGGACTGTTGATCAGATGGTGCAGGCGGCCCGCTCGGGGAAGCAGAATATTGTTGAGGGGAGCAAGGCGGCGACGACATCAAAGGAGATGGAGATCAAACTGACCAATGTGGCACGGGCCAGCCTGGAAGAGCTATTGGAGGATTACCGGGATTTTCTCAAGGTGCGCGATCTTCTCATCTGGGATAAAGATTCCAAAGAAGCGCGTTACGTCAGAAAGCTGAGTCGTGACGCCGCTACTACGTACGAGACTTACCGCGACTTCATGGAGACCCGTTCCTCTGAGGTGATTGCCAACATCGCCATCTGTCTGATTCATCAGGCGAATTATCTACTAGATCAGCAATTGAAGCGACTGGAAAAGGATTTTCTCAATGACGGCGGTTTGCGGGAGCGGATGACGAAGGCAAGATTGCAGGCACGCGATCAGCAGAGAAGAGGAGAGCGCACATGACGGAAGAGAGTCATTGTATAGCTGTGGAGATTGCCACCGCTATATTAGAGCAGTACTATCCGGCCTTCACCGCACTTTACGAGTTTTTTTAATCCCATCGAATTCGATGGGATTAAAATGCAAGAAGGACTGAGCAGCTTTACGTTTATGGAATGATGCAATTATGGCAGATTCGCCACAATTACAAATCAGGTTGGTTTGGGCAGCGATACGGAAAGTATAAAAATGAGCGGGAAGATGCTGCCGAGGGGAAGGTAAGAGTATGAAGGCGGGATGGAAGATAAAAGAACTTGGATCTATATCAACAATTAACTATGGTTATACTGAAAGCGCATCCCGTGATCCTATCGGCCCACACTTTCTTCGTATAACTGATATTCAAAACGATCAAGTTGACTGGAGTATTGTCCCTTTCTGCAAAATTGACACTGCGTTACAAACAAAATTTTTATTGGCTACTGGTGATATAGTTTTTGCACGAACTGGGGCTACTACTGGTAAAAGTTACCTTGTTTCCGATCCACCTGACTCGGTATTCGCATCCTATCTGATCAGGCTACGGTTGTCAGATAAAAATTTATTGCCAGAATTTGTATCATTTTTTTTCCAAACTGCAGGTTATTGGAAATCAATACAAGATGGTGTTGCAGGTAGTGCACAAGGTGGTTTCAACGCATCTAAGCTTGCGGCGCTGAGAATCCCCTTCCCCCCTCTCCCCGAACAGCAGCGCATCGTCGGCATCCTCGACGAAGCCTTTGATGGCATCGCCACCGCCAAGGCCAACGCTGAAAAGAACCTCCTCAACGCCCGTGCCCTCTTTGAAAGCCAGCTACAAGCTGTGTTTAGCCAGCGAGGCGAGGGGTGGTCAGAAAGGAATCTTACAGATGTATGTGCCATTACTTCAAAACTCGTCGATCCTCGCAAAGATGAGTTCCTTGACTTGACTCACGTTGGGGCGGGAAACATTGAGTCACAAACTGGGGTTTTTGTTGAACTTAAGACTGCAAGGGAAGAAGGGTTGATTTCAGGAAAATTTATTTTTGACGATACAATGGTGCTTTACAGCAAGATTCGTCCTTACCTTATGAAAGTTGCTCGTCCAGACTTTAACGGTTTATGTAGTGCCGACATGTATCCGCTTTCGCCATTTCCAAAGGTGATTACTCGTGATTTCCTCTACCATCTATTGTTGAGTAAAGACTTCACTGACTATGCAATCCAAGGGTCGGCTCGTGCAGGGATGCCGAAAGTTAATCGCGAACATCTTTTTGAGTATCGTGTGTGGCTGCCAGCGATTACGAAACAAAAGGAACTAGCCAAAAAACTGGACGTACTTCACGAAGAATCCCAACGCCTCGAATCCATCTACCGACAAAAACTCTCCTCTCTCGACGCCCTCAAAAAATCCCTCCTCGACCAAGCCTTCACCGGCCGACTTTAAGGAGACCGACCATGCCCATTCAGCCAGCTCTTTTCGAAGCACACGAAATCCGCCGCGTCTATGACGAGAAAACGGAAACCTGGTGGTTCTCGGTGGTGGATATCGTTCACGTTCTGATCCAGTCACAGGACTATCAATCGGCCAGAAAATACTGGAAGGTTTTGAAAGGCCGCCTAAGCAAAGAAGGGAGCCAACTGGTAACAAACTGTTACCAGTTGAAAATGGCCGCTGAGGATGGCAGACAGCGTCTTACCGACGTTGCTACGGCTGAAACTCTCCTGCGGTTGGTACAATCCGTTCCAAGCCCCAAGGCTGAGCCGATTAAACTCTGGCTGGCCAAGGTCGGCTATGAGCGGATGAAAGAGATGTCTGATCCTGGGTTGTCGCTGGACCGCGCTCGCGAGACGTGGCAGAAGCATGGCCGGAGCGAAAAGTGGATTCAGCAGCGGATGACCGGCCAGGAGACGCGCAACAAACTGACCGACTACTGGGCCAACCACGACATCAAAAAAGGCGACGAATTCGCCATTCTCACCAACATCATCCATCAGGAGTGGTCGGGAGTGAGCGTAAAGGAGCACAAGGATCTGAAGGGGTTGCAGACCCACAACCTGCGCGATCATATGAGCGAGGCGGAACTGATTTTTACCGCACTTGCGGAGTTATCGACCCGGCAGATCGCCGAAACAGACGACGCCACCGGGATGGCCGAAAACAAGGAAGCCGCAACAAAAGGTGGAGCGATAGCCAAACATGCGCGTCAGGCCCTGGAGGCAAAGACCGGCAAGTCAGTGGTGTCGGAAGAAAACTTTCTCCCCCCGGGAAAAGGATCGCGAACGAAAAAAATCAAGTAACCCGGTGTTGTCTGGTTTGTTTTTACATTAAACTCCCCCACCCTCTCCCCCCCTCCCGCAAGGGGTTGGAGGATTATAGTCCACAGCAATAAAACCGGAAACGCTGACGTGAACCGGATTTTATAGTGAGAGTTCAGAGCAATGACAATGCTGTTTGCCCGCAAGGTATATCAAATCGACTGACCAAGGGACCGGTTCATTTCACTTCCGGCGCTATGATCCGTTTTGGAATAATTTTGTTTTGGCGCAAGCAGCAAATAATAGGCATAAATACTTCAATGACCTAATATTATTAACTTGTCTCATTTAGTCGTAACCCGCAGCAGCTCAGGAACGACAAGGACGAAGCTGAAGCAGAGCCGAATATATAGCCCCCTCTGACGCCGACTATGTTCTTGAGCACGGCAATACCATGCTAGCAGTTTGCTGATTTTTGTATAAAAGCTAACCCGCTCTGACACGCTCCCAGGGTAAACAATCCAGCATAATCAGCATGTTGTTTGCTTAAACGCAAAACTTTCGAACGGTGACTCACGCGGAGATGCGGAGTACGCGGAGAAGACCAAGCACTTACATCTTCAATCTTTTGGTTGAACCAGGAATCGTTTCGTTTTTGACTCTCTCCGCGTCCTCCGCGCCTCCGCGTGCCACTGTGATAAAAGGAGTGAACAATGAAAGAGCTAGATGACATAACCGGTTCCATCGTGGATGCGGCGATGAAGATTCATATTGATCTTGGTCCAGGACTACTGGAATCGGTCTATGAGATGGTGCTTGCCAAGGCTCTGCAAAAGCGTGGTTTTCATGTCGAACGTCAAAAAGTGATCCGGTTTGAATACGACGGAATAGTGTTTGAAGAGGGATTTCGAGCCGACCTGTTGGTTGAAAGTCAAGTCATCGTCGAACTGAAATCCGTAGAGAAGCTCATACCCGTACACAGCAAACAGCTTCTGACCTATCTGCGATTGATGAACTTGTCCGTAGGTTTTCTTATAAATTTCGGTGGGGCAACCCTGACGGAAGGACTTCATCGCATAGTCAACAAACTTCCAGCGGCGGCTTCACCTTCCCTCCGCGTGAATCAACACGAGGTCTGTCCGTGAACGAAACCGAAACCCGCGCCGAATATATTGATCCCGCCCTTGCTGCCGCAGGTTGGGGTGTGGTGGAGGGGAGCCGCATCCGGCGCGAATACCACATCACCCAGGGGCGGATCGAGGGGCACGGCAGGCGGGGGAAGGCGCTCAAGGCCGACTATGTACTGGAGTACCGCAACACCAAGCTGGCGGTGGTGGAGGCCAAGGCGTGGGATAAGCCGCTGACGGAAGGGGTCGGTCAGGCCAAGGAGTACGCCGCCAAGCTGACGGTTCGCTTCACCTACGCCACCAACGGTCAGGGGATCTACGGCATCGACATGGAGAACGGTGTCGAGAGGGAGTTGGCCCGGTATCCGACGCCGGAAGAGTTATGGCAACTGACCTTTGCCGTGCAGAACGCCTGGCGGAACCGCTTTGCCGCTGTGCAGTTCCCCGACAAGAGCGGTTCGTGGCAGATCCGTTTCTACCAAGAGATCGCGGTGAACAACGTGCTGGAGAGAATCGTCTCGGGTGTGGACCGGATACTGCTGACCCTGGCTACGGGAACCGGCAAGACCTCCATTGCCTTTCAGATCGCCTGGAAGCTGTTCCAGAGTCGCTGGAACCTGATCGACTGGCGGAAAGAGGGCGAACCATCACGTCGGCCACGCATACTGTTCCTGGCTGATCGCAACTCCCTGGCGAACCAGGCGTACAACGATTTCACCTCGTTCAGCGCCTTTTCCGATGACGCCCTGGTACGAATCGAGCCGGATGAAATCCGCAAGAAGAACAAGGTCCCCAAGAACGGCAGCGTTTTCTTCACCATCTTCCAGACCTTCATGTGTGGTCCCACCAAGGATGGCCAGCCCTCCCCCTACTTCGGCGAGTATCCGCCGGACTTCTTCGACTTCATCGTCATCGACGAATGCCACCGGGGGGGCGCCAACGACGAGAGTAGCTGGCGCGGCATACTGGAGTACTTTGCCCCTGCGGTACAGCTCGGCCTCACCGCCACACCCAAGCGAAAGGAGAACGCCGATACCTACGCCTATTTCGGCGAGCCGGCCTATATCTACTCCCTGAAGGAGGGGATCAACGACGGCTTCCTGACCCCCTTCAAGGTGAAGCAGATTTCCACCACCTTGGACGAGTACATCTACACCGCCGATGACTGCGTCATGGAAGGTGAGGTCGAGTTCGGCAAGCTCTACAAGGAGAGCGACTTTAACAAGATCATCGAGATCAAGGAGCGGGAGAAGAAACGGGTTGAAATCTTCATGTCGCTCATTGATCAGCGGGAAAAGGGTCTGGTCTTCTGCGCGACCCAGGATCACGCCCTGGCAGTACGCGACCTCATCAACCAGACCAAGAGTAGCAGCGCACCGGACTATTGTCAGCGGGTGACGGCCAACGATGGCGCTCTGGGGGAGAAGCACCTGCGGGAGTTTCAGGACAACGAGAAGACGCTTCCCACCATCCTGACCACCTCCCAGAAACTCTCCACCGGTGTGGATGCCCGGAACATCCGGAACATCGGCCTCATGCGCGAAGTTAATTCCATGATCGAGTTCAAGCAGATCATCGGGCGGGGAACGCGGCTCTTCGAAGGGAAAGAGTATTTCACCATCTACGACTTCGTGAATGCTCATCATCACTTTGCCGATCCGGAGTGGGATGGTGAACCAATGGCGCCGGATGAATGCAAGAAGTGTGGCGAGTACCCCTGCATCTGCGAAAAGCCGCTGCCTCAGCCCTGTCCGGTATGCGGAGAGCGCCCCTGTGTCTGCGATAAGCCCGGCCCAGACCCCTGCGAGAAATGCGGGCAACGTCCCTGCGTCTGCACGAAGAAGGCGAAGGTGAAGCTGGCCGACGGCAAGGAGCGGAACATTCAGCATATGGTGGCAACGAGCTACTGGCATCCCGACGGCACCCCCATGTCGGCCCAGCAGTTCATGGAGGCACTCTTCGGCAAGCTCCCCGGCTTCTTCAAGAACGAGGAAGAACTCCGTACCCTCTGGAGCCGACCGGATACCCGCCGAAAGCTGTTGGAGGGACTGGAGGAGAAGGGTTTCGGCAAGGAGCAGCTGGCAGAGATGCAGAAGATCATCGACGCCGAGAAGAGCGACCTGTTCGACGTGCTGGCTCATGTGGCCTACGCCCTGGCCCCCCTCAGCCGTGAGGAACGGGCGGCCAAGGCCAGAGTCATCATCACCCAGCACTTCAGCAGCAAGTTGCAGGTTTTCCTCCACTTCGTCCTGGCTCACTACGTGACCATCGGCGTGGGGGAGTTGGATCAAGCCAAGCTGACCCCGCTTCTCCGGCTGAAGTACCGCGATTCCATATCTGATGCCGTGGCGGACCTCGGGAAGCCGGAGCTCATCGGGCAGGTATTTGCGGGGTTTCAGCAGTATCTGTATCAGCAGCAGGCGGTGGGGTAACGGAAAAGAGTAAAGATCACGATGGAACCGGAGGGGACGCTGGTAACTTATGCAACTTATTAATGTTCCGTATGTCATCCCCCTTCCTGATTGCTACTAATTTGCGGCTGAAAACCGTTCATCCTTCGACAGGCTCAGGACGAACGGTTTTCAACTCTGCAACTGGCCGATTTTCCGTTCATGGTGAGCTTGTCGAACCATAAGCCACAGATCAGTAGCAATTGGATGCCTCTTATCTCAGATCCGCTTTATGGCCTTAGCTAACGTGACGTGGGGGCATCCGGTCATGCGTCCCAACTCTGCCGCCGAAACTCCTATTCTTATACATAAAATATTTCATGGCGTCACATCCGGGAAGTACGGCGGCCTGTTTGCCAACCTTGCCTTCTCATTGGCATTTAGCTGGGCGGTCCGCTCGGCCTGCGCCGCTTTCAGTAGTTCGACGGGCGTAGCGTTGGCTTTGGCAAGCACGGTATGATACAGCAAGGTTGCCAGATCGGCAGCCTGCTTTGCCTTGTCCGCCGCCAGCAAAGCCGAGGCTGATGCCGTTTCTGCCGCTTTCACCGCATTCTTCCTGGCTTGCTCGGCTGTTGCGAGGCTGTCGATCTGTGTCCCCAGCGCCGTTAATGTTTTGGCGCCTGTTGTCTTGGAGGTGAGAGTGACTTCCTGGATCGTGTTGTCAGGATTGACCGTCACTTCCATCGTCGCGCTGGAAAACATCTGCGACTTGAAATTTAGAGCAAAGAGTCTGTCCGGATCTGCAATGGTCACCGGGATCGGCTTTGTCTTTACCTCTTGGTAGCCCTGGTCGCTCTTCTCGAAAATGACAACTTCAAAGCGCTTGGGAATCCGGAACGGAAACCCGTTGATGGCTTCGCCCGGTTCCACGTTGTTGCCGATTTCCGTCACGACGATCTGCGCTGCGCACCCGGTCAGAGAAAGTAAAATCACGCACAAGAGACAGGTGAGCGTGCGCATCACTTCACCTCCTTCAGGAGAAAGACGTACTGGTCGGCGTCCTTCCCCGGACCGTCGGCCCAGCCGGCAATCCTGCTTGCCTTTATATCCCCCACTGTTACCCGTTTGATTGGTTCATTTTTTACTACCACCACGGTCGGAGCGGCGACCGGGCTGCCGGCTGCCAGCACCTTTGCCCGCCTTGCTTCAATCTGCGAGGTGGCCGCGTACAGTTCTAGTCGCACGATCGCATATTCGGCTGCCGTCAATGCGGACCTATTCTTTACCTTTATTTGCCCGATGGTTTTGAGGGAGTCTGATAGGAGCAGTGAACGCTCATAGGCCTCAGCCACCCCCAAGGTCCGGGCGCGAGCCATTTGCACCGTTTGCATGTAGGCCGCGAGTTTCTTCTCCTTCGTGGTCGTCAAGGCAGGCTGACGCACACGGGCAAGTTCGATTCGGGCAATTTCCCGCTCCAGGTAAAGGAGATGCCGGGCCAACCAGACTTCATCGCTCATGGTGATGATCGGCTCCAGGGTTTTGGCAAGATCGGTATTGCCCTCGTCGCCGGTCTCCTCGATTGACGCAACCGTTGCTTGCAGACACTCCCGTTCCGCAACCGTGAGATAATGAAAGGTGTCGGCGACGGAGCCATCGTTCTGTAACAGGAGCAAGCGACTGGCGATTTCCTCGCCAACGCTCCTCTTTGCAGGTGGCGGCATGCCATCGGGGCCGGGGAGGGGAGCAATGGGGACGTCACTGATGATCTTGCACTCCTTCGGATCGCTCATTGCAACAATAAGTCGCAGGCGGATGCTGGTCTTGAGCGACACATCGCGTGCCACCGCACTGGTCGCATCTTTTGCAAATGAGCCCAGCGACGTGATCATCGGACCAACCTGATCGGTGATGGTTGCTGACGTGGAGGTAAGGTTCCCTTTCGCGGCCAGTTTGATAACGAAGCCTGCGTCTACAAACGGGCTTGGGTTCACCTTGAGGCTGTACATCTGGCTGGGGTCGGTTTCATAGGTCACCGCCAGGGTGTATTCACCAACTGCGGATGAAGTGCTTTTCAGAGTGTAGTCGGGACGAACCAGCAGGTACGGAATGCCTGTCGGCGCTACCGCCGCCATAGCGCCGTCAGCATCTTTTTTGAAGCCAAGTTTCATCCCCTCATAGGTCGAGCACCCCGACAGCAGCACAATTGCT
Organism: uncultured Desulfuromonadales bacterium; assembly: GCA_903929485.1. Classification (GTDB taxonomy): domain Bacteria; phylum Desulfobacterota; class Desulfuromonadia; order Geobacterales; family CAIOGM01; genus CAIOGM01. The sequence goes on from CAIYUY010000152.1 coordinate 13,636, forward strand.
ATCGCCACAAGGGTAACGCAGAGCGTCTTGAACCTCAGGTACGGCAGAGCAATCATTAATCCCCCGCAGGCGCAAACTTTTAAAATAAATACATGTGTATATTTTAAATATTGCAATGTCAAGGCAATTAACGTGGTGGCAGGTGCCCGGAAATCAGTGGGGCGTATATAAGATTATAAGATTCTGGTGCATGGGGCAGTGACGGCCGGAAGCATATGAGTCATTCAAAGGTGGTCGGTGATACCGGGATCGCACAGACAGGGACAACTCCGGTTCCGGATAAGAATCAGCCATGGGGATGAAAAGTGTCGGATAAGGGGCCGTGAAGGGGAGGGCTCACGCGGATCAATGCTGTCAGCAGTAAGATTGAGATGAAATACTCCATCCGGAGCTTTCCCTGGCCATGGTTTGCGCTTTAACAGCAGGATACCCGGTTGCTTAATAATTGACTCTTATCACCTGTTTCTGCTACTCTCACCGCACTTTAACCACGAGTAGGGAAGGTGCCCATGGGCAGAATCGAAATAGACGAAAAACGCTGCAAGGGATGCGGTCTCTGCACCACCGCCTGTCACCTCAAGCTGATCTCACTAACCAGGGAGATCAACGTCCTGGGGTTCACCCCCGCCATCACCACCAACCGTGAACGTTGCACCGGCTGCGCTCTCTGCGCCCGACTCTGCCCGGATTTGGCCATTACGGTCTTCAAGGATAAGTAAATGTCACAACGTCTGTTTGTCAAGGGGAATGAAGCGGTGGCCATGGCGGCCATTGAAGCCGGCTGCCGCTATTATTTCGGCTACCCAATTACCCCCCAGAGCGACATTCCCGAATATCTCTCCCGTGAACTCCCCAAGCTGAACGGCGAGTTCATTCAGGCGGAAAGTGAGGTGGGGGCCATCAATATGCTCCTGGGGGCTTCCGCCACCGGTGTCCGGGCCATGACCTCCTCTTCCAGTCCCGGCATCTCCCTCAAGCAGGAAGGGATCTCCTATATGGCCGGCTCCGAACTTCCCGGGGTCATCGTCAACATCTCCCGCTCGGGCCCCGGCCTTGGCGGAATCGACGCCTCCCAGGCGGATTACTGGCAGTCGGTGAAGGGGGGAGGGCACGGCGGCTACCATATCGTCGTCCTGGCTCCGGCATCGGTGCAAGAGATGTACGACCTGACCATGCTCGCCTTCGATCTGGCCGACATTTACCGGACTCCGGTGATGGTGCTGGCCGACTCGGTGGTGGGGCAGATGAAGGAGGCACTTGTTCCCAACCCCCGTCCCGTCACGATTCTCCCTGAAAAGGCTTGGCGAGTGCGTGGTCGCAGGGAGGGGACTGAGCAGATGATTGTCAAATCCCTCTTCCTGGGGGATGGCGAACTGGAGGCTCACAACTGGAAGCTCCATGGTAAATATGACGTTATGAAGGAGAATGAGTGTCGGCAGGAACTCTTTATGGCCGATGACGCCCAACTGGTCATCGCGGCCTTCGGTTCCGTGGCCCGCATCGCCAAGACGGCGATCCTCATGGCCCGTGACGCGGGGATGAAGGTGGGGCTGTTACGCCCCATCACCCTTTTCCCGTTCCCGACCAAGGCCTTTCAGGAGGTGACACTCCGTTGCAAGAAGATCCTGGATATTGAGCTGAACAACGGGCAAATGGTGGATGATGTGCGGCTCTCCGTGGCCCGGGACGCTGAAGTTTACTTCTATGGACGTCCTCCCGGCGCCGGCTCCCTTCCCGTCCCCGAAGAGCTTTTTGAGCAGATAAAGAAGCATTATTAAAGAGGTCATCATGCCACAGGTTTTTAAGCGTCCGGTGAGTCTCAAGGATGTCCCGACACACTTCTGTCCCGGCTGCCAGCATGGCACCATTCATCGTCTGGTGGCCGAGGCTATGGACGAGTTCGGCGTCAGGGAGCGAACCATCGGAGTCGCCTCGGTTGGCTGTTCGGTCTTTCTTTACGGCTATTTTGATGTGGATGTGGTGGAGGCGCCTCACGGCCGCGCGCCCGCCGTGGCCACGGGGGTCAAACGGGCCCGGCCCGACAGCTTCGTCTTCACCTATCAGGGGGACGGCGATCTGGCGGCCATCGGCACGGCGGAGATCATCCATGCCGCCAACAGGGGGGAGGATATCACCGTCATCTTTGTCAACAACACCACCTACGGCATGACTGGCGGTCAGATGGCCCCCACCACCATGGTGGGGCAGAAGACCTCCACCTCGCCCTATGGGAGGGATCGGGCCAAGGATGGCTCCCCCATCAGGATGGCGGAGTTACTGGCCCAACTGGGGGGGGTCGCCTTCTCGGCTCGGGTGGCGGTGAATACGCCAAAAAACCTCATGGACGCCAAGAAGCAGATAATGAATGCATTTCGCTATCAGGTTGAGGGTAAGGGCTTCTCCTTCATCGAGGCGCTCTCCACCTGTCCCACCGCTTGGGGAGTCACCCCCATTCAGGCTAACGAGCGAATCGGGGGGGAGTTGATAGAATATTTCCCCCTGGGGGTGTATAAAGATACCGCGCAATGGAAACCCCGGATCGCCCCGCCGGCGCCGGTGGAACAGCCGGGCGCACGAGCCTTTCCGGAGTTCATGAATGAAATATGACCTATTTATTGCAGGTTTTGGTGGCCAGGGGGTGCTCCTTGCCGGAAATCTTCTTTCCTATGCGGCGATCATTGAAGAGAAGAACGTCTCATTTCTTCCAGCCTACGGCGTAGAGAAACGGGGTGGCGCGGCCATGTGTACCGTGGTTATCGCCGATGGAGAAGTGGGATCGCCGGTGATCGGCCGACCGTCCACCTGCGTTTATCTCAATCAGACCTCCCTGGAGCGGTACGGCGCCAAGGTCAAGGATGGGGGTGTCGCCATAATTAACAGTTCGCTGGTGGACGATTCCAGTTGGGATCGGGACGATCTTGAGATCATCCGGATCCCCATGAACCGCATCGCCATGGAGTTGGGTGATCCCCGCATGGTGAACATGGTTGCCGCCGGCGCCTATGCCGCCAAAACCGGTGCGGTGGCGCTGGAATCGCTGGAACAGGCCCTCAAGAGCGTTCTCCCGGAGCGCAATCACCGCTTCATCCCGGCAAATGTGCAGGCCATCAGGGCCGGCGCGGCAGCGGTGGGGAGATAGATATGGTACGGCATTTTACCGTGAATTATGATGCTTGAAAAAAAACGACAGAAAGATGAAAAATAGGTTTGACACCGGCGAGGGGATTTGGTATAAGGTTCTTCTACTTTGGGGCTGTAGCTCAGTTGGGAGAGCGCTTGAATGGCATTCAAGAGGTCGTCAGTTCGATCCTGATCAGCTCCACCAAATAAAAACAAGGGTTTACGGTGATTCCGTGGACCCTTTTTTTGTTGTTTTTTCGTTCAAGTAACCTTACGGCACAAAAAACTTCGGAACCGGCTGCGTGGCACGACGAGCCGTCATACCGAAAGGTTTGACTAACTCTATATCTCACCTCAGTGAAACCATCCAAAACTGTCTGATTATTCTCCGTGTCTCTGTGGTGAACTGCTTTTCCGGTATTATTCGCGAAGTCGAAGGGGGGAGGATGAGCCATGACAGAATTGCGGAATGAAGGGGGGCGGGATGAGGTGACGGCGCAGCGTAACTGGCTCCGGGAGCAGATGAACCCCTATTTCTTCGTCGCCATGCAGGATGAACCGGAGGCGCTGGAGATTCTTGTCCGGGAACTGGGGGCGTTGAAAAGTAACCGGCGCATCCTTCTGGCGGATCGGGATGATGCCTTTATCGTGGCCATGAAGAATCGGCCGGGAACTCTCTATGAGACCCTGCGCCGGATCGTGGAGCGGGACATCTCCTATGCCCTGTTTGCTCACTCCGCCGCGCCGCTGCCCGGTCTGGAACAGACCCTGGAGATTCAACGTTTTGAATTCCAGCGGAAGGGGAGCGCCGAGATCCTGGCGGGGAGCCACGCGGTGGCGCCGTCCGGCATCCGGAAGCGGCTCCTGGAGGAGCTGAAGTCGCACTGTCCGGAATTCGATTTCCGTGACTTCGACCGGCTCCTGAGAATTCTTTGGCTCAATAACGAGAACTATGTCCGGATCTCCCCCATACCCCGCATCGCCCAGACGCTAAACCTCCTTCAGCAGGGGGAACGCTCCGGCGGACTTTATCTGGATCTGGAGCCCATGGGGGAGGGGGGGGAATCCAGGGTTCTCTTTGCCGTGGCCAATCCTCCCCCCAAGGAGTTCCTCCTCCAGACCATGGAACTCTTCAACCTTCTGGATCTTGGTGTCAATCGGGCCTACTGTCTCACCATCAATAACGGAGTCCACCCCTGTTTCCTGGGCACCTTCTATCTCCGCCCCCGGGACGGTTCAGTCCTGGGGAGAGAATCCGGACTCTTCACCCGCCTGCAACAGGAGCTTTACACGACCCAGATCCTGGCGACCAACACCCCTCTCTACCGGGAGTGGGTTACCACCAGGCTCATCTCAGGCGAGGATGCGTCCCTGGTGGCAGCCTTTGGCGCCTTCTGCCACGCCAATCTGGCCCATAACCAGCCGGATCGTTTCGGGCTGGACGATGTGCGGGGGGGATTCCATGCCAACCCGGAGATCACGCTCCGTCTGGTCAGGTTCTTCCGTCTCCGGTTCGATCCGTTCCTCATGGATCGGGATGAACTCTGTTCCCGGGAGTCGGATAGTGTGGAAGAAGCAATCGCCGGTTACGACAGCGGCCACCGTTACCTGGATGAACTCCGTCGCTCCGTCTTCAGCTGTTGCCTGATCTTCATCCGCTACACTCTCAAAACCAATTTTTTTGTACGGGAAAAACAGGCGTTGGCTTTTCGGCTGGATCCGGCCTATTTGAAGAAGCTGGGGAGCGCGGCCATGGCCGATCTCCCTCCGGTCACACCTTATCGGGTCACCTTTTTCTTCGGCCGCTCCGGCTACGGTTTTCATATCGGTTTCTCCGACATCGCCAGGGGTGGGTGGCGGACGGTCATAGCCCGTTCTCCCGACGACTTTATCACCGGCGCCACCACCCTCTTCCGGGAGTGTTTCGTCCTGGCTCATACCCAGCAGTTGAAGAATAAGGATATTTACGAGGGGGGCTCCAAGATGGTGATGGTTCTGGACGCCTCGGACCTGAGCCGCCGGGAAGGGGAACTGGTGACCTGGAACCTGTACAAGCAGCAGTACGGGGTTATCAATGCCTTTTTGGACATCTTTGTTACCCATGACGGCCGGGCCACTAATTCTGCCGTGGTGGATTATTACGGCGAAGACGAGCCCATCGAACTGGGACCGGACGAAAATATGCATGACTCCATGATCGAAACCATTGCCCTCCTTTCCCGGCAACGGGGATACCTCCTGGGGACCGGCCTCATCTCCAGCAAGCGTGTAGGGATCAATCACAAGGAGTATGGGGTCACCTCCACGGGGGTGGTGAAATTTGCAGAGATTACCATGGGGGAGTTGGGGATAGATATCCGTAGCGACCCCTTCAGCGTCAAATTCACCGGCGGTCCCAACGGCGACGTGGCCGGCAACGCCATGAGACTTATCCTGGAGCGTTCACCCCTGGCGCGGATTGTCCTGATCCTGGACGGAGCCGCCGCCCTCTTCGATCCCCTGGGGGCTGACCCCGCCGAACTCCGGCGGCTTCTCCTCAGGGAGGATCTTGATGCATATTCCCCCCAGGCGCTTCACCCCGGCGGTTTCATGATTTTTCGAAGCGGAAGCCGGAAGGAAGGGGTGCGGGAACGGTACCGAAAGGTGAGCCGCACCGTTGCCGGCCTGGTGGAGGAGTGGATCTCCATCGACGAATTTTCCCGGGAATATGCGGCGCTTCCCTTCACGGTACCGGCTGATCTCTTCATTCCGGCGGGAGGGCGACCGGAAACGATGGATGCCGCTACCTGGGAACAGTTCCTCCTCTCCGACGGAACCCCCTCCGCCAGGGTCATCATCGAGGGGGCCAACTCCTTCATCACCCCCGAGGCCCGGATCAATCTGCAGCAGCGGGGAGTTCTTGTCATGCGGGACGCCTCGGCCAACAAATGCGGAGTCATCTCTTCCTCCTTCGAGATCATCGCCAATCTCCTCCTTTCGGACGCGGAGTTTTTGGCGGAAAAGGAGCGGTACGTGCGGGATGTGCTGGAGATCCTGGAGGCGCTGTCGGAAGCCGAAGCGCGGCTTATTTTGGAGCGCCGTCGGAATAACCCCACACTTCTCTGCACGGAGATCTCAGACGCCATCAGTCAGGAGATCAACGCCAATTACGCCCGGCTCTTCAGATTTTTTCAGAGCCGCCCTGAGCTCCCGTTGCAACCTCCCTATCGCCGCGCCATCCTGGGGCATCTCCCCCGGATGCTGCGGGAAGAGCCCCGGTACAGTCGCCGGATACGCCGACTGCCGCAAAAATACCTCTCCGCCATCCTGGCCGCCCAGATCGGTTCATCCATGGTTTACCGGGAGAATCAGGGGCGAACGGTGGAAGATGAGGTCCGGATCTACTTGGCGCGAAACTTCCCGCCTTGAATCAATCTAGAGAATGTGCAGGGTGTCGTCATGGGATGGAGGGATATATTTTCGCTTTAACCCCTGCAGCCCCTGTCGGGTGAAGAGGTTCTCCATGTTCTCGTCGGCCAGGAGATCACCCATCTCTGCTTCCAGTTGTTCCGGATCGGCGCCTGACTCCAGTCGACGGATCGCCTCCTCCATGGGGCCCAGCTTCATCCCGGTGGCGTCGGAGAGCTTGCGCATGAACCGCGCCATGGCTCGGGGATCATTTTCGTCCACCCCTTCCATCTCGCCGGCCAAGGAGATCATGGCCCGCTCCAGTTTCTCATCGTCCATGTCCGGCATGCCGGGGATCGACTCTTCCGATTCCTGCCGATTTTTAGACACGGCAAAGGCCGACACTTGCCGTTCCAGTCCCGCCCTGCCGCAGCGGGGACAGTCGGGCTGTTTCTCCGTATTCACCCGTCGGGAGAGAAAGTTGAAGATGGTGTGACAGTCGTTGCAATAAAATTCATAGACCGGCATGGCGCGAGCCTCCTCTTGGTAGTTTTTCTCCCTGGCACTCTTGTGTGGAAACATAATGGCTCACCGGGTTCCGGTCAAGGAAAAAAAGATCCCATTGGCAAATGGTAATATCCATGCTACGTCAAATAGCCGGTAATAATTTCTGTGTGTCGCGCTTTCGCGTATCGTTACAGAATTGTTACGTTTTGTGTACGGCTTCAATCAAATGTTTACTCATGGCGCGAGGCCTGCCGGGATATGAGCGCCTGGAAACTGTTGATATCCGGATGAATTTTCATGGCACGTGAATATAAATCAAGTAACTGGACAGGGATAGCCATGGTGCAAGTTTTGGGCGTATTTATTGCATGAGTGCGTTCGCTCCCCACCGTTGAGTGGGCGTGCTCAATGAGGCTGTTTCGTTTGTATTCGCGGATAGTCGCCGGTAATTGAACGTTTCCCAAAGGAGAAGAAAATGGTAAAAAAAGGAGAATATGTATGTTGAGGAAAGTAGTGCTCTGGACTCTCTTGTCGCTCTTGCTCCCCACTCTATCCATGGCGGCGGTAACCCTTTACAAGGTTAAATATGTGGCTTCACCGGTAACGGGCGGTTCGGTTTCGGCTCCGGACACACGCAACCCGTATCCCACCTCCAGCGCGGCTGGCGCCCGATTCAGGGTAATGCCCAATTTTGGCCAAAAAATCCTCCTTGTTTCCCTTACCAACCCGGCCGATGGAGTCATCACGTATGATCCCAATTATGTCACCAACGGCTATTTCACGGTGGTCCCCACCAAGGATACGACCCTGACAGTCACCTTTGGCGTCGCTCCCTCCGCGGTCTACGCCAACGCGGGTCCGGCCAAGAATCTCGTCGGATTGGGAAGCGGCAAGACGGTCTCCCTCGGGGGTACCGCCTCCAGCGTTCCCACCATTTCCGGTCTGCTCTTTGCGTACCAATGGACGGTTTCCGACTCCAACGGGCACTTTACCGCTCCCAACAGCGCGACCACCGGTTTCTATGCCGACGTTCCGGGCTCATATGTACCGGTATTGGTGGTCACGGCAGCCGGTAAAACCAGTGCTCCGTCCCAGACCGTGGTGGACGTCGTCACCAACACCAACCTTGATTCCATCGCCTGTATTTCTTGCCACAATGCACGTTCCCCCCTGGTTGTCGCAGGGTACAAATCGTCCAAACATAATACCGGCAGCAACCCCACGGCGCCCAGTTGCCAGAGTTGCCACACCGTCGCCAATCCCACCGCCACTCACCCGGCAAACCTCGTCCCCTTTGCGACTCTGGGAAATGTCTGCCTCAACTGTCACAACGACGGCTTCGGCAATGTTCCGCTGCATCCGGTGGCCATCGGGGTGCGGCTCTGCATCTACTGCCATGATCCCCACACGACAGCGGCCACTGACCCCGACATTCAGGGGACGGTCCACTTCAATAATGTTACCAGCGGTGCGTACCCCGCTTCCTACGTGACGTCCCGCGCCACCTGCTATGATTGCCATATTGATACGGCAGCCAACGCCACCATTCGCGGTCAGTGGGCCCGGACGGGGCACGCTAACGTGAAAAGCCCCGCCTGGACAACCTACGACTTCAAGACCCGGGCCGGCTGCGTCCAGTGCCACACAACCACCGGCTTCATCGCTTACTCCACCGGAAAGGTCACCGGCGCCTGGGGCCTGGCCGCGGATAAGAGCAAGGAGATGGTTACCTGCGTCGCCTGCCACAATGACGTTCCCGCCGGCGCACTCAGGTCGGTTACTCCCATCAAGCCTTACGCCGATGACAGTTACGTGAATCGTAACGTGGGCCCCTCCAACCTCTGCGTGGATTGCCACGGCGGCCGGAATAACGGCAAAAGCGTCAAGAGCGCCGACTTCACCAATCAGGCATTTGTTTCACCCCACTACATGGCCGCGGCCGGACTCCTTCATGGTCAGGGTGGCTACAACTTCCCCGGTTACTCCTTCTACTCCTCCAACAGCCACCGGAAAGTCGGAATCGGCGCCACCATGGGGACCGGTATCGCCGGACCCTGCGTGGCATGTCACATGTCCGCCCCCGCCAAGCATCTCTACAGAGCGGTCTCCACCGATACCGGCGGCATCATAACAAGCATCGACACAACCCTCTGCGCCAACTGCCACAACAGCTCACTGTCCGTGGAGAGCCTGAAGGCAAATCAGGCGACATTCGATAACGCCCTCTCCGTCCTTACCGCGGCGCTCTCAGCCAAGGGTTTTGTCTATTCGTCCAATTATCCCTACTTCGTCAACACCAACTGGGGGGCCGGTACCGCCGGCGCCAACAGCATGGGGGCGGCGTTCAATTATGTCCTCCTCACCCATGAGCCGGCCGCCTACGCCCATAACCCGGCTTATGCCAAACAGCTGGCAATGGACTCCATCGATGCAGCCTATCATGACGGGACACTCACCGGCTCCATCGATGATGTCCTCGCCGCACTGGTGGGAGAAGGGAAGATCTCCCAGGCCCAGGCCGACTCCCTTACCAGCTACAAGTCCGCCGGTAACTGCGCCTCATGTCACACCAACAACACGGGGAGCCATACCAAACATCTGAACTCCCTGATGGGCGCCAACGCCATCGGTTGTGTCGACTGCCACAAGAACACCGCGGCGTCCAATACGGCCCTGGTTCCGGGAACCACCAAGCATCTCAACGGCATGGTGGATGTGATCTTCTCCGGCGCCGGTAGTTACGCCGCCGGGAGCTGCGGCGCCGTCTATTGCCACTCAAACGGCGCCGCAACCTACAGCTCTCCGGTCTGGGGCGGAAGCCCGCTGAACTGCGGCTCCTGCCATCCCCTGGCGTCACTGCGGGGAGCTCACGCCGCCCACATCGGCGGAGTCATCCCGGCCTACGGCGATACCGCCAACTCCTCCACCGCCGCGGAATATCGCTTCGGTTGCGGTAGCTGTCACCCCACCGACATTGCCGGTCATGGCAACGGTCATATCGACGTGACCCTCGTGCCGACGAATGACGGCACGTTACGGAGCAAGAATGATCCCGCCGTTCTCATCGGCGGCATCGGCAACAGCGGCAGCGGCATCACCGGCGCCTCCGGCGCCACGGTTGTCTGCTCCGCTGCCTACTGCCACAGTAATGGTGGCGTCGGCGCCGCCCTGGTCTATGTCGCTTCTCCCAACTGGTACGGCGGTTCCTATTCCGGCGACAGATGCGCCATGTGTCATGGCAATGCTCCCGCCACCGGCGCCCACGGCAAGCACGGGGTCGGCATCCATTCAGGTCTCATCTCCGACAGCGACGGGAATCTTATTCCGGCCGGCGCGGCCCCCGGCACGGTGTCCGGCCATGGTGACCCTGTTCAGTCCACCACCATCAGCTGCGGCACCTGCCACAGCGCCACGGTGACCAACAGCGCCAACGACAAGGGGGCTGCCTGCAGCTCCTGCCATACCGCCATTGCCAAGGGAACACCCGTTCTGGACAAGACCATGCACCTTAACGGCACGGTGAATGTGGCGTTCAAGGATGTGAAGATCATCACCAAGGCCCAGATCGAACCGGCAAGCTTCGGCGTTTATTCCACCTGCTGGACCAGAACCGGTTCCTCCTACAAGGTCGGCGCCGGCTCATTTGATACCGCCCGGAGCAGCCTGAATCAGGCGACTTTCGCCGGGGATAAGAGCTGCGCCAATGTGGCCTGCCACAACGGCGGCACTCCCAAGTGGAGCGACAAGCTCCATTGCGTGAGCTGCCATTCGGCGCTCTGATGACGTGAACCTGCCGGCCCGCGAAAAGAGCGGGCCGGCTTCACCGTAAACGTATCCCTAATTACTCAATACGACAAAAGAGGGTCGATCACCATGGGCAAAGTCATTACGAAAAAAATCAGAGGAATGGGATGGATGGCGAGGATCGGTCTGGTGCTCCTCTGCACCCTGCTGACCAGCGTCTTCATGCAGCAGGGATGGTACAAGCCGCTGGCCTCGGAAGCGGCAATCAGTGTCCAGCAGGCCTGGAGCACCGTCTATAACGGCACAGCCACTCCGGGAACGTACGCGTATCCCATCACCTCCGGTCCCAACAGGACCCTGGTCGTCGGAGTCTCCACCGTGGTCACCGCCACCACCGCCTCGCAGAGCTGCACCGTCACCTGGGGTGGGAAGCCGCTGGCGCTTGCCACGGGGAATGCCGCAATCTCCGCCCAGCAGCACACCTACCTCTTTTACCTGGGTGAGGCGGATATCGCCGCGGCGTCGGGCTCGTCTCTCGTCATTGCCGTCACCGGCGGCACGGCAGCCTACAGTAACGTCTACGCCGGCGTCTATAACGGAGTGGACCAGGGTGCTCTCACGAAGATGGGGAGCTTTAACAACGGAACGACTACTACTTCCACGATCGGTCCCCTTTCTCCCACGCTGACCCTCGCCACCGGCGACCTGGCGCTGGAACTTGTTAACCTGACTCGAACCGGCAGCGCCACCGCCCGGACGATCAGCAGCTGGGCCACCGGCTGGGCCGGCATTATTGCCAATACCGGCGCCAACAGCAGCAACTATGCCGTAAACACCAACATCGCCGGCAGCTCGACGGTGGGAACCACCTCCTCTTCTCATACGGCCAGCAGCTCCACGCTGGGCGCCATGTCAGCCCTGATCATCTCGCCGGTGGCCGGTGCGCCGGTCATAACCTCCGTCTCCCCCGTCTCCGTCAACATCGGCGATCCGGCCACCACCGTCACCATCACCGGCGCCGGTCTCACCGGTACCTCCTCCGTGACCTTCAGCGGGACCCTGGTTACCGCGGGGAGCCCCACTGTCGTCAGCGACACCCAGGTGACCGTGCCGGTAACCGCCGCAGCCGGAGCCGCCGCCGGCGACCGGACGGTGACGGTGACCACACCGGTGGCGACCGGTTCCAAGCTGCTGACCGGTTTCGCCGTCAGCAACTTGCCGGCCCCCACCGTCACCGGCATCTCCACTCCCATCCTCGGTCAGGGAGGGAGCGCCCAGAACGTCACCATCACCGGCGCCAACTTCGTTAGCGGCGCCGGTCTCGCCTCAACCTTCGGCGCCGGCGTCACCGTGAACTCCACGAGCTATGTCAGTGCGACTCAACTCACCGCCAACATCACGGTGACGACTTCGGCCACCGTCGGATTGCATGACGTGGTCGTCACCAATCCCGATACCAAGTCCGGCGCCGGCACGGGTCTCCTCACGGTGAACGCCCGGGCCACTGTTCTCCTGACCTCCCCGTTCTCCGGTCTCCAGGGAGTAACGAACCAAGTCGTGACGCTCTTCGGCACCGGCTTTTATCCCGGCGCGGGCTTGGCGGCTGTTTTCAGTGGCGCCGGTATTACCGTCAACTCAATAAGTTATGTGGATATGAATCACCTCGGCGCCAACATTTCGCTGAGCGCAACGGCAGCCACCGGCGCCCGTACCATCACCGTCACTAATGGCGATACCGGGATCTCCGCTGCCGGTGGTTCTTATACGGTGCTTGCTTCTACCGGCGCCGTCTCGATTTCTTCCCTCACTCCCTATGCAGTCGGTCAGGGGGTCAGTAACGCAAATGTTCAAATCTATGGCGCCGGTTTTGATCCTGCCGCCACCGTCACCTTCAGCAGCAGCAGAGTAACACTCAACTCCACCACCTTTATCGACTCCACGCACCTTACCGCCAACATTACAACCAGCACCTCTTCCGCTCAGAGCTCCAACGTCACGGTGACCAATCCTGCCAGTGCCGGAAGCGGGACGTTTACCGCCACCGCCGGCTTCTACATCAACAGCCGTCCGACAATCACCTCGGTGACCCCCACCACCGGGCTCGCAGGTAACGCCTATGACCTGACCTTCGTGGGGACCGGCTTTCAGGCCGGGGCCGTAGTAGCCATCACCGGATCGGGGGTAACGATCAGCAACGTGAACGTGACCAGCGCCACCAGCATGACGGCCCATATGGTCATCGGCGCCACCCCCACCTACGGGCTTCAGACCCTCACCATCACCAACCCCGATCTTGGGTACAACACCATCTCCTTCAACGTGGCCAGCCTGACCTCGCCGGCAATCACCTCCATTTCCCCCAACGTCATTGGTCAGGGGGCCACCGGGGTGAATGTCACCATCAACGGCGCCAACTTCGTCAGCGGCGCCACGGTGCTCTTCGGCGCCACCGGTAATACCAACTTCACCACCAACTCGGTGACCTTCATCAGCTCCACCCAGCTGATCGCCAATCTTACTGTCGGGACAGGAGCGACGGTGGGGACCAACAACACCACTGTCACCGTGACCAATCCCAACAGTGAAGCCGGTCTTGCCTCGCTTCTCAGCATCACTGCCCGTCCGGGGACGACGACGTTTACACCCACCATCGGGACGTTGGGAACCACCTTCGACATCGCCATCGTCAGCACTACTTTGGCGGCCGGCCCCGGCTTCGGCGTCACCGTCAGCGGCGCCGGTGTGACGGTGAACAGCTTCGCCTTACTCAGCGCCACGTCGGCCACCGCCAACGTGACCATCGACGCCGGCTATCTTGTGGCTCCCCTGGGAAGCCGGGTCATCACTCTCTCCAATGGCGACTACGGCGCCAGGACCGGCACCCTGACCGTGCGCGGGCTTGTCCCCACGGTCATCGCCGCGACTCCCGCCATTCGCCAGGGGGCTGTCAACCAGAACGTGACGATCACCGGGACTAACTTCTACCCCGGCGCCGTCGCCACCTTCAGTAACGCCGGTGTTACCGTCAACTCCACCACCTTCGTCGATCCCGCGACGGTAACAGCCAACATCTCCGTGGACGGCGCCGCCGTCATCGGTAGCAGCAACATCACCGTCACCAACGCCGATACCCAGGCCGCAACGGGGACCGGAATCTTTACGGTGTCCGCCGCGCCTACCGTCACCTCCAACTCCCCTCTGACCGGTGGCCGGGGGGCGACCCTGGATGTTACCATCAACGGCGCCGGCTTCGTTTCCGGCGCCTCGGTTGTCTTCAGCGGCACGGGCATCACGGTGAACTCCGTCAGCGGCAGCGGTTCCAGCCTCACGGCAAACATCACCATCGCAGCAGACGCACTCCTGACTACCCGGAGTATCACGGTAACCAACCTGGACGGCAGCAACGCAGCCGGCGGCGCTTTCACGGTCCTCCTGCCGGTCGCCACCACCACTGCTCCCCTTACCTTCGGTCAGGTCACCGAAACGAGTATCACGGTTTTGGCGCCCTACACCAATGACAGCAACGGTAACAATGCCTGCACCATCCTCTGGGGTACCGCTCCAGGGTCCTATACCAACAGCGCCGCTGCCGTGCGGCAGTCGGGATACTTTACGGCAACTCTCACCGGTCTCACCGGCGGGGTTGATGGAGAAGGTAAGGCTTACTATTTCCAGGTAACTTTCAGCGATGCCGACGGCGTCATCGGCGCAAACCCGGTTGCCGGGGTGCAATCCACCAAGGCCCGGCTGTTGATGCATAACAGTGAAAACCTTAATTCAGGTAAATGGTCACAGGGGTGGGGTGTCACCGGCGGCAAGTACGGTGTGTTCACCTGCTCCACCTGCCACAGCGAGAACACCACCAACAGCAAGATGATTGCCGGTTCCATCCAGACCCCCTCCCTGGAAAACTGGAGCTCCTCGGGGAGCAGCACGGTCGCTCCCGTTGTTTTCACCAAGGTCATGGGGGTCGATGCTCCCCACGCCACCTCCGATAAGGTTTGCGAAGTTTGTCACAGTCGCACGAGCCACCATCTCTACAACAACCCCGCTGCCAACCATGAGGGGACCAAGGCCTGCACCGACTGCCATAGCCACAAACAGGGCTTTCTCACAAATTGCATCGATTGCCACTCTACCCCCCAGGGTAACCGTCGTCAGGTCGTGGGGAATGGTGGAGACTTCTTCTCCAACATGACCACCCATGTGAAGAGCTCCAGCATCAGCTCGCTCTCCTGCATGGCCTGCCACGACACCAATGGTCACAGATCCTTCGGCGATGGCGTCAGCGTCAAGCTGCGGAACGCCAACGGCGGCGCCTCCGTCGTGTACGACGGCACCTCCGCCACCGCCTCGGCAGTGAAGGACACCTGTATCTCCTGTCATGACGCCAACGGCGCTTCCGCCTACGGCGCTAACGCCCGGTCGCCCTTCGCCCCCTCCGGCGACACCAAGGCGCCCGCCGATATCAGCCAGTACTGGCCGGCAACGGGGGGAGCTCATAATGTCAACATGGTCTGCTTCAACTGCCATGGCAATTCAAAGGGGGTTGACGGGAGTACCGTCAATCCGAAATATAACGGCCATGCTTCGGGAACCAAGCATATTCTCCAGGATCAGGCCTACGACGTGGTGAATCCCAATAACTACTGCTTCAATTGTCACAATGCGGCTTCCACCAATCCGAACAAGTCGTCAAAAAACATTGCCGGACAGATGGCTCTGGCTTCCAGGCATACCACCGCCAAATGCTTCGACTGCCATGGCGCCGAGAGCAATAGCGTCAACAGCATGCATTCCCTGCGCGCCGGTTCACAGGTGAACTCTACAACCATCGCCAACAATATTTCCAATGCCGACGGCAGGAGCATGACTTGGTCCGGGACCAAGTGGGGTGGCGCTTCAGCTTCCACTCCTCTGACTTCGGGGACGGTAACCGCGGAATATCAGATCTGTATTAAATGTCATGCCGCAACCGGCTCCGGCACGACCCCCGACGTTCCCGGGGTCGGTACCGCCGCCGCATCCCTCACCAATCTGGCTCTGGAGTTCAATCCCAACAACGCTTCGGGCCACCCGGTCGTCACGGGACTGAACAATTACCGCAACTCCGTCGCCCCCAAGGCGCTGGCCGCAGCCACCATGAAGGCCCCCTGGAATGTGAACCTGGGGACCCAGGTCATGAGCTGCACTGACTGCCACGCCACCGACAGCGCCGGGGCCAAGGGGCCCCACGGCTCCTCCGTGAAATGGATGCTGGCCGGCGCCAACAAGGCATGGCCCTACACCACTGCCGCCGCCAACGGCACCAGCAGCGGCACCTTCTTCCGGATCGCTACCTACAATACCGGTGACGGTACGGCAAACGGCCTCTTCTGCCTCAATTGCCACACGATCAATGCCTCCAACAACTGGCATGCGAACTCCAATCTCGCAACCAGCGGCGGCGAACATACCTCCAGTACAACCGGTCCTCCGGTTTGCGTCAACTGTCATATCAGGGTCCCCCACGGCGGCAAGATCGCCCGTCTCCTCCAGACGACCAATGCTCCCGGGCGTTATCAGGCCGGTGGTATTGCCGGTACGCCGCTCTTCACCCAGTGGGGCCCCACCACGGGAACCATCAAAGGGACGACCATGAGCAGCAGCAACTTCAACAGCTCATGCAATGAGCACAGCGGTACCGGCGGAGAAGCCTGGTAACGCTCATCAGCCCCTCCGGGAGATGATATTCCGGAGGGGCGCACTCTTCTCCCACCTCATCGGTATTACTCGTAATGAAAGCCGGGGTTGACTCCCCGGCTTTTTTATGAACAAAACGGAAATCAAAGCCGGAGCGCGAACCATGCGTAAAACTACCCTGATCATCTTTCTTTTCACCACCGCTCTGTTTGCCGGCTGTAAAGAGGCTCCACCGGGCAAGGGGGGGGCAGTACAACCCCAACGTACATCCGGTGGCGCCGTCACCGAGATCGTCCACCGAAGGATTGCCCGCTATAATCAACTTCTCAGCGAGGGGTACAAGAGTATCAACATGACCTCGCTGCAGGAGGTGACGACTCCGGAGTTGGCGGAAAAAGCCTATTATCATATGGCGGCCATCGGCGAGGGGAACAGCCGGATGGTGTCGGAGTTGAAAAAACTCGATTTCGTGGAGACTCTCTGCTCTAGTGCCATCACCTGTCGGGTTGTCACCAGGGAGCTGTGGGATTACTCCTATGAAGAGATCAAGAGCGGCAAGAAGGTCTACGAGGTGAAGGATTACCTCTATGATGTGCGGTATCTGCTGGAGAGCCGGCAGGGAAGGTGGGTCATAACGGAGATCACCGCCACCGGCGAAGATCGCAAGGAGGTCCCCTCATGGAAAGAGCTACTCAAAAAAAGGTAATATCTAACGACCGCGACCATGGTGGCGAGGGAAGCAGTGCATGCCTGAGCTGACCGTCCGCCGCTGTTGCGCCATCTTCGCCATCGTTGCTTTTTTTGCTGTTGTCGTCATCGCCGCTCTCCACCGTCTGGGGAGTGAGAGCAGGGTGGTGGGGAAGAGCGGATTGATAGGCTCGCCGGACATTGTCAAATTAATGGCTGATGATCCTTCGGAGGCGTACCGGATCTGGAAGGAGTTCGGCTACCGGGGCCGAATAATCGTTTATCTGGCGGATCGATGGGAAACGTGTAATCCCGATGAAATGATACCGGCGCCATTGGCTCGACCGTACCCCCTGTCTCTGGTGAATCCGGCACGGTTTCTTGAGGAGAACAACCTGAACGGCGCTACGTTTCTCTATATCGCTTCCTTGAATAGGATTACCCGGAAGATCGTGGCGCTTCTCCCCCCCGGGGAGATCAGCAGGATGGTGGGAGCGACCAAGAGAGGGAAGGATTTTCAGATTACATCCAGCGGTATTGATGATTCCCGGCAAGGTTTTCCGCGACGATTCACCACTGTCGACCATTTTGCCGGCAGTGGAGAGCCCGTGCTTCTCTACGTGGGGGCATCCTGTCTTCGCGCGGTGGAGCCCGAGGAACTTTACCGTCTCTTGATCAAATCCGGAGTTACTACTGACTGCGTCATCCTTTGTCGGGAAAAAGGGAAAGATTCGGTGTCTCCGGTTGAAGTAGCCAAACTCCACCGCTTTGCTCGGCTCATGGGCTTGAGAACCCTTTCGGGAAGCCGGGGCGCCACCCGGTACGTAGCTCCCATGGCCGCGGTACCGGCATCATGAAAATTGTTACCTTTCCCCACTGGAAGCCCCGGCTGCCGGCGGGAGTCACACTGCTATCTCTGATTCTGAACGGCATCCTCCTGTCACGGCAGCCGGTTTCCCTGGATGATTTTCACGTGGCGCTCTCCGCCATCAATTTTACGGAATCCGGACAGCTGGGCCCGACCATGTGGAATCATCCGGTGTTGCGTAACCTCCTGGTCTACGGGACCATGAAGCTGTTCGGCACCGGAGTCCTCGGTGTGAAAGGGGTGTCTCTTCTCCTGGGAACCCTCTGCACTCCCCTGGTGGCCCTGGTGGCCCGGCGGATCTTTCGAGATGAGCGGATCGCCCTCACCGCGGCTCTTCTCTGGGCTGTTGACCCCCTGGTCATCGATTTCTCCCGCCAGGGTATCAACGATATCTATCTGGCCTTCTTCCCCTTGCTTGGCATCTATCTGGCCTATCGTTTTCGAGAAACAGCCAACTCGGCGTGGCTGTTGGTTTCGGGGATAGCCTTCGGTCTGGGGTTGGCTTCCAAGTGGAGCGCCCTGTTCCCTTTGACGGCGACCTTTGTTCTGATCATCGTCACCATCGCTGGGGGAGCGGGGGGGATGCGGGAGAGGTTGGCTCGTTATTGTCATGTGACGGCCCTCCTCCTGGTGATTCCGGCCTTGGTTTATCTGCTGACTTTTGTCCCCTGGTTTGCCCGGGGGTACACTCCGGCGGAGTGGCCGGCGCTCCAGCGGAGCATGTTTCTGGAGACCTCTCAACATGCGGGGTACAAGCCCAAACTGTGGGACGACCGGGACAACCGGGCCTGGAAGTGGTTCGTCGTCCCGTCGCTGTTCGTCGACCCTTTCATGAATCTGGACCACATTTGGGGAGATGAAGAGGTGGTAGTGACTCCGGAGAAGAACGTAACGGTGGTCCTGGGGGTCGCAAATCCCCTGGTCTGGCTGCTGACGCTCCCGGCGATTTTTTTCCTGCTCCGCCGAGGAATTCGCCAGCGGGATGAAGGGAGAGTGTATCTGGTTGCGTTGTTTTGCTGCTCTTATCTCCCCCTGATTCTGTCGCCGCGCCCCATCTGGTTGAATACCGCCCTTTCGGTTCTTCCTTATGCTATCATGGCTGTCGGGGGTCTGATTTGGACTCTGGCTGACCGTCTCCAGCGACCGGGGCGCGGTGTTGCACTTTATCTGCTCCTGGTTCTCCTCGTTGCTTCGCCGCTGTATCCGTTGGCCATCGGCAAGGGGATGAGAATACCTTTTTTCAGGGAGTACCTGGCAAGTCGCTATCTCGTGCAGTTCAAAGAGAAGATGCCTCATACGCCGTCACAGCCATGACGTTATCCGGACTACATTCGTGAAACCAGCCAAATTCCTTACCGCACGCTCCACCGTCATGACGCTGTTGATTGCCGTCAGTTCGGCGCTCCTCCTTACCTGTTTTCTGCCGCAACGGAGCTCCGGTGACGGAAATATTCCCCCGTGGGTCGGTCGACTGCCGGAGCAGTTCCATTTTCTCTCCTCACTGCTTGGCCTGGACAACATTGTTGGCGCCGGCTGGTTTGCATTTTTGGTCGGGCTCTTTTCATGTTCACTCATCTTCTCCACCTTGGCCCAGTACAAAACCGCCATGTCTCAGGCCCGGCGACTTCCCTCGGGGTCCATACCGGACGAGAGTATCCGCCTCAAACTGTCGCCCTCGCTTCTTGCCCAACGTTTACAGACGGCGGGATACCGCTTGGCCGGCAGCGGGGAGGGCGTAGAGAGGTATGTGAAAAACCGCTGGGGTTACTGGGGAAATTTTCTGATTCACCTGGGATTGGTCACCGTGGTTCTCTTCTCCCTGGTTTATATCGTGACCCGGCATCGGGTGTTGCTGCGGCTTACCGGGGGTGAGATGACGTTGCTCACCCCCGGTAATTTTGTCGAAATGAAGGGGGTCATGCCGCTTCAGCGCCGCCTTCCCGCCGGCATCTCCTTGATCCGGTTGGAACCCCGTTTCTGGAAAAACGATAAACTGGAATTTCTGAGTTCCGAACTTTCATTCACCGACCGTCCCGGTAGTCAGCCTCGGCGGGTGGATGTTGCCCTCTGTGACAAGTCCCAGTACGGTCCCTTTATCGTCTACCAGATGAATGCCTACGGTCGCGCTTTTGATCTCTTGTTCGAATCACCGCGGGGAGAGAGACATGGACAGCGTTTTTTTCTGCCGTATCCTCCCAGTCACATGAAGGCCGGCTATGGCGATACGGCGCTGGAAGGGACCGATCTCCTTCTCAAGGGAAAGTTCTACACCGATTCAAAACGCCAATCCATGAAGCTCAACTCTCCACCTCTTTATCTGCGTCTTCAGCGAGGACAGGAACTCCTGGGGGAGGTAACTCTTCAGCCGGGTGCCGCCAAGGTGTTGGGTCCTCTCAAGGTCACGTTGACCCGTTCTTCCTGGTGGACTGATATCCTCCTGGAAGGGAGTCGCGGCACGACCGGTATTTTTGCCGGCTTTGCCGTCATTCTGGCGGGGGTGCTTATCTCCTACTGTCTTGTCCCCCGAGAGATCATTGTCAGGGAATCCGGCGGAACGCTTCATCTCCAGCAGGTGGCGCGGCGTTTCGCCCTGTTTTACCGTGAAGAGTTTGCAGATATCATACAGGCACGACAATCAGGAGAATCATGAACGGTTCATTGGCAGTTGTCGTAGGAATTCATTGGGGAGCGGTTATCCTGTATGTCCTGGCGACGATCATGTTCATCGTCGGGCAGTTTTTTGAAAAACCACGGTTTGTCCGTCGGGGGCTGCAGGTAGCCGTACCCGGTCTGCTGCTCCATGGCGCCGGTTTGCTTATCTGGTGGCGGATGGTGGGCCATGGTCCCTATATCGACCGTTTCGAGGTTCTCTCGTCCAACGCCTGGATTCTGCTCTGCGCCTTTCTCCTGTTCAGTATACCGTATCCTCGTTTGAAGGGGGTTGGCATCATCGTCTTTCCCGCCACCTTCATTCTTGTGGCTCTGGGGCTCTTCTTCAATCCGGAGATCAAGACACTTCCTCCAACCTTTAGGAGTGTCTGGCTGGTGCTGCATATCATCTTCTACAAGATCGCCTTCTCATCCATCATCATCGCCTTTGCCTATTCGCTTTTCTTTCTTCTGATCAAGCGAAATCGACTGAAACGGCTGGTTCGGGTGCTTCCGGATCTCCCCGGAATCGACATGTATGCGTACCGTTTCGCCGGCTTCGGATTTACCTTCTGGGCCATCGGCATGCTGGCCGGCTCCATCTGGGCGTATCAATCCTGGGGGAGCTTCTGGAACTGGGATCCGGTTCAAACCTGGTCGTTGGTCACCTGGGGGGTATTTGGCATCTATCTTCATTTGCGACGCTTTTTTGCCTGGCAGGGGGAGCGGGCGGCCTGGCTCTACACCGTCTGCTTTGTTCTCACCATTGTCTCGCTCTTTTTGACGCCCCTGTTCCAGTCGTCTATTCATGCGGAATATTTTAAATAGGTTATTCCTTTGACCCTCAGCAGAGCATTGAAACTTGTCAGGGTGTTCCGGAGGATGAGCCTCCGCCAGCCTACTTTTGTCAGTTACAATATCTCCAACGTCTGCAACGAAGCCTGCCCCATGTGCTCGGTCTGGCAACGTGGCAGTGTCAAGGAACTCTCAGTTTCCGATATGGAGAGGATTTTTCTCGACTTGAAGCGGTTCGGTTTCATGGTGGCCGAGATATCCGGAGGCGAACCGTTCCTGCGCCGTGATCTCTTTGACGCCTTCGCCATGTTGGATCGGATCGGTTTTTTGTATACGACCGCCACCAATGGGACCTTGCTGACCCCTGAATCCATCAAGCGACTGAGCTCGTGCCAGGGGTTGTTGCAACTGGCGGTGAGCATCGACTCCCTGGATCGTGTAACTTACCAACGTTTGCGGGGAAGAGACCTGCTGCCGAAGCTTCTGGAGAACATCGACCTGCTGGCCCAAGCAGGACTACCCATGCCGGTGAAGCTCAACCTGGTTATGAATCGTTTCAACTACCGGGAAACGATGGCCATACTCGCCTATGCCGCGTCGCGTAAACTTGCTCTTTCGGTCTTTCCCGTAAATCTGGGTGACGGTTTTCTGCATCGCTCCAATCCTCATGAATATCTTCCCAACCCGGTGGAACGGCGGGAGATGGCCGAACTCTTCAGGGAACTGGCGAGGATGAGGAGGAGAGGGGAGTCGCTCTGGGAATACAGCGGGTTCTATGAAAAAGCAGCGGATTATGTGGAAGGTCGACCGGTGGGACCCTGTGACGCGGGTGCTCTTTATATGGATCTGCATGCGGGGGGTGATATCTCGGTCTGCGTCGATCAACCGGTGATAGCGGATCTCCGCGGCAACAGCATAGCGGATATCTGGCCTAAGCTCATGGCACAGCGGGAAGCGGTGCTCAGTTGTTCAACGACAACCCCCTGTTTCTATACGTGTACCTACAATATTTCCATTACCGCCAGAAACGAAGCATCTTTTTTTCGGGAAACAGCTTCTGTCGCCCTACGACGCCTGGTGGGGGTCTGAAGAAATTCGGACGGTTATTGAAGATAGTTGCATACAAAGTTGAAAACATATGCTAGAATGCGCTGTTCTTTAAAGTATGACCCCCTGGGTTTTTAGAGCGTTGGGGGTTTTTTAATGGAAGTGAGGTGAGTTAGAGTGATTATTGCCGTTCATAACAATGACATCGAGAGGGCGCTGCGCGACCTCAAGCGGATGGTACAGCGTGAAGGGCTCATGCGTGAGCTGAAACGCCGCACTGCCTATGAAAAACCGTCCATCAAGAAAAAACGGAAAAGCCTGGAAGCTGAGCGCCGTCGTCGTAAGGCCCTGCGTCGGAAGAGACCGGAGAGAGATTAGGTTCTAGGTTCTAGGTTCTAGGTTCAAGGTTCAAGGTTCAAGGTTCAAGGTTATCCTTTCACCTTTCACCTTTCACCTTTCACCTTTCACCTTTCACCTTTCACCTTTCACCTTTCACGCAGTTAACAATTGCTGTTCCCGGAAAAAGACGACACAATGTGTAGGCCCCGGAAAAGTTCCGGGGCTTTTTTTCATTCGGAGCACCGAAAAAGAAGGAAACGTATGCATTTCAAAAAGTTTAACCTCCATCCCCATGTTACGGCCGGTGTCACTGCCGCCGGTTACGTCACTCCTACCCCCATTCAGGACCAGGCAATTCCTCCGGTCATGGCGGGGCGTGATGTCATGGGGTTGGCTCAGACGGGAACCGGCAAGACCGCCGCCTTTGCCTTGCCGATCCTCCATCGGTTGGAGCAGGGAGAGCGTGGTGTTGTCCGTGCCCTCATCATCGCCCCAACCCGTGAACTGGCGGAACAGATTAACGAGGCCATCACCGATCTGGGAAGACAGACCCGCCTGAAGAGCATGACTGTCTATGGCGGCGTCAATATTAATCCGCAGATGGACAAGCTGAGACGGGGAGTGGAGATTGTCGTTGCCTGTCCCGGTCGGCTTCTCGACCATATCTCCCAAGGGACCATCGATCTGTCTCGTCTGGAGATTCTGGTGCTGGACGAGGCCGATCAGATGTTCGACATGGGATTTTTACCCGACATCAAGCGGATCCTGGCCAAACTTCCCCGGCAGCGACAGACCCTTCTCTTTTCCGCCACCATGCCCACGGCAATCCGGGGGTTGGCCAGGGAGATCCTCAGCGACCCGGTTACGGTTCAGGTGGGACATACCGCGCCTCCCGTGACGGTAAGCCACGCCCTCTATCCGGTGGAGCAGCATATCAAGACCCCGCTGCTCCTGGAACTTCTGCATCATACCGACACCGACTCAGTGTTGATCTTTACCAGGACAAAGCATCGCGCCAAACGGTTGGGGGAGCAGTTGGAAAAGGCCGGCTACAAGGCTGCATCCCTGCAGGGAAACCTTTCCCAGAACCGACGGCAGGCAGCCCTGGACGGATTCCGTGACGGCACGTTTCAGATCCTGGTGGCCACGGACATTGCCGCTCGGGGGATCGACGTCTCCCTCATATCTCATGTGGTCAACTACGATATTCCCGATACTCCCGAGGCCTATATTCATCGTATCGGTCGTACCGGACGGGCTGCCAAGAGTGGTGACGCCTTCACCTTGGTGACTTCCGAGGATACGATGATGGTGAAGGCCATAGAGAGAACCCTCAATGCTCCCCTGGAGCGGCGGACCGTGCCGGGTTTCGACTACGCTGTTCCGGCTCCTCGCAAGGATGTGGAATTTGCTCGCCCTCCCCGGGAACCACAGGTTCGCAAACCTGCCGGTGACAAGAAGGGGGCCGCTCCCAAGACAAACAGTTCCGTCAGGCCTCGCAGCGCCGGTTCCGGCGCCCATACCGCCGCCGCTCCCTCCCGGAACGCCACCGGTCAAACCCGTCGCCCGCGATAAACTACTCGCGCAGAGACGCAGAGACGTAAGGTGGTTTGTAAAAAAATAACCAACCGTCTGTCATCTTGAGCAACGCGAAGATACCGTTATCGAAGTCAAGCAGATTCTTCGCTATCGCTCGGAATGACAAATTTTGGAATTTGAGGGTATCGTCTTTGTTGCGAAGCACCTGAATGTCGCAGAAACGCAGAGAACGTCAAATGATAGTTCCTTATACGAAACGAGCCGCACCCCCAAGGGGAGTGCGGCTCGTTTTCATTTTACGCTAAAACCTCAACCTCAACCTTTACCTCAACCTGTCTCTCAAAGCCCCAGTTGCTGGAAAAAGTCGTTTCCCTTGTCATCCACAAGGATGAAGGCCGGGAAATTTTCCACTTCGATCTTCCAGACTGCTTCCATCCCCAGTTCCGGGAAGTCGATGCACTCTACCTTCCTGATGTGTTCCTCGGCCAGTACCGCAGCCGGACCGCCGATGGAGCCAAGGTAGAAGCCGCCGTGCTTATGACAGGCGTCGGTCACCTGTTGGCTCCGGTTCCCCTTGGCGATCATGATCAGACTGGCCCCCTTGGACTGGAGCAGATCCACATAGGAGTCCATTCGTCCCGCTGTGGTAGGACCGAAAGAACCGGAGGGTTTCCCTGCCGGGGTCTTTGCCGGACCGGCGTAGTAGATGGGGTGAGTGAGAAGGTATTCCGGAACCGGTTTGCCCGAGTCCAGGAGTTCCTTGAACTTGGCGTGAGCGATATCGCGCCCCACCACGATGGTTCCGTTCAGCAGGAGTGGTGTGGAGACGGGGTGTTTGCTCAGTTCGGCCAGGATCTCCTTCATGGGGAGGTTCAGGTTTATCTTCACGCCATGGCTATGCTTGCCCCGGTATTCCTTTGGAATCAGGCGACCCGGATTGCGGTCCATCTCTTCCAGAAAGAGACCGTCCCGGGTAATTTTTGCCTTGATATTCCGGTCCGCGGAGCAGGAGACCGCCATCCCCAGCGGACAGGAAGCTCCGTGTCGTGGAAGCCTGATGACCCTGATATCATGTGCGAAGTGTTTTCCGCCGAACTGGGCGCCGATACCCAGCTTCCGGGCCGCTTCGAGAAGTTTCGCTTCCAGTTCCAAGTCACGGAATGCCTGGCCATGTTCGTTCCCGCTCGTGGGGAGGCCATCCAACTCCTTGGCGGATGCCAGCTTTACGGTCTTCATGACTGCATCGGCGGAGGTACCCCCCACCACGATGGCTATATGATAGGGGGGGCAGGCGGCTGTCCCCAGGTACTTCATCTTGTCGATGATAAATTTTTCCAGCTTCTCCGGAGTGAGGAGCGCCTTGGTCTCCTGGAAGAGCATGGTCTTGTTGGCGGACCCACCACCCTTGGCCATGAAGAGAAACTTGTAATAGTCACCGTCGGTGGCCATGATGTCAATCTGGGCAGGAAGATTGGTCCCGGTGTTTATTTCCTCATACATGTCCAGAGCCACGGTCTTGGAGTAGCGGAGGTTTTCTGTTGTATAGGTCTTATATATCCCCTTGCTGAGCCACTCTTCATCCCTGACGCCGGTCCAGATCTGCTGACCCTTTTTGGCCAACACCAGTGCCGTGCCGGTATCCTGGCAGGTGGGAAGTTCGAAGTTTGCGGAGATCTCGGCATTCCGGAGGAATGCCAGTGCAACACCCTTGTCGTTCATGGAAGCTTCGGGATCGGAAAGAATAGCGGCAACCTGCTCGTTATGAGCGGGGCGAAGCAGAAAAGCGACATCACGCATGGCTTCGTTGGCCAGGATGGAGAGCGCCTCGGGACAGACCCGGATCATATCCTTGCCGGCGAACTTTTCCACGAGGATATACTTCTCCGATCCTTCGATCTTGCGGTACGTTGTCTCGTCCTTGGCCAGGGGGAACGGTTCCTGGTACTGAAATTCAGGAGTTGCCATAATAAGTGATTCTCCTTTCAAAAATTATAAAACTGTGAATGGTGAATGGTGAAGGGCGAACAAATCGGTGGCATGGTAGAGAAAATCATGCTGAAAGTCAAATGGTGAATGAACCGGAAATCGTTTTAGGCTATTTGCCGAAGTTCGTGATTTGCGAGTTTGAGCCGGATATTTCAACCTGAAACCTTGAACCTTGAACCTGTGATCCTTGCCTCCTTCCTTTTAGTTCTTGATACGCAGTTGCCGCCGATATATAGTGCTGTCTTCAATTCGGGACCGGACCGCGATCCGGCGTCTCCCGGTTCGTTCAAGGAGAGCATTTCAAGGAGATTTGCAATGAAGAAGTGGGCTGCGCTCATCGTTTCCGTATATCTGTTCGTAATTTTTCCGACGGTTGCTCCTCCCTCCGCTGTTGCTTCCGGCGCCGGTCTCTGGGCGGATCTCTCCACTCCCCAGGGATTACCCGCCGCGGATACGACCGCCACTCAGTCCGGACAGGTTCAGAACAGCTATGGGGCGTCGTCCGGATCGTACTCTTCCGGCACAAACGCAGTTTCGCCTAGTTCCGCGTCATCCGGCGCCATGCGACCGATGTCCGGCAGCTTCACCCCCGGTGCGGTTCAGGGAGCACAGAGCGGCCCCGGATTCTCGAACAACAACACAGCATTCGCGGATTTGTCTCAAACGATGCCGCCAACGCTGACTCCGGTCACGAATTCGCTCTTCGACTGCCTCCAAAACCCGGCTGAACGCTCTTTGTCGTCCAGTTCATCGCAGTTTCCGCAGCAGCTCTCTTCACCGTTTGCGCAACAGTTCTCTTCACCGTTTCCGCGGCAGTTTTCCCGGCAGTTCCCTCAGCAGCTGTCGCAGCAAATCCCTCAGCAATGTCAACAGCAGATTCAGCAGCAGTGCCGGCAGCAGTGTCAGAAAACACCCCTGCCGCTTCAGCAAAAGTGTCAGTCACAGTGCCGGCAACAATTACAGCAACAACTGCTGCAGCAGATGCAGCAGATGGGTGAAAGCGGCGGCAGTCAAGGTGGCGCAGCGGCTGAACTCTCCACACTGGAACGTTCAATGTCCGGCGTGGAGCGCGACCCCAACGATCGGCAGAAACCTATCCCCTTCGCCGTCAACAATATTTTTCAGTACGGTTACAGCTTCTTTCAGGGGGGAACTCCGTTCAGTCCGCTTACCGATATCCCCGTGGGGCCCGAATACGTTATCGGCTCCGGGGACCGGATCATCCTGACT
Source organism: uncultured Desulfuromonadales bacterium (assembly GCA_903929485.1). Lineage (GTDB taxonomy): Bacteria > Desulfobacterota > Desulfuromonadia > Geobacterales > CAIOGM01 > CAIOGM01. Next base: position 41,216 of record CAIYUY010000152.1, read on the forward strand.
GCTTGGGGAAGTCTGGAGGGGACCTATGAACTGGAGGTCAACAGAAACGGTGAGATTGCTCTTCCCAAGGTGGGGACCATAAAGCTCCAAGGTGTTACCTACGGTCGTCTTCCCCAGGTCCTCAAATCGAACCTGGCCCGGGTCTTTAAGGATTTCCAGCTTTCCGCCACGCTGGGTCGGACGAGGCTTATCAAGGTCTACCTTGTTGGCGAGGTTGTCTCACCCGGTGATTATTCCATCTCCTCCCTGGCCACCGTAATCAACGCACTGGGCGCCGCGGGCGGACCCACCAAAAACGGCAGCCTCAGGAACATACAGATCAAGCGGGGGGGGGCGGTGGCGGAGGGAGTGGATCTCTATGATTTTTTCCTGAAGGGGGACAAAAGCCGGGACGTCCGCCTGCAACCCGGCGACACTATCTTCGTCCCCTCCATCGGTCCGGTGGCCGGGATTGCCGGGAATGTCCGTCGGCCGGCCATCTATGAATTGAAGGACGAGAAAACGCTGAAGGAACTCATCGCCCTGGCCAACGGCATCAATCCTTCGGGTTATCTCCAGCGGGTTCTGATTACAAGAACTGTTCCCCATGAAAAGACAGTCGCCAAGGATTTCAGTCTTGATCCCGCCTTGGGCGCCTCTCAGGATGACCTTACCGCCGGTATCGTCGTCAAGGATCAGGACTATGTCAAAATTTTCCCCATCGACACCACCCTGCGCGGCTATATCCGATTGGATGGCTATATTCTCCGGCCGGGTGACTATGCTCTGCGCCCGGGGATGAAAATAAGCGAACTCCTCAAAAAAGAGAACCTGCTCCCGGAGTATGCCGAAGGGAGCGCCGAACTGGTTCGTCTCATCCCCCCTGATTACCATCCTGAGTATCTCTCCTTCAGCCCGGCAAAGGCCTTGAGCGGCGATCCCCTTCATAATCTCGATCTGTGGGAGTTTGATAAAATACGGATCTTCTCTCGCTGGGAACTGGAGGAGGTGCCGAGAGTGCGGGTGTACGGGGAGGTGCAGAAACCGGGCGATTACCGGCTCATGCGTAATATGACCGTCCGCGATCTGCTCCTCCAGGCAGGCAATCCTAAACTGACTGCTTATCTTGCCAAGGCCGATATCGTTCGAACCAAAAGCGACGGTGTCAAGGTTACATCATTCCCGGTCTCTTTTAATATCGGCGAGGCGCTCAAGGGGAATTCCCGGGAGAACATTCTTCTGGAGAGTCTTGACGAGCTGTATGTAAAGCGGATACCAAATTGGCTGGAGGAGACCGAGCGTTATGCGACCATCAAGGGAGAAGTCCTCTTCCCCGGAACGTATCCCATCTTCAAGGGGGAACGTCTGGCGGACCTGATCAAGCGGGCCGGAGGTTATACCGACAAGGCATACCTTTTTGGCGCCAAGTTTACCCGTCAGTCGGTTCAGAAACTCCAGCAGGAGCGACTGGAGGAGGTGATGGCCAAGATGCAGAATAATATCGTTAAAACGGAACAGGATCTTGCGGCGACGGCGACCAAGGACGAAATGGCGGCGGCAAAGATAGCTCTGGACGAGCTCAAGTCTTCCATGCAGAAGATACAGATTGCCAAGGCCGAGGGGAGGGTCGCCATCAAACTGGAACCGCTGGATAAGATGCATGAGAGTCCCCATGATCTGGAATTGCTGGGGGGGGACGTCCTGGATATCCCTCAGTCCACCATGGCGGTTACCGTTCTTGGCGAGGTGGCCAGCGCCACTTCCACGATCTGGCTTCCCGGCAAGGATGTCTCCTATTATCTTGAAAAAGCCGGAGGGGTTACCGATAACGCCGATTCCGACGAAATGTACGTGTTCATGGCTGACGGTAGTGTTCGCGGCAAGATGAGTGACGGGATGTTCTCCATCTTCCGGTTGGGAGGGTTCCTCTCCACCAAGCTCCATCCCGGCGATACCCTGGTTGTGCCTCAAAGGCTGGAACGTATTTCCTGGATGAAGGAGATCAAGGATATTGCGACGATTCTCGGCAATCTTGCCGTTTCCGCCGGGGTGCCGTTGGCGATCTTCAAGAGGTAGCGGGATAGTGATTCCGTGCGGGGGAGAAACTTTCTCCGGAAGGCAAATAGATTATTGGTAATATTCATAAAATAGGGTATAGTTGTGAACGATGGTAAACATGTGGCGTGAGCGTCTTTATGTAGAGAGCGGTAGCGGAACCAGGAGTAACGTAATTTTATCGGGCGGGTCAACCTACTAAAAAAACGCGGCGAGACACCTAAAGGAGAAATCATGAGACACTCGGAAAGCAGGGTAGGATTCAGGGGAGCTATCACCTCTTTATTGGTGATGGTATCTGTAATGGCGGCCTCCGGCAGCGCAGTGGCGGCAAACAAGTTGATTGTGCAGGATAACTCCGTGGTCCCTGTGGACAAGTTTGTGGTGACCGATACGGGGAAGATCGGTGTGGGGACAAATGCTCCCAACACGGCGGTGCATACCAGTGGCGGCACCTTTCCCGACACCCAGATTCTTTCCAGTTATGTGGGAACGGGGGGAGCGAACGGTGCTACCGGAGCCGGCGGCTTCCTGGCGTACAGAAATAATGTTTCCACCACAAACGGCGGTCTCCCCCTGGCCAATGACAGGATCGGGTACATGTTGTTCGGTTCCTATGCTCCGGATGGGGTGACTCCGCATAACGCCGCGGGCCTTGTGGCGTACGCTGAATCCGATTGGACCAGCACGACATTTCCTACGTATTTCCTTTTCGAAGTTGCGACAAACCCTGCTACTCCGGTTGGCAGCGGTCGCGTGGAGCGGATGAGAATCAATAGCTCGGGTAATGTGGGGATCGGGACGAAGAGCCCTGCTCAACGGCTTGAGGTCAACGGCGGCGTTCGTCTGAATACGCTGGATGTGAAGCCGGCATGCACCGCCGCCACTCGCGGGACCTTCTGGTTTGAGCAGGCAGCCACCGATATCCTCTATGTGTGCGCGCAGTTGAACGGCGGGACACCCCTCTGGAGAACCGTTACTCTTAATTGAGTTTTTTTGTAGATCAAGACTTGGTAGATTGATCCCCATGATGATAGTTGTGGGGATCAATTTATCTGTAGCTCTAGTTATTGCCCAACGGACGGCTGATGATGCCCCGAAATGTCCCTTTCATTTAATCGTGGAGTTTCAATGCCTTCGTCGATAGTGACCGACTCATCTCCTCTTGCAACACAATCACGATCCCCTGAAAATAAAATCTCTTCCGATGATTCACAACATCCGGCCCCGGATCTCGCTGTTGTAGAGTTCCTGGATTATCTGGAGGTTATCGTGAAATATCGAAATTTGGTCCTGCTCACAACCGGCGTGGCGCTCATTGTTTCCCTTGGGATCGCCTCGGTAATGACGCGGATGTACAGTTCCACCGCGCTCATCCTTCCGCCTCAGCAGGAGTCCGGCATGATGAGTATGATGGGAGGGGGCGCCATGGCCAGCTTGGCCGGTGACCTGCTGGGGAAGGGGACTCCGGCCGATCTTTACGCTAAAATACTCGATAGTGAAGTCGTAAAGGACGCCATCATAGATCGCTTCCATTTCATTGCGGAAGAAAATACGGGCTACCGTATTTTTGCCTATGGCAAACTCAGCAAAAAGGTGCTCATTGAAGTCGGGGCAAAAGACGGGATTATTTCCATAACCGTGGAAGATAAAAATCCCAAACGGGCGGCCGACATGGCTAATGCCTATGTGGAGGAACTTGGTAATCTTGTGGCGCGGCTTAACATTACCGGCGCCTCAAATAACAGGGTTTATCTTGAGGAGCGGCTGGCCAAGGTCAAGGTGGATTTCGACAAGAGTTCCGATGCGCTTAAAGGATTTCAGTCCGAGCATAAGACCGTTGACATATCCGAGCAGAGCAAGGGAACCATCAGGGAAGTCGCCGAACTGGAAGGTCGGCTCGCGGCTGAAGAGGTTAAGCTTGCCGCCATGAGACGTGTCTTGACGGATTCCAGTCAGGATATTAAAAACCAGCAGGCAGTGATCGGTAACATCTCCGTGCAGATCGCCAAATTCGAAGGGAGCAAGAGGGGCGGCTCCCTGCCGGGAATCGGCTCGGTCCCCGCCATGGGTCAGGAGTACCTTCGTCTTACCCGTGAGTTCAAGGTGCAGGAGACCCTCCTGGAACTTCTGACCAAGCAATTGGAATTCGCGAAACTGAGTGAGGCGAAAAATATCGCCACCCTGCAGGTGATTCAGAAAGCCCGGGAGTCCGATAAGAGTATCAAGCCGAGCAGGCGTAAATTCGTCATGATGGTCACTGCCGCCGCTTTCGTCCTTTCCATACTCCTGGCTTTTGCCCTGGAAAGCATTCATATGATGGCGGCCGTCCGGAAGAAGCGGATTCACGGCTTGTTTCGGCGATTTGCGGGTTTAAAAAGAGCTGCCTGACGGCGTTTGAAAATAAGAAGGTGCAACAGACAGATAACATCCAAGGTGAGTCTCCTTGTCACAACTCCGCAGCGGAATAGCCCTCAGCTTCGTATCAATATTTTTGACGAACGGCATCAGCCTGCTCTTCACTCCCTATCTGCTGGGCAAGCTTGGCAAGGCTGAATATGGTCTTTACATTCTTGTCGGTTCTTTGATCGGCTATCTCGGGCTGCTGACCTTCGGCATGGGGAACACGCTGGTCCGCTATATTGCTCGCTACCGGGCGGTGGACGACAAAAAGAGTGAAGAAAATCTTCTTGCCATGGCTCTGATTATTTACGGCGTCATGAGTCTGCTGGTCTTTTTGTCCGGTTGCGGTATCTGGTCTTTTTTGCGTGACATCTTTCCCAAACTGACACCGGGTGAACTTGTCAAAGTCAGACAGATGTTTGCGTTACTGGTTGTATCCACGACCATAACCTTGCCCAGCGCCGTGTTAATTGCGGTGCAGACCGCCTATGAACGGTTCGTCTTCCTCCGGAGCGTCGTTATCGTTTCCGGTCTGGCTCGAACGGTTGTGCTTTTGTTGCTGCTTTTTCTCGGCTACAAGTCGGTCGCCATCGTCATCGTGGATGTGGTGATAAACCTGACCGTTCTCCTGGTGAATCTCGTCTACGTTCTCGGAGTCATGAAGTCACGTATTCGGCTCTCCCATTTTGATGTGCCGTTGCTCAGGGAAGTGTCAACCTTTTCGTTCTGGATCTTTCTGCATCTTATCATGGATCAGTTGTACTGGAAATTCGGCCAAACCATACTGGGTATAACTTCCGGCGCCGTGGCCGTTGCAGTCTTTGCCGTCGGCATTCAATTGGCCTATTACTTCATAACTCTGTCCAATACCATCTCCGGTGTTTTTTTGCCTCGAGCCGCCGCCATGGATGCGGTTAACGCCACCAATGAAGAGATGACCGATATGATGATCAAGGTTGCTCGGTTTCAGTTTCTGGTAATGGGGCTTGCGCTGGTGGGATTTCTGACGCTGGGACGTCTTTTTATCATGAATTGGCTGGGACCAGGCTATCTGACTGCCTGGTCCATAGCGATCGTCATCATTATTCCTCTTTTTTTGCCGCTCATGCAGAACTTCGGGATCTCAATTTTGCAGGCAAGGAACAGGCATGCTCCCCAATCGTTGATCTATGCCTGCATTTCCATCGTAAATGTTATTATCGGCTACTTTCTGTCGCGACTCTACGGTGGTGTCGGCATGGCCATCGGCACCTCTCTCTCCCTGATCATGGGGCAAGGCATAGCCATAAATCTTTATTATCATTTCCGGATCGGACTGAATATCCCCCGGTTCTTCAGAGAGTTGTCCAGCGGCTTGCTTCCGGCGATTCTGTTCAGCGCGGCTCTCGGTCATGGGGTCTCCCTGCTTCCCGGTGATAACTGGTATGGATTCATCTGTAAAGCGGTATTCATAGCCCTGATCTACGCTTTTTCCATGTGGTTGTACGGCGTTAATGTTTCTGAAAAATACGAACTCCGTTCCTTGCTGAAAGCAGTTTTGGGCGCAGTGAGCGGCGGAAAAATAATCATCGCCGTGAAGCCCGGCTAGAGTTCCTTTCATATCGTTTCCGGTAAAAGGCCGGCACTGAAAGCAGAGACATGGTTCCATTGGATGATAGTAAAGAAAACTGCACGGGATGCGGCGCATGTGCTGCTTATTGTCCACACCTGACAATGTGCATGGATGAAGAGGGGTTCCGCTACCCGCGGGTTGATATGGCGGGGTGCAGTGAATGTGGTCGCTGTCAGCACCTCTGCCCCATGGTGACGGGTGATGGAACGGTTTTAAAACACCACGCATGGGTGGCTGGGGAGATTTCCGGCCAAAGCTCTTATCCGCAGGTCTATGCCGCCTGGAACAAAAATGAGCTCATACGTGGAGAGAGTTCGTCCGGTGGTGTTTTTACCCTGCTTGCCCAGGGGATACTCCAGAGGGGAGGGGTCGTGGTCGGCGCCGGATTCGGCCCCCGGTTGCAGCTTTGTCACATGGCGGTAGATACGGCGGATGATCTCAAGCTCTTGCGTGGCTCAAAGTATCTCCAGAGCGATATGGTGGATATCATCGGAGGGATAAAGAGCTTCCTTGACAGGGGGAGAGAGGTTCTTTTCTCCGGAACTCCGTGCCAGGTTGCCGGACTTAACTCCTCTGTCGGCGGGGCGCATGAACTCCTTCTGACCTGCGATCTGGTTTGTCATGGGGTTCCATCGGACAGATTATTTCGTAACTATATTCAAGAACAAGAAGCCGCCCATGGCGCCGCGGCATTGGGCATCTCCTTCAGGGACAAGAAGAGCGGCTGGAAGCGGTACAGTGTCACCATTAAATTTGCAAACGGCGCTGTTTATGAAAAATCGTCGGACGAAGATGGTTTCATGAGGCTTTTTTTGAGCGATCTCTCCCTTCGCCCCTCATGCTATGTCTGTCCTTTCTCCACCATCCCGCGCCAGGGAGATATTACCCTGGGTGATTATTGGGGTGTCGCCGCCGCCCATCCGGGAATTGATGACGATGGCGGAGTCACTCTCGTTCTGCTTAACTCCGTTCAAGGTCTGGAGGCGTTCGAAACATTGGCGGACCTTATGACTGTTTATCCCAGTGATATCCGTAAGGGAGTCGCCGGCAATCCCTGCATCATTCGCCCTGTTTCCATGAGTCCCGGCCGCCGGCGCTTCATGCAGGATTTGGGTGATCTCTCCATGGCGGAATTGTGCGCTCAATATCTCCTCCCACCCTCGTGGGGGGAGCGCGGTACTGCACGGATGAAAAGATTCCTTTCCCGTGCAAGGAATTTGTTGTATTCATGAAGGACTCGGCAATCCGCCGGTTATCTTATTTTGGCGTCCATGGGCGCTGAATACACGGAAGTGGTGTTGATGAGCGGTAAACTTTTTATACTCGCGGGAAACGGCTCCTATGAAAATAGAGGTTGCGAGGCTATCATACGCGGCACTGTTGAAATACTTCGCCGTCACTTTGACGATCCGAAATTTCTAGTCTGTAGTCACTTCAGCTCCATGGGACAGCTCCTGGAGCAGCAGCGGAACGAATTCGACCCGGCTCTGCGGCATGTGGCCGTTCAAAGGCTCTTGCCGTCTCGGTCGCTCTTGCTGAACAGGGTGAGATCCCTGCTTCATCAAAAATTCCCACGATTGCGGCAGCGATTTCTTTACCGTTCGATCAAGGAGAGCATCGCCGGCGCCTGCGCCATCCTTTCCGTGGGGGGGGATAATTATACCCTTGATTATGGTATTCCCACCCTCTTCACGGATCTTGACGACCATATCGTCACAACAGGGGGAAAAATAATAATTTGGGGATCGTCCGTGGGCCCTTTCAGTCGGATTCCCGCCTATGAAAAGTACATGGCCGAGCATCTGAAATGCATTACCACTATTTTCGCGAGGGAGACGGCGACCATAAGCTATCTGCGGACTCTCGGGATAGAGCGTAATGTCGTTAAAACGGTGGACCCAGCTTTTGTCATGAAGGCTCAAATGCCCCCTGATTGGGCCGAATATGGGGATCTGTCGGGAACCATCGGCTTGAACCTCACCCCGCTCATGGCAAGATATTGCTCCCAAGGGGACGAAACCCTATGGCTAGGGCGCGCTGTGGAGATCGTTGCGGCCGTGGAGAGGGAATTCGCCCATCCGATTCTGCTCATTCCTCATGTGTTTGAGTCAGGTTCCGATGATTGGAGTTTCCTGGAGAAGGTCCGTCTGGCTGTCGGATCAAGGAGGGTGACTCTTTTGTCCGGCCACTACCGCGCAGCCGAACTGAAATGGTTTATTTCTCAACTGTTGCTCTTGGCGGCCGCCAGGACACACGCCACAATCGCCGGTTTTTCCAGCTTTGTTCCCACTATCAGCTTCGCGTACAGTATTAAAGCGACCGGCCTCAACCAGGATATTTACGGCAATCAAGATTTGTGCTTATATCCGGACGCGATACATGCCGATACGGTCTGTGACAAAATCAGCCGTGTCATTGATCGGAACAGCAACCTGAGGGCGCTGCTGGTGGAACGGGTGACACCGATGTTTGACGAGGCGTTCAACTCGGGGCAGTTGTTGAATGAAATTATTGGGTTATGATAGGTAGTCGGATGGAGCCGCGGCTTTTTTGTCAAAAAATCATCCAAAAAATGAGGAGCTATCTTCTTCTAAGTTTGTCTCGATCCGGAACGCTGCGTGGAAAAAAAGTCTATTGGAATCTGCGTGCTCATGATATTCACCGCACGTGGGGGGAAGGGCGCAACGATTTTCCCGTTCTCCGGCGGATTCTGGAGGTAGTCAAGCCGCTGAAGCTTCTGGATATCGGTTGCGGCAGCGGGAGGTGTTTTCCCTTATATGAAGAAGTGGGTATCCCCGAGGTTTTAGGCCAGGATATTTCCTCAATCGCCCTGGAAATCTGCGGGAAGAGATACCCCGGAGCACCATATGGGACTGCCTGCTGCGAGATAACCGATCTGCTCTTCGGGGAAAATCATTTTGATCTCATAGTTTCCACCAGGGTGCTGGCTGCTGTTTCACCATCAATGATTGCCGGAACTATCTCTCATTTATGCAGGATCGGTCGTGCTATCTATTTGAATGAAATGACCGAAACCGACTATGTGGGACCGTCAACCTACTGGTTCAAACATGATTACGACGACCATATGAGGGATAATCATTTCTTGGCTTCCATGAAAGGTACGATCACCATTATTGAAAACGGCCAAACCCATCTGCAAAGTTGGGTTTTGTATTCCAAAAATTAGAGTGGCTAACGTATCGGTAATCATACCTACCTACCGTAGGGCGCGACTGCTGGGAGAAGCGCTAAAAAGTGTGCTGGAGCAGTCATTCACTGATTTTGAAGTGATAATCGTTGATGATCATTCGGAGGATGACGGCGCAACCCTGAAAGTTGTCAAGGCCTTCGGTGAGGCGCGTTTCAAGTACGTTTATCTTCATGCCAACAGGGGGCCCGCCGGCGCAAGAAATGCCGCCTTACCCCACTGTCATGGAGAGTTTCTCTCTTTTCTGGATAGCGACGATCTGTTCAGACCTTGCAAACTTGAGAGTCATGCTGCTCTTTTGCGGGCTAATCCCCACGTGGCCATGGTCTATTCGGACGAGTATGTGGTAACGAACGATGGTCATCTCTCGGCGGGAGCTGTCAGGGGGAATCGAATCCTCCCCTCCGGCTTCATTGCCAAGGAGTTTTTCATGGAGAGTTTTATCGCTACCATGACGGTTACCTTGCGCCGAGCGGTTTTTGCTGAAATGGGGGGATTCGATGAAACTCTCGCCTGGAACGAAGACGATGATCTCTGGTTCAGGATAATGATGAAGTATCCGGTGATCTGCTCGGAATATGTTTCCGGAATACGGCGCCTTCATGATTCGAATATGAGCAGGGACAGAGATAGGATGGTGTGGCATCAGTTGCGCTGCATAGCCAACTATATCAACGTGTATGCCGACTTCATGCACGTAAACCATGATCTGGCAGTCGGTCGGCTGAAATCCATCCTCCGTTCCTATCTCCTGGGGAAGCTCGGTAGCCGTCGGCTCCCCAGCCCGACTCTCCTCGCCTTTTATCTGAGAACGACACGTCAGCTTCACGGCATGAAGAGGAAGGAGCGTTTACCCGCATGAAAGAGCCTGCTTTGCCGGGAAATAAGCCTGTTGTCGCTCATTCCGTTGCCGGTTGGCTCCCGCTTACCATGACCTGGGTGTACAATCAGGTTCAACGGATGGTCGATTTTGATTCCATGATCCTGACAAATTCCATCCAAAATAGTGAACAGTTTCCATGGCATTCCATTTATTGCGAGGAAAGGGCCTTGCAAAAAATCGCCTTCAAGATCGCACGTAAGTTGAAGATGAGAACGTATCCCTTTATCCACGACTCCGCCATAAAAATTCATAAACCGAGTATTCTTCATTCCCATTTCGGTGATCAAGGTTGGCGCGATCTGGCCATGGCAAAAAAACATGGGATGGCGCATCTGGTGACTTTCTATGGGTATGATGTGGGGATGCTTCCGACTCAGCACCCTGTTTGGAAAAAGCGGTATCAGGAACTGTTCAGGAACGCTGATCTTTTTCTCTGCGAGGGGCCCCATATGGCCGAATCGTTACGAGCCCTCGGTTGCCCTGAGGATAAGGTTAAAGTACAGCGTCTCGGGGTAGATCTGAAAAAAATTCCTTTCGCGCCGCGTACAATCGGGAAAGATGGGGTTGTAAGGATTCTCATCGCCGGCACGTTTCGTGAAAAAAAAGGGATACCGTATGCCCTGGAGGCCATCGCTCTCTTGAAGGATACGTACCCCACCCTACAGGTAACGATAGTCGGAGATTCCACGGGGCTGGTGCGAGAGGAGAGTGAGAAGAGAAACATCCTGGATGTTATTCGTCGGCATGAGCTTGGGCACATCACGCAACTGCTTGGTTTTCAGTCTCACGAGGAGTTGATGAAGCTTGCCTATGATCATCATCTTTTTCTTTCACCAAGTGTTACCTCCGCGGATGGTGATACCGAAGGGGGAGCGCCGGTAACCATCATTGAAATGGCGGCGTCAGGCATGCCGGTAATCAGCACCACGAATTGTGACATTCCGTTTGTTCTGGGTGAATCGAACAGATTGCACCTCGTGCCGGAACGAGACGCCTCCTCTCTGGCGGATAAGGCTCTGGAGTTCATACTTCGGATGGAAAAAAAAGATTTCGGATTGGCGCATGAAAACAGAGCGTTTATCGAAAGAGAATTGAATATCCTCTTGTGCTCAACCAGGTTGAGTGCTATCTATGCAGCGCTGCTCCGTTAGCCGGCGCAAGCGACAAACCTAAACAACTCCCATTGAAGTACGCCACCCATGTCACTAAAAAAAATCCTGATAATAGTCTATGACTTCCCCCCGGAGATCGGAGGCGGCGGAGTCATGAGAACGGTAAAATTGGTCAAGTATCTTCCGGAAACAGGTTGGCGTCCCATCGTGCTGACTGTTGACCGAAATGATACCTGGATGCCTGACAGGGATCTGCTTGACGAAACATCATGCGCCAGGATTTATCGTTGTCGGGATCAGATCGGGAAATATAATTCCAAGGGCGCCGTCGGTGACGAGGTTGACTCACCACCCCGTCCCACGCCGGCAACTACCTATAAGACGAAATTCAAGGAATTATTCAAGAGCGCTCTTGTTCCGGACAAAAGAGTCGGTTGGTTGCTACCCGCCGTAATGCTTGGCTTGAAAATAATTAAAAAGGAAAATATTGATATAATTTACGCCACCTCTCCGCCGCAGACTCCTCTGCTGGTAGGCTGTTTTCTGGCTATCCTAACCGGGAAAAAACTTGTGATCGATTACAGGGATGCCTGGAGTAGCAATACATTGTTTCAAAGCAGGTACGGTTATCATAATTATATAAATGATAAACTCGAAAAATTCATATTAAGAAGATCAGCGCTCATCATAACAACAACAACGCAAATTGAGAACAAACTCCTTCCTAAAACGTCAACTCCCATCGTGACTATTCCCAATGGGTTTGATCCGGAGGATTTTGTTCATCTAACTCCGGCTCCGTTGGCGGAAGGAAAGGTGAATTTGGTTTGTCTCGGCGGCTTTTCCGGTTTTCGTACCTCCCGCTTCTTCGTAAGGGGAGTGGCCGAGCTTGATGGGGAAATAAAGAAAAAATTGGCGGTTCATATCATCGGACAAAGTAGTCCCGAAGAGTCAGCTCTTTTGCGCGGCATTGGCGACATGGAAATTAACCTGATAGGGTCCATGACTCACGGGGAAGCATTGCGTTATCTGCTGTCCGCGGACCTGCTGATGCTTTTTATCTTCAAGGAAGAAGACAGTCAGGCGGCGATACCGGGCAAAGTATATGAATATCTTGCCGCTAAAAAACCGATAATCGCTTTTTGCGACGGACAAAGCGCCTTGGCGAACCTCCTCTCCCAGCTTGGCGTGAAGCATATCGTCACGCCTGACAATATTCAAGAAATAGTCGGCGCATTGTCCCAGGCGGTAACCGATTCCGTCCCCCTGGAAGTCGACTATCCTTGCAGCCGATTTGATCGGAAAGAAAACGTGCATCTTTTAGCCGAGAAATTAAATAAAATGATGGACAGATAGGGCGCCGTATATGAATCAAAAATTCAACATGGCGGCAAACATGACCTTGATCGGTCTGTTTTTTCATACATTCGTCGTGGTCCACTTTCTGCCGCATCTGCTTGGCTTATCCCAATCTTTTGCCTCGTTTTTAGCTTTATGGAAAGAGGCGGCGCTGCTGCTTTTGGCGGTCGGTATTGTTTTTAACCGAATCAAGAGCAAGCAGCGGATAATTTTGACCAGAAGTTCCCTGCTGATTTTATTGTATTTCCTGTACGCGCTTTTCTACGTTTTCGTTGCCGATAACCAGACCATCGGTTTTTATGGACTGCGCAATGAGTTCGAATATTACTGTATGTTTTTCATCGGCTGCAACCTGAATCGCGAGGCGAAGGATATTGAGAAATTCTTGAAATTAATACTGTACTCGGCAACGGGCATTGCCGTCTGGGGTATACTTCAGCCTCTGTTTTTCGGCGAAACCTTCATGCTGCACCTGGGATATGGGAGCGGCGGCAGATTGAGTCCGTCATTTTACATAACGAATTACTTTTTCCAGCGCGCCGTTTCCACGTTCGGATCTCCCAATGAGCTTGCGGCTTTTCTCATGATTGTCATGCTACTTCTTATTCCCTGCAAGCTTTATGCAAGAATGAAAGTAACTAGCGCGCTGTTTTATCCCTGCGTGGCGCTGATCGGCTGTTGTTTCATGTACACGCTTTCTCGAAGCGGCTGGGTCGGTTTTTTTGTCGCTCTTCTTTATCTTGCCTATGAACTCAGGAACAGAAAAATCTATTACTTTTTTTTTGCAATGATCGTCATTGGCGCCATTACCGCGACCTTCACGGGGGTTATTGAATATTTGATGCGCACCATCACCATGGAGGACTCCTCCGCCATCAGGCATCTGGAAGTATATTCGGAAAGCCTGAAATTCATGTTGCAACATCCCTTGGGTATCGGGATCGGCATGGCCGGACCAAAATCCCAGGTTTTTCTGAAGGATAAATACTTGAACAGCGAAAGCTCGTATTTTGTCGTCATGTATGAAACCGGTCTTGTGGGAATATCGCTTCTTTTGGGTATATTCGCCACCATCATCATGGATTTGAAAAAATATGTCATGACCACGCGAGACGCGGATGACAGGCTGTTTTCCATAACCGTCATTGCGTCATTCATTGCAGTACTGGTTCAATACCTGTTTCTCCCCACGATACAAGAGCTCGCTATTCCATCTTTTGTCTATTATCTGTCAGGCATGGCTATCCGGTTGAATCATGACAGGAGCCACGCCCATGCATAGAATTACAATTATAATCGTCAACTGGAATACCGTTTATCTCCTCAAGCAGTGTTTGGATTCGGTGGTGAGTTGCTCCGATGATTCATGCAGGATAATGGTGGTGGATAATGCATCGGATGATGCGAGTGTTTCGGTAGTCACTACTTTTTTCCCCCAGGTGGAGCTCATAACCAATAGCGAAAATCTCGGGTTCGCCGGAGGTAACAACATCGCCCTCGGATCAACGGATACCGAATACGTTGTATTGCTGAATTCCGATACGATTTTATCGCCTGACTGCGTTGCACTGATGCTTGAGTTCATGGATACCCGTCCCGGCGTCGTTGCCTGCGCCCCTGCTCTTCGTTTGCCCAGTGGAAAACTCCAGACCGGCGGGGGAGGTTTTGAACTTACCCTTATCACCGCTTTCAACTATTTTCTTTGCCTGTCCAAATTGTTTCCCTTTCTCTGCAAGGGCTTTTATATAGACCAGGCAACCTACGTCAAGCTGCGGCAACCGGTGAAGGTCGGATGGTTGGCGGGTACATGCCTGATGGTCCGGAAGTCCGCCATTGATGACGTCGGCGGGCTGGATGACGGGTATTTCATGTATGCCGAGGATGCGGAATGGTGTGACCGGCTTCGCACCAGGGGGGATATTTACTATCTTCCCGGTTTGGAGATCGTGCATTACCAGGGGGCAAGCTCCAAGAGTCGCGGCGCCGTGTCCACGGAGTGGCTGGAGGCGACGTGCAACTATTTCCTTGCGAAACATGGTGTTGTTAAAACGTCTGTTTTCAGGGTCATTCTTGTCGCCGGCTTTTTGCTCAGATTTGCAGCCTACTTCTTTATGAGCTTTTTTGATGACGGTTATAGGGGGAATGCCGACGCCATGAGGGCGTTTCTGGTTTTTTCCGCCCGTTGGGAGATGAAATCGTGAGGGTTCTTTTTCATTCGCGGACCACACTGTTTTCCGTTCCCGGCGGAGATACGGTGCAAGTCCTGAAGACCAAGGAGTATCTGGAAAAGCTGGGTGTTTGCGTCCATATCGCAACCGGCGGTGAACCGGATCTTTCCGGCTATGATCTCGTTCATCTTTTTAATCTCGTCCGCCCGCAGGATATTCTGATTCAAACCAGGAGAGCACGAAAGCAGGGTAAAAAAATCGCATTATCGACGATCTATGCCATCTATACCGAGTATGATCGCTCCGTGCGAGACGGCGTGGCCGGATTTTTATCCAACCATTTTTCAACATCTTCACTGGAATACATGAAAACTATTGCCAGAGTCGTTAAAAATAAAGAATTCCATGAAGGGACTTGGCGCTATCTGGCTTGTGGCCACCGGAAATCTCAGTGCGAGATTTTGGCGTCAATCGATCTGCTCCTGCCCAATTCGGCCAGCGAGTTTAAAAGAGTTTCCCATGATTTTCCCTCGGCTCATAATGGGGTCACTCTGATTGTTCCCAATGCCGTCGACGTGGCGCTCTTTAATCCCGGTGAAACAGTTGTTTCCCCAGAGGCTGCCAAATACGAGGGATGTATCCTGTGCGTCGCTCGAATCGAAGGGATTAAATCTCAACTCAATCTTGTCCGCGCCATGAAGGGGTTGCCTTGGCAGTTACTTCTCATCGGCAAACCGGCTCCCAACCACCTTGACTACTATGAAAAGGTAGTGAAGGAGGGGGGGGACAACGTTCATCTGCTGGGTCAGATCGATCATGAATTGTTGCCCCAATATTACAAGATGGCCAAGGTGCATGCCCTGATCAGTTGGATGGAAACCACAGGGCTTTCATCTCTTGAAGCCGCCTGCATGGGGTGCAACCTTGTTATTACCGAAAAGGGGGACACCAGGGATTATTTCGGAGATTATGCTTATTACTGCGACCCGGAATCGGTGGATTCCATTCGCGCTGCGCTTGTAAGAGCCTATGAAGCCCCGGTAAATCCGCTGTTACGGCGGCGCGTTCTGAATAATTTCACCTGGGAACATACGGCTAGGAAAACCCTGGAAGGATACTCTCTTGTCCTTAACGATTAAAATCCTCTGTTTGCTGACGGCGGTCGCCCTGCTGAATGTTTCGCCCTTGGCGGTTCACTGTCATGAATATCGTATCGGAGCTTACTACTTCCCCGGCTGGGAATCCCGCAGTAGTAACTGGAATGATCTCAAGGGAGCGCCCGGTTCCCGATCGCCGGGGAAAGCTTGGCGGGAGAGGGAGCCGCTGCTTGGTTTTGGTTATCCGGAAGAATCACCCGCAATTTCGGAAATTCAGATTGATAGCGCTTCTGCTTACGGGATCGATTTTTTTGCCTATGACTGGTACTGGAACGGCGCCTCACCTTATCTGAATCATGCCGTGGACAATCATATTAAGGCTAAAAACAAGAACAAACTCAAATTTTGCCTGCTCTGGGCAAATCATTTCAGCATACCGGAAACCAAGGAGCAGTTTCTCCTGATGATCGACTACTGGATAGAAAACTATTTCAAGGATCCGCAGTATCTGGCCATTCAGGGAAAACCGGTGATCATAATTTTTTCTCCTCAACGATTACGGGATAATGCGGATAAATTCGGCAGCTCCACCAGGGAGCTCTTTGTCGCGGCGAGAAGCAAGGCAATGAAAAGCGGGCTTCCCGGAATTTACTTCATAGGAGCTACTCCGGCAAACCCCTACTGGGTGAACGGTTATCTGCCGGAGAGCGGCTATGACGCCCTTACCGCCTATAATTACCACTCCGCCGCTTTTCCCGGTTATTTCACCGGTAAAGAGCCCAACGCTACTTCCTATGAAGAATTGACGGCGGGTTACGTGAGCCAATGGTCCTGGATTATGAGTCAGTCGAAACTCCCCTATTGGGTTCCTCTTTCATCGGGGTGGGATAGCCGTCCCTGGGGTTCGAACACCCCTCACGATAACTCCGCCGGCGCCCCGGAATCTTTCAAGCGGATGCTTCTGGCGGGTAAGAAAATGATGGACCAACAGCCGGAAAAAAGCATGCGCACGGGAATCATCTATGCCTGGAATGAATTTGGCGAGGGGGGGTATATCGAGCCGACAAAAAAATGGGGATTCAGGTACCTGCAAGCCATCAAGGATGTATTCGGAAAATGAACATTGCTCTCGTGGGAACACGTGGTGTCCCCGCCGGCTATGGCGGTTTTGAAACCTGTGTGGAGGAGTTGGGTCGGCGTTTGGTACAGCGCGGTCATGAGGTTACCGTCTACTGCCGTGACAGCTATTACCGGGAGAAACCCGGTGCCTACTTGGGGATGAAACTTGTTTACCTGCCCAATATGAAGAAAAAATCGCTGGACACTCTCTCTCACACCTTTCTTTCGGTTATTCATTCATTGACTAAAAATTATGATCTGCTCATGGTTTTTAATGCCGCCAACAGCCCGACTCTGCTCCTGCCGCGTCTGCTGGGTCGCCGGATCGCCATCAACACCGACGGTCTTGAGTGGAAACGGGGTAAGTGGGGGCCGGTGGGGCGCAGCTATTATAAATTTGCCGAGTGGCTTTCCTGCAAGCTTGCCAACCGGATCGTTACGGATTCCATCGGTATCCGGGACTACTATAGGCGGCGGTATGGGGTAGAGGGGGCGCATATCAGTTATGGAGCCTATCTTGAAAATAGCCGTAATCCTGGGCTTCTTCAATCCCTGGGGGTGTCACCGGGGAACTATTTTCTCCAGGTCACCCGATTCGAACCGGAGAATAATCCCCTCCTGACCATTCAGGCATTCAGGCGGTTGCAAACCTCGAAAAAACTCGTGGTGGTTGGCGGTGTTCCCTACGAGAGCTCCTACAGTCGCTCCATTGCCGGTGAAGCCGATGAGCGAGTTATTTTGCCGGGATATATTTATGATCGTGAGCTGTTGAATGAGTTATGGTGTAACTGTTTTGCCTATGTTCATGGCAATGAGGTGGGGGGAACCAATCCGGCGTTGCTTCAGACCATGGCCTCCGGCTGTTTTACTCTTGCGATCGACGTGCCGTTCAGTCACGATGTCTTGCTGGATGCCGGGATCTATTTTGGAAAGTCACCGGAGGAGCTGGCGGCGGGAATGCAGTGGGCTTTGCATCATGCCGATGAATTGACTCTGTTCAAACAAAAGGCTGTCCAGCGGATCACTGCGCACTACAGTTGGGACCATGTCACGGACCAATATGAAGCGCTCTTTCGCGAGCTCATGGCGGATAAAGGGAATCCTTGAGACTCCGGATGCCGTCTCTTGCAGAAGCGCGGAGAAAACCAACAAATCTTGACAGCGGATTTGTAACGACCTTGCTCCCTGCCCGGTGGCGATTTATATTTGACTCTTGGGGGCAAAGCATTTAATGTGGTGTCGAATTTAATGCGTATTCGTGAGGCCTGTCATGTCCATCAGTTTGGCGGAAGACATTCGTTCGGTCACCGATCTTAAGCGGCATACACGTGAGATTCTCGATCAAATTCATCAGACCGGGCGACCGGTAGTGCTGACGGTAAACGGTAGAGCTGATTCGGTCATTATTGATGTCAAGGTCTATGAAAAACAGCTGAACGCAATGAACCTGGCCCGACTCCTTTCTGAAGCCGAGGCTGAAATATCAAGCGGTCAAACCCGACCGGCCCGTACGTTTCTGGCTGAGTTCAAAAATGCCCGTAACATATGACGTTGAGATCACCCTTGCCGCGGAGCGGGATGTTGAGGCAATCTGGGACTACCTCTCCGTCGACAGTCCAGGAAACGCCACGGCCTTCATAGTACGTCTTGATGATCAGATCGCCACGCTGGAACGAGTTCCCGAGCGCTGTTCATTGATTTTGGAAAACGAACTTCTGGGGACGTCCTATCGTCAGCTGCTCTTTGGCGCCTACCGCACGATATTCCGCATTACCGGTAAGAGTGTATATATTCTGCGTATCATCCATGGCGCCCGCTTGATTCATGTGTCCTGTTTTGATCCGGTCAGGCCCTAATGCTGACCTTTTCCTTTGTTTTCCGCGTCTCTTCACGGTAAACCGGTTTCCGGTATTCCTTGCGCCCGATGACACGCGGAGGGCATTCTTGGCTCTTTCCCCGTCGCAACCGGACTTCGACCTTTCATAAGCTCTACTGCCATGCTCAAACAAGAAGCCAAATTTTTCCACGGGGTTATCGTAATTCTGGACTTGCTGGCGCTCACCGGCGCCTTCATTCTCGCCGAGGTGCGGCAAGGGTCCGGTGGCGTGGGGCAATTTGCGCAATATCGCTGGCTCCTGCTCATCATTCTCCCTGTCTGGTATCTTGTGATCGCCCGTTTTGGCCTCTACAGCTCACAGAGGCTGCAGTCCCTTTCCTTTATTACCTGGTCCCTGCTCAAGGTGCAGTTCGTGGCCGTCATTATCTGCGCGTCACTGATGTATGTGCTGGAACCTGGGGGGGTCAGTCGCCTGCTTCTGGGATACTTTCTCCTCTTTTCAACCTGCTTCCTCCTGGCAACCAAGGTGGGGGGGCGGTTGATCCTGAATCTGTTCAGGAAAATGGGATACAATTATCGCAATATCATCGTCGTCGGCTGCAGTGACAAGGCTCTTGATTTTATCCGGATGATCGAGGGGCATCGGCAGTGGGGATTGAACTTCATGGGGATCGTTCGCGTGGCTGAGGATCTCCCCGATGAGATCCTTACTCGATACCGATTGTTGGGTCGCCTGGACAATCTGGTGGAGATTTGCAAGGATAATCCCATAGATGAAGTTGTGTTCTGTCTCTCCAAGGAGTATCTGAACCAGTTGGATGAGTATGTTCGGGAACTGGAAATTTTGGGTGTCACCGCCAGGATGGTGCTGGATCTCTTCGACCTGCAGAGCTCAAAGACGGAACTTAGTTTTTTTCATGACGAGATACCCATCCTGACTTTTCACAGCAAGGTGCTTGATCATAATCAGCTTGTCTTGAAGCGGGCGATGGATATGGGGGGGGCCATTGTGGGATTGACCTTGACGTTGTCGGCGCTCCCCTTCATCGCTCTCGCCGTCAAGCTTGATTCTCCCGGACCTCTTTTTTTCGGTCAAAAACGGGTGAGGGAAAACGGGCGACTCTTCACCTGTTGGAAATTTCGCTCCATGTACAAGGATGCCGAGGAGCAGAAAAAGAAACTGCTCCGGCATAATGAAATGTCCGGCGCCATGTTCAAGATGCAGAATGATCCGAGAATCACCAAGGTCGGCAATTTTCTCAGAAAAACCAGTCTCGATGAACTCCCCCAGTTCTGGAATGTGCTGCGGGGAGAGATGAGCCTTGTGGGGACCCGTCCTCCTACCCCCGACGAGGTTGCGACCTATGATAACTGGCACCGGCGGCGGATCTCCATCAAGCCGGGGATAACCGGGCTCTGGCAGGTGAGCGGTCGGAGTAAGATCGCGGATTTTGACGAAGTGGTGCGCCTTGACCTTCTTTACATCGATACCTGGAGCATCTGGTCCGATCTGAAAATTATCGGCAAGACCTTTCTCGTGGTGGCCAGACATCATGGTTCCTTTTGACCGGCGGTGCGTCGTGATCTCATGGAAAACGGCGAGGAGAGTGTGTTCGTGAAGGTGGCGTATTTTCACCACAGTGGGGACCTGTACGGTTCCAGCAAATCACTGCTGTATCTGTTGGGAGAACTGCGCAAGAAGGAGGTTGATCCTCTGGTGATTCTGGCTGAGGATGGTCCGTTCCGTCAGCTTCTGAAGGAGAAAGGGTTCGCCGTGGAGCTTGTGGAGGAGATTCCCGTGCTCCGCCGCAAGATGTTGCGCTCTACCGTCGCCCTGTTTAGTTTCTTCTACGGTTTCACGCGCGCTCTTCCCAGGATATGCCGCATCCTGCGGGACAACAAAATAGAGCTTATTCATAGCAATGATCTGGTCGTCGGCCTGGCGCCGGGTATGGCGGCGTGGGCGCTGAAGATTCCCCACGTATGGCACGTCAGATCCAACCTTGGGGAATTCAGACTTTTTTCCTTCCTCATGCGCCGGCTGGTACGCTCTTTCTCCACGGCGCTCATCGGCGTGTCACAGTCAGTCGTGCGGCAGGTGGGAACGGGGAGTTCCACGGGAATCCGGCTGGTGTATAACGGACTCCCCCCTGAGATCATCGGTCGCCGACTCCCCTTCGATACCTCGTTTCGTGAGCGCTACGCTCTTGCGGCTGATGACATCGTCATCTGCTGTGTCGGCAGGATCAACGGTTGGAAAGGGCAGAATTTCCTCGCCCGCGCCGTCGCCTCTATCCGGGACGAGTTGCCGGACAGTGTTAAATTGCTCCTTGTGGGAGATCCCTATCCCGGTTCCGAGTTTCATCAGAGTCAGCTGGAAGAGCTGATTCAACTCCTGGGTATCAGGGAGCGGACCACGCAGATAAGTTTTGTCACCGATGTCCGCTCCGTTTATGAGGCCATAGACATCCTGGTGGTTCCCTCGGTTATTCCCGAGCCTTTCGGGCTTGTCGTCGTGGAAGGTATGACCTATGGTTGCCCCATTATCGCGGCAAACCATGGAGGACCTTCCGAGATTCTTCAGGATCAACGTACCGGACTTCTCTACGAGCCGGGTGATCTGGCTGGATTGGCCGCGCGAATCCGGCAACTTGTCGCCGATAAAGAGTTGCGCCTGAAATTGGGAGCCAACGCCGTGAAATTCATGGAACACTCCTTCTCCATTACCGAAACGGCCGATAGGGTCTACGACACCTACCGTTTCTGCCTGAACAGGTAAATGTTTACCCATTCCCTCCAGCTTCGCTCATCCGGTGATCCCTCCTCACGTGACAACGGGAATCCAGGCGTGGGTATCTTCAAGCTTTGTTACCCTGCTCCTTCGGAGACTTTTATCACCACCCAGGCCCGGGCGCTTACCGGCTATGCTCCGCTTATTCTCGCCCGTAAGAGAAACGGCGTCACCACCCTCCCCATGCTGGCGGTCAGTGATCATGATCCTTGGGGGTTCCGCCAGGGATGGCTGGCCCTCACCGGTTCCCCCTCTCTGTTTCTCAAGGACGAGCGTGTCCGGAACCTTGCGCTGGTTCATGCCCACTCCGGCCCTGACGGGGTCTATGCGTTAAGGCTGGCAGAGCGTTTAGCCTTGCCGTTGGTGGTCACCTATCACGGCCAGGACGCAACGTGCCGGAACTGGCCGTTGTTCCGATCGCTCCTGGGGGTGACGGTGGCCAGGTATTTCCGGTTTCGACATCGTTTGCAGGCAACGTGCGGTGCAGTCATAGCCGTTTCCGATTTCATCGGGGAGTGTCTGCTGGCGCGGGGATTGTCGCCGGAAAAGATCCATCGGCTCTACATTGGCGTGGATACGGAACGATTTCGCCCGCTACCGGAAACGCCCGGGGCCGATAACGAGCAGTATATCCTCAATGTCGCCCGTCATCTGCCGGTGAAGGGGGTGGCTACCTTGTTGCGCGCCTTTGCTCGAATTGCCGGAGAGCACCCTCGGGTACAGCTTCTGCAAGTGGGCGCCGGTCCTTTGGCGGAGTCGCTGCGTGGGCTTACCAGGGAGCTTGGGATCACCCATAGGGTACGGTTTCTCGGTTCGCTGTCACACGAGGAGATTCTCCTTCTGATGCAACGAGCGGAGATCTTCGCCTTGTCCAGTCAGACAGTTCGTAGCGGCGCCAGGGAAGCTTTGGGAATGGTGCTGAACGAGGCTTCGGCTTGCGGTGTGGCCATTGCGGCTACCCGCTGCGGCGGGATTCCCGAGGCGGTTTTGCACGGTGAAACCGGGCTTCTCTCTCCGGAGCAGGATGACCGGACCCTGGCTGATAATCTGAATCGGCTCTTGGCCGACGGGGAATTGCGGCGGCGGTTGGGGCTGCGGGGGAGGGAATTTGTCAGCAGGCAGTTTTGCCTCGGGAAACAGACGGCAAAGCTGGAGCGGCTCTATGATCTGTTGGTTGAAAAAAACAGGTAAGGGGAGAGGTCAAGGTTGAGAACGTTACCGCTCGGATTTTCCATCGTTATTCCCACCTTTCGTCGCAGGGATCTGTTGCGGGGATGCCTGGCGTCATGTCTCGAACAGGAGTATCCGCCCCACGAAATCATCGTCGTTGATGACGCCTCTCCCGATGATACCGCCGCCATGGTTCGGAGTGAATTTCCCGGGGTGCTCCTGCTCCGGTTGGAGCATAACAGCGGTCCGGCCACGGCTCGGAATCGGGGGGTTGCCGCGGCAAGTGGTGATGTCATCGTGTTTACCGATGATGATTGTCTCCTCCCTCCGGAGTTTCTTGCCCGTCTTGCCGACGGCTACCGAACGCACCCCGAGATTGCCGGGGCCGGCGGCTATCTGGATCCCCCAGCGGAACTCCTGGGGGATAACCCCTATGCCCGGTACGATTATCATATGACCCACACCTTTTACGGATTTGGACCGGAGCCGGTGGTGGGCGGGGCGGAGTGTCCCGCCGGGGGAACCCACTCCATGTCATACCGTGCCCGGGTGCTGACGGAGGTAGGTGGTTTTGACGAGTCGTTCGTATCTCCCGGCGGCGAGGATGCGGACCTGAAAAACAGGGTCGTGGAGCGGGGACACAACCTCCTTTATCTGCCGGTCAGGGTAGTGCACCGCCGCCGCTACGGATTCAGCGACTTTTGTCGCCAGTATTTCGCTCATGGCCGTGGTTCCTCCCTGTACAGGCGCAAGCATCTCGGCGCCGGGAAGGGGGTGAGACGGCACGGTTTTCCTCTCCGTGTGGGTTTGCGCGTTATGGACCTTATTCCTGATCTGTTCCGTATCGGACCATCTCTCACGCTGTTGAAGATTGTCGCCGGAGCAGCCGGCTTTGCCGGGAAGCTGTACGAAAGCTATCGCAAGCGGTAGACCGCGCTCTCCTTCACCCTTCGACTTCGCTCAGGGCGCCCTCTTTCACCCTTCACCCTTCACCCTTCACCTTTCACCCTTCACCCTTCACCCTTCACCCTTCACCCTTCACCTTTCACCCTTCACCCTTCGCAGTTAAATTATCGCGTGGTGTTCGATCAGCGCCTTGAAACTTCGATGTGCCGTCAGGTAGCGGTTGTCTTCGGCGTAGGTTGCCGGATAAATGGGGGGCACCTTCAGGTGGTTCAGATCATTGTCCACGTTGACAAAGGTGAAGAGGCAAGAATTGGAAAGCGCCTTGCTGCTCCGGTCCCGGCTTATCCGTTCGATGTTGGCTTCCACGCAGATGAAGCTGCCGCTGGTATAGACGATGCGGCTGGTGTAGTGGAGTTTGTCCCCCAATCGTACCGGGTGGAAGAAATTGATCCGGTTCACGGCTGCCATAATGGCGCGATTGGGGATCACCAGTTCAGAGCAGATGGATGAGAGCTCGTAGGCCCTTCGGATCAGATATCCGCCGAAAATTTTCTGCGGCACATTCTCCTGTTCCGGATACATCCGCTCCCAGGCGTCGGCCATCAGTTTGCCCGCCTTCAGCCCGGTAAATCCGGCCTCTTCCTGAGCTTGGTGGAGAGTGCTGATCATGGTGAATTCCTCCCGTGAGGGTGGTTCCGAGACAAGCTCCTGCTCTTTCCGATGCTCCTCGCGACCGGTAACCGCCTTCCGAGCCCTCCGCAGTTCATTTTCGTCCAGATATTCCAATGGTGGCAACGAAACGCTGAACTCCTGGCCATCCTTCCATGAACGGGCCACCATGGTGAAATGGCAGGAGGCGATGTGATTAGCCGGTTCGCCGGGTTGCTCCACCCGGATACCGACGACGATGGATGAACGTCCCACATGGTTGATCCGGGCTTGGAAGGAGAGATCCCGGTTCACGTCGGCAACGTGGCGGATGAATATGTCGTCGATGGCCGCAGTCACTACCCGTGCCTGGGGGAAGAACCGGTTTACGTACTTCAGGGCCGTGGCTTCGGCCACCAGGTCCAGGATCTCCAGAAGAAGCCCGAAGCGGAGATTTCCCTGAATCTGCTCGTTCACCACCATATGACGGCGGCGAAGCGCCGGGTCGCTTCCAAGGGAGAGCGTCTGATAATGTGATGTTTCGTTGGCGCGCATGGGGACTCCTTTGCCGGTAAATGCGCTCAGTATACCCATGTTTCAGGCAAAAGAAAGGAGAAAGAGCCCTCCGTTCAGGGGGAGGTCAGATGAGTAAAAAAAGGGCAGTTTCTCTATTCCGTGCAATAATGAGGCTGCCGGTTTACTCCATCCTTGTTGTTGCCATCAGGTAACAGTTCGTTTTTAAGTTATTTTTACTGTTTACGCCATCTGGCACATCTTGTGCTAATCAAACGATAACATCCGGACGATGACGTTCCCAAGGTGGATAAATATGGCCGATCGAAAGATTTCAGGCAGTAGCGTTTTTTCACCATGCGTAATGTGGGCGGCTTGATAGCTTTGCACAATATCTCTGAAAGGAGGGTAACAGGCGCAGGGTAATAACATTGGCAAAAAAGATTCTTAACCTCCAACAGTGCATGACTACCTCACCACAAAAGGAGCTGAAACGATGAAAAAAATGATCAAAACGGCAGCAGCGGTATTCACCTGTGTCGGCGCTTTTTCGGGTATGGCCTTCGCCACCCCCTCCACTCAAATCTGGATTCCTTCGACGGATATCCAGGGATATCAGTCTCTGCACTTGAATCTCGATACCTATTTCCGGGCATCGGGCGTTAGCAAGACGGGAAGCGTGACAGGACGTGATGCCAATACTATCCTGGTAGGCCCGACGATCGGGGTTCTTCCCTTTGAAAAAATTCAGGCGGAAGTCGGTTTCGATTACGTGGTAACGGGGACTGAGGCCGGTGACAATTATCCTTTCATGGGGCACTTCAAGGTCGGGACAGCTGAAGATTCGCTCTTCACCTATTCCCCCGCGCTTGCCGTCGGCATGTACAACATCGGCAACAGCCACAAGTTGGGGATGATGTCCGGACAGAACATGGTGTACGGTCTTGCCGCCAGGACTCTCCCCGTCGTCGGTAGGATTTCCGCGGGTGGTTACGCCGGGAGCAAGATCTCCTTTGATGATGGCAGAGGGGCGGATACGGCCCAAAATACCGGTGTTCTCCTCTCCTGGGATCGGACCATGACGGAAATCTCCGACAAACTCTGGCTGGCGGTCGATTACCAGGGGGGGAACAACGTCAACGGTTCGGTGAATTTCGGCGTCTCCTGGGCGTTCTCCAAGAATGTCTCCGTTATCTTCGGTTATGACGTCTACAAGGAGAAGGCTCTGGCTGGAAACAACACCTTCACCACGCAGGTTGATATTAACTGGCCTTAGTACAACTTAGCGCGGATTGAAAGTGGGGGAGTTTCGGCTCCCCCGCTTATGGAAATTTCACTTATGGAAGGGTCAACGAAGCCCCTTTTAACCAAAAATTGAAAGGAGTGCAACGTGAAACATTTTGTGAAAAAATATTCAACCCTGCTCTGCACTTTGGGTCTGGCGCTTGGCTTGGCCACGGTGGCAATGTCGGAAGATAAACCGGCGTCCGCACCGTCCGCCACAGCTCCGGCGGCGGCCTCCGCGGCCCCGGCCGCACCCGCCGCCGCACCCGCCGCTCCGGTAGCCGATCCCGGCGGCATTACAACCGGCGCCATGGCCGATATTGTTGGTGGGGGTCCCAATGGCCCGACGGCTGACGACCTGAAAAACATGGCCAAGGCCGAACCACTGGCTGCCAAGGTTGCTGACGCAGTGGGCCACAATCGTGTTTCCATCAACTTCTCCTGGACACTTCTCTGCGGCTTCCTCGTCATGTTCATGCAGGTCGGCTTTGCCCTTGTGGAAACCGGGCTCTGCCGAGCCAAGAACGCCAGCCATACCATGGCGATGAACATCATGATTTACTGTATCGGTCTTCTCGCCTTCTGGGCATGCGGCTTCGCCATCCAGATGGGCGGGATCGGTAGCCTCCCCACACTGGGCGGGGGCGGTCTCCTCAACGGTGAATTCAGTTTGCATCTGTTCGGTAAGGATTTCGGTCTGTTCGGCACCAAGGGCTTTTTTCTCACCACCGGCAACACTTACGATGTGGCGGTATTCACCATCTTCCTGTTCCAGATGGTCTTCATGGATACGGCTGCCACCATCCCTACAGGGGCCATGGCGGAGCGCTTCAAGTTTTCCGCCTTCTGCATCTACGGTTTCTTCATCGCCGGTATCATCTATCCGCTTTATGCCAACTGGGTCTGGGGTGGCGGTTGGCTCTCGACGCTGGGGACAAATTTCGGTCTCGGCCATGGTCATGTGGATTTTGCCGGCTCCTCGGTCGTCCACATGACCGGTGGTATCTGCGCCTTTGTCGGCGCGCTGGTGATCGGTCCGCGTATCGGTAAATTCGACAAGAACGGCAATCCGCTCCCCATACCAGGCCATCACATCCCCATGGCGATCACCGGAGCTCTTGTTCTTGCCTTCGGCTGGTTCGGCTTCAACACCGGTTCAACCCTGGCGGGTACTGACCTCAGGATCGGCGTGGTAGCCACCAACACCATGTTGGCCAGCGCCGCTGGTGGTTTCTCCGCCATGCTCTACATGTGGCTGAGGTACGGCAAACCCGACCTCACCATGAGCGCCAACGGACTTCTTGCCGGTCTTGTTGCAATTACCGCACCTTGCGCCTTCGTTAACTCCATTTCCGCGGTAGTTATCGGCTTGTTTGCCGGGATCTTCTGCTGCGTCAGCGTCTTCTTCTTTGAGCGAGTTGTAAAAATCGATGATCCGGTCGGCGCGGTTTCCGTCCATGCCGTAAACGGCGCTTGGGGGGTCATCGCCCTGGGAATCTTTGCCGACGGCACCTACGGTGACGGTTTCAACGGAGCCAAGGGAACGGTCAAGGGGCTTTTGTACGGGGATTCCGGACAGTTCGCGGCTCAGTGCATCGGAACTCTGACCAACATTATCTTCGTCCTTATCATCTCTTACGCCGTCTTCAAGTTCATAGACAAGGTTATCGGGTTGCGGGTTTCCAGAGAAGTGGAGCTGGAGGGTCTTGATCATCATGAAGTCGCCGTGGAAGCATATCCCGACTTTAATCAGAGGAAAACGTCACTGTAAAGAGAGATGGTTTTCACCTGACGACAACAATGAACCGGAGGTTGAAAATGAAGCTTGTGGTAGCGATAATAAAGCCGTTCAAGTTGGACGAGGTAAAGGACGCCCTGAACGAACTCGGCATCGAAGGGATAACGGTAAGCGAAGTTAAGGGATTCGGCCGTCAGAAGGGGCACACCGAACTCTATCGTGGCGCCGAATACGTGGTGGACTTCATACCGAAGGTCAAGCTGGAAGTCGCCATTAGCGATGAACTGGTGTTGAAGGTTGTGGAGACCATAGAGGCGACCGCCAAGACCGGCCGCATCGGAGACGGCAAGATTTTCATTCTTCCGTTGGACGGAGCAGTCAGGATCAGGACCGGAGAAAAGGATAACGACGCAATCTAGCGGTTGGTTATGTAGCTTTGTAACTCCAAGCGGTTTGAACGCAGGAAACAGGCCCCGTTGAACGCGACGGGGCCTGTTGTTTTTTGAGTGTATCCATAAAAGGAGTTATTTATTATGACGCCGGGTGCATGGCTCATTTTTCTTGTCGCGGCCATATTGGAAGTTGCCGGAGATGCCGTCATCAGAAAAGGGCTTCGTGGGGGCGCTATCTGGTTTGTCGTCCTCGGATTCCTCATGTTGGGGTGTTACGGCGTGACGGTCAACATGGTCAAGTGGGATTTTTCCCGACTTTTGGGGGTGTACGTGGCTCTCTTCGCCCTGGTCAGCGTTCTCACGGGCCGTTTCGTATTCAAGGAATCGATTCCCCTGACGACGTGGGTGGGACTGGCCATTATTATCGTTGGTGGCGTGGTTATTCAGAGCGGTCAGAGTTAGCACGGTAAATGGGCAACTATTGCGACGCATCCACCTTGTGAGCAGAAACATGAGGTCACCTTGCTTATTTTATTTGCTCATTGCTTGAAATAGAGGCAGAAACTGGCTGCTCGGCTATGGAGTCGGTAGCGCAACTAACTGTAATCACGACTTAAAATTATGGCATGCCCTGTGCAGTTACTGCAACGAGAACAATGAATCCGTACGTTAGAGGAAAGGAGGTCGAGAATGAAGCTGGTCGTAGCCATAATCAAACCATTCAAGCTGGACGAGGTTAAGGATGCCCTGAATGAAATCGGCATTGAAGGGATTACCGTATCCGAGGTTAAGGGATTTGGTCGTCAGAAAGGGCATACTGAACTTTATCGTGGCGCGGAGTATGTGGTGGATTTCATCCCAAAAGTGAAGATTGAACTTGCCATCTCGGACGATCTTGTGGCCAAGGCCGTTGCGACCATCGAGCTTTCCGCCAAAACCGGTCGGATTGGTGACGGGAAGATCTTTGTCCTCCCCCTGGATGATGCAGTCCGTATCAGAACCGGTGAAAAAGGAAACGATGCCGTCTAGGATTTGGTGAAGTCAAAAGATACATACATTCAGGAGGTAAGTACCATGGTACGAAGAGGTATCTGTTCGTCAGCTAAGGGAGCTGTTGATTCTCCCCGCATCTCGTCACGCATGAAAGCCGTTTTTCTTGCCCTTTCTCTCACACTCGCTTTTGCCGGTTCCGCCGTAGTTCTCCATGCTGAAGATGCCAAGCCTGCTCCTCTCCAGGGGGCGCTCTCCACGACAAAGGGTGCTACCACTGTCACCCTTGCGACGCCGGCTGCAGCCCCGGTGGAAGCGCCGAAACCGAAGAATGTTGACCCGGTTCTCAATACCGGGGATACCGCCTGGATGCTCGTCTCCTCAGCCCTGGTCCTGTTGATGATTCCCGGCCTTGGCTTCTTCTATGGCGGCATGGTCCGGAAGAAGAATGTCCTCTCCACCATGATGCACTCATTCGTCGCCATGGGGATTGTGGGTGTTCAGTGGACGGTCATCGGCTATTCACTCTCCTTCGGGCCTGATATGGGTGGCGGGCTTCTGGGCAATTTCAGCAAGGCTTTGCTTAATGGGCTCATTACTTTCAAGGACGGTAACCCGGTTTACGCCCTCTTTCAGAATGTGCCGACGGAACCCGGCTCAATCCCTGAACTGGTTTTCGCCATGTACCAGTGCATGTTCGCCATGATCACCGTGGCCTTGATCTCCGGAGCAATTGCCGAGCGGGTGAAATTCTCCGCCTACTGCATCTTCGTGTTGGCCTGGACTACTCTTGTCTATGATCCCCTGGCGCACTGGGTCTGGATGAGCGACGGCTGGCTCTTTAAGAAGGGGGCGCTGGATTTTGCCGGTGGAACCGTTGTTCATCTCTCGTCAGGGGTTTCGGCGCTGGTGTTCCTCTACTTTCTGGGCAAGCGCCATGGCTTCCCCCAAGAGCGTATGGCGCCTCACAGCCTCCCGTTGACCATGCTTGGTGTCGGTCTCCTCTGGTTCGGCTGGTTCGGCTTCAATGCAGGTTCCGCCATAGTCGGCCCCAACTGTTCCGACGCGGCGGGCGGTCTTGCCGGTCTTGCCTTCGCCACCACGACCATCGCCCCGGCAGCTGCCGGACTTTCCTGGATGTTCACGGAATGGATCCATGCCGGTAAGCCCTCCGCCCTGGGTTTCGGTTCCGGCATCGTGGCGGGACTCGTTGTGATAACTCCGGCCGCCGGTTTTGTTCAGCCGGGAGCCGCCCTGATCATGGGGGTCGCAGCCGGAATCCTCTGTTATTTTGGTGTTCTCATGAAAGCCAAGTTGAAGTATGATGACTCTCTGGATGCATTCGGAGTACATGGCATCGGCGGCACCTTCGGCGCGCTTATGACCGGTGTTTTCGCCACGGTGGGGGCCAAGGGGCTCCTGCAGGGAGACGTAAAGCAGTTCATGACCCAGGTGATTGCCGTGGCGGCAGCCGGGGCCTATGCCGTAATCGTAACCCTGGTCATTGCCTTTATCCTGGACAAGAGTATCGGTCTCCGCGTGGAGAAGGAAGACGAGGTGAGGGGGTTGGACGAAACGACTCACGCGGAATCGGCATACAACTGATCCGTATCCCCCGTTTTTTTTAGTCCGACCGACGCGCCCTTCAAGCCGGAATGCCTGGAGGGTGCGTTTTATTAATGGTTTTATTCATCTCTTTTAGTTTTAAAGATACCCTTTAGCTCTCTTCCCTTTTGCGGATCATCCTGGGCCAGCCATGAAAAACAGCATCTTTCATACCCGATCCGACGCGGATCTTCCCGATAAGGCTTTTCTCGATCTTCTTGCGTTCAACGAAAAGATGGCCGAACTGGGACGGATTTCCGCCGGGATTATTCACGAGGTCAACACCCCCCTGTCCGTGATCATCTCCGCGGCGCAACTGGTCATGCAGGAAGAGGGGATGCCCGAGGCGGCATTGGAGATGGTGGAAAGGATTCAGCAGGAAGCACAGCGTCTGTCACGCATGACCCGCGGAATCCTTTCCTTTGCCCGTCGTGATGACGACAGCGCCGGCGAGATCGATATCTGCCGAACGATTCATGAGGTCGTAACGTTCCTCAAATATGAAATCGGGAAGCGTTCGGTTCAGGTGGAAGAACTCTACGAAGAACATCTCCCCCTGTTGCCGGGTGGCGGGAACCGGCTCAGGCAGGTTATTTTGAATCTGACCATGAACGCATTGCAGGCCATGGGACGAGGGGGGAGGTTGAGCATCTCCTGTTCTCTTGGGACCAATGGCGGCACGGACATTCGGATCAGTGACACCGGTCCCGGTATCTCTCCCGACAGCATGGCTTTTATCTTCGATCCATTTTACACGACCAAGAAAGAAGGGGAGGGAACCGGTCTCGGCCTCTTCGTTTCACGGAACCTGGTCACGGAACTGGATGGTTCTCTCTCCGCCCAGAGTCTTCCCGGAGCGGGCACAACTTTTACCATTACCTTCCCTCCTCCCGTATCCTGACGTCAATTTCTTGGTGGACAGCAGTCCTGCTTCACGTTATTTTACCCAAGAGCTTGCGGTTGATTTTTTTTAGGCGTTCTCGAACATCCTTTTTATTCCCTTGAACAGAATGTACAAAATCGCCATCGTCCCCTTGCGGGGATTGACAGGAAACATGTTATCGTAACTACCTTATTGTACTCATTTTTTTTATTGATGTCGTTGACCGGACTGGGCTCATTGCTTAACTTGATGCTTTTTCCCTCCGTCCGAATCGATTGGGGGCTGAAGGCGGCGTTGGGTTTGTCCCTTGCCGTCGCCATTGGCGGTTTTTTGAACATAGTTAGTGCGATATCCCCATCAACCATAATTATTATTCTTTTTGTCGGTAGCATACTTTTTTTAGTGACGACGGCTGGAGAGATCCTAGGTTATCATAAGGAAAAAGTTGCCATAATAGATCGTATTCTCCATGACGGATATGGAAATCTGGTTATTTCACTGTTTTTAATAGCTTCAATCTTTGTCTGCATGGGATGGTCTGTTTCAGGTCTCTTTAATATTCACGATGATTTTCAAGCGTATTTCGTATTTCCGCAAAAAATGTTGCAAACAGGTTCCCTGGGTAATGATCCGTTCAGTGAGCGTAGAATCATTTCCGGTTTGGGCGGACAGTCATTTTTACAGACCTTGGTTCTTGCTTTTCTTCCCGAGAACAATTTGAATCTGTTGGAGCCTGGAATCGCCATGGTTATTCTGGCGGGGCTCGTCATTGCGGAGGTCAGGCGTAGCGCTTTGGAGTTGCCGCAGACAATTTTAATATTCATGCTGGTCATATTCGTTGCCCTGCCAAAGGCCAACATCACCTCTTTAGGGACCGGTATTGTTCTCTTTATTGCTTATTACCGTATTCTTGCGATGTACACGTCGGAATTGAAATCGTCCTTTGCCCGCTGTTTTATGCCGGCATTAATTATTTCATCTCTATGCTCATTGAAAAGTTCTTTCATCCCTCCGGTAAGTATCATGTTACTCCTTTTTTTCTTGCCGCTTTTACGTGATTCGACCCAACGGAAAAGGAAAATAAAAGAGTTACTGCTTGTCATGGTTATCACAATTGTTCTCATCTCCCCCTGGATGCTTTCCCTGTACCGTTCATCCGGTACATTTCTCTATCCTCTACTGGGCAGGGGGTTCCATGGTTCACGGTACGGAACCTTTTTGTCTCCCACCAGTGGCTTATCACTCTCCGCCATACCGATTCTCCTGCTCAAGTATACCGTTGGCAACCCGCTTCTGCTGATCGAGATCATACTCTTTATACTGTTCCGCGTCATGGATAGTCACTTGCCCACCGGTAAGCGGTCATTATTATCCATGGCGGCTGGGACAATCCTCGGAGCGGAGTTACTCATCATCGCCTTGGGTGGTCTGTCTACCTCCCGTTTCATTTTTCCGTTTGTGTATCCGGCCGTAATCTTGCTGTTCATAGCTCTTTTACGTCACCTTAATCAGGGGGGGGGACGGATTTTCCCTTCGTACTTTTCGGTTATTCCCCTATGTTGTCTGGGAATTCTGGTGGGTAACGATTATCTGCACAGTTTTAAAATAGTTAGAGAGTTGACTCATGATATGGCTGATTCTCATGGCTCAACTTTTTCTCGTGAAAAAATACGGTACCTGGCCATGCAGCAATCCATTCCTCGGGGAGAAACAATTCTGGCTCGTCTTGAGAAGCCCTTTTCCCTTGATTTCAACCGAAATACCGTATTTATCGTCGATTACCCCGGCGGGCAAAGCCCTCCTCCGGGATTGCCCTTCTTTTCCGGAGGCGAAGCCGTCGCCGCGTATCTCAAGGGCAAATCCATAAGATATGTGGCCTATTCCTATGCCAATGAAGCCGGTTTTTCGAAGAAAACAAAGGAATATGCTGATCGACTTCTTTTGACGAAACACCCCTGGGAAAGAACCGAGGCGCTACATACCTTTGACTTCCAGGATAATCTTATGGAACTTGCCAAAACAAGGAAAAGAATTTATGATGACGGCGATATTTTTGTTCTGGATCTTTTCACCTTCGCCAAGGGATAGTTTTCTTGGTCAGTTTTTCTCGGGTTGGAGTTGATTCAGGAGATGACAGGGGGAATACAGAGGAAGCCCAATCGTATTCTTCGCTGGGCGAAGGAGGGGAGCTGGCTCGTTATCGGTCAAATGATAACGGTTCTGGGCTCCCTCGTTCTGGTAAGGGTGGTTACCGAGCATCTTGAACCGACGGAGTACGGTCAGCTGGCACTGGGACTCACCCTGGTGGGGCTGGTAAAACAGGTTGCCATCGGCGGGATTCTTAATGGTATCGGACGTTACTATTCCATAGCATCCGAGAAAAATGAATTAAGTGCCTATGCCGCCGCGGTGTGGCGTCTGGTGAATTGGGCTGCTCTTGCCGTGGCTGCAGCCGGAATCATCGTGATCATCTGTCTCCGGGTGACAGGGGAGTCCCGGTGGTCCGCCTTGATTGCTTCCGCCATGGTTTTCGCCCTCATCAGTAGCTATAACGCTGCGTTCAGCGCCATGCAGAATGCGGCCCGACAGCGTCGAGTCGTGACCCTCCACGGTGGGTTGGATGTCCTCCTGAAAATTCCCCTGGCGCTGGGACTCCTCTTCCGGCTGGGAAATTCCGGGGCAGTCGTGGTGACCGGATATGCACTCTCCTCTCTTCTGGTTGTCGTTTCCCAGTGGTGCTTTCTGCGGCGGTTGATTCCGCGAACGGGAAGTGATTTAGCTGCTAGACGTTCCTGGTTCAGGCAATTATGGTCCTTTTCACTCCCTTTCATGTCGTGGGGTGTTTTTACCTGGGTACAAACGAGTTCCGATCGCTGGTTTCTGGGGGCTTTTGCTCAGATAACAGACGTGGGGCTCTATGCCGTGCTGTTGCAGCTGGGCTATGCGCCGGTGGCGGTGATTACCGCTGTCATGGTCGACTTTATCAGCCCGGTGTTATATCAACATTCAGGAGACGCCTCCGATGGTGAGCGTAACCATACCGTTCATCGACTGGTCTGGCGCATCACCTCGTTATGTCTCATCCTGACGTTGCTACTTTCTCTTTTCACCCTTGGACTGCATGAAGTTATCTTTCGGTATCTCGTGGCGGTCCATTATCGGCAAGCCTCTTATTTGCTTCCCTGGCTGGTGCTGGCGGGTGGCCTGTATGCCACCGGTCAGGTTTTGTCGCTGAAACTCCTCAGCGAGCTGCGGTCCCACTCCCTGATTCGTGTCAAAATAACCACGGCGTTGCTTGGTATCGGACTCAATTGCGCCGGCGCCCGGATGGCCGGATTACAGGGAATCGTGGCTGCCACTGTCGCCTTTGGGGTTACCTATCTTGTCTGGATGATGGTGCTGACGGCAAGGTCGCCGCGGGAGCCGTCGACAGGGTGTCACGAGAGTCAGAGTAGTGATTTTATCTAAAAAAGTTATCGTTCGAATGCGTGGAGGAGTCGGTAACCAGCTTTTCAGCTATGCCGCGGCCCGCCGTCTGGCGCTTAAGAACGACGCGGAACTGGTCATTGATAATGTCTCCGGTTTTACTCGAGATCTGAAGTACCGGCGTTGCTATGCACTGCATCGGTTTGGCATACCGGCGCGCCTGGCGTCCCCGGCCGAGAGGTTCTTTCCCTGTGAGCGTCTGCGACGGCTCTTTGCAAAATTGTTGTCTCGCGGAAAAAACTTCGAGAGCCGCTCCTATCTGGAACAGGAGTTTGAGGATTTCGATCCCCGTCTGCTATCCCTTCGATTCCAGGGGGATATTTATCTTGACGGACTCTGGCAAAGTGAATTGTATTTCAGTGACATGGAAGGTATCATTCGGCGGGATCTGCTGATCAGTCCACCGGAAGATGAGATGAATAGTGCGATGGCTCGCTGTATTGCGGCAAGCCGTAACGCTGTTGCACTGCATGTTCGGTGGTTCCTCCCCCCGGAGGCGAGGGATACCGTTAGAAATGTTGCCCTCACCTATTACGAACGCGCGGTGGCGCTTGCGCTGGAACAACTGGAGCAGCCCCATTTTTTTATCTTTTCGGATGACATCCCCGGAGCAGTAGCGCTCCTTTCCCTTCCGGCCGGGAGTTACACGGTGGTGGGGCATAACAAGGGGGACGGCTTGTCGTACGCCGATCTCTGGTTGATGACTCTCTGCCGGAATTTCATTACGGCGAACAGTACCTTCAGCTGGTGGGGCGCATGGTTGTCGTCTCACGCCGGCAAACTGGTGATCACTCCCGACCCGAAGTTGCTTGATGCAAGGAATTACTGGCGGATGGCCGGACTGCTGCCGGATGCATGGCGGAAGATCTGATTTCATACTCTGGTCACAAACGTTTCTTTCAAAAACTTCAGCCTCACAAAGGTGGTGTCGCATGGTTTCCCTGAGATTTATGCCGGGCGGATGGAGAGTGCTCCGGGTGACGGCATCCGCCCTGCTGTTTCTGGCGCTCTGTTCCGGCCGGTCATGGGCGCTGGCTTCCAACAACATCCCCCTGTCAAGCCCTGTCTATCAGTTTCTGGATGTACTGACCGGCCTGGGGCTGATCCGGTCCGAGGTGAAGGGGGTTCGCCCTTACGCCAAGGCGGAGGTGGCGCGGTTGGTACGGGAGGCGGAACAAAATCTGGATAACTCCCCTGAAATGGAGACCGATTTTGCCGCCGCTCTCATCAAGCGGGTCAAGGAGTACCTCCCCCGTGAAGTGAAAGCCCGCGAAGAGCCGTCGGAGATTCCCACCTTCGATTACAACCTCCTCTCATCGGTGAATCTGCGGTACGTCCATCTGAATGGTCTGCCCCGTTCCTATGACCGTATCGTACGGGATCCGGGACACCAGTCAGCCTTCGGTTTCATCGGCGGGGACTTGCGACCCGGGTTCTCTCCCTACCTCCGCTCGACCGGCACCGAGGGGACTCCCCTGGTGGTGAATAATGAAGGAGTAGCTTACCGTCAGGGGAGCAACGGCTCCCTGAATTGGAGTTCCGAACTGTTTGGCGGCGACGTGACCTCTCTGCTGTTCGAACCTACTCTCCTGGCTACCCCCGGCTTGACGACCATGAAACTTCAGAAAGGGTACCTCAAGCTGGGAGGTGGGGGAGTTGAACTGGAGGTGGGGCGCGACGCCAATTGGTTCGGTCCCGGCTACCGGGGGGCGCTTACCCTGACCAACAACGCCCAGAACTTCGACATGATCAAACTCTCCAGCCCCGAACCGCTGGACGTGGCCTGGGTCAAAAAGTATCTCGGCCTCTTCAAATATTCCCTGATCTTTTCCCGCTTCAATAAGACGACCTTCACGGGGGTTGATCCGCCGGTAACCGGCGCCACCCAGACCATTACCCGCCAACCGTACTTCCTCGGGGTCAAGCTTGCCCTCAAGCCGGTGCAGTGGTTCGAAATGGGGATTAACTTTGTCCGTCAGTATGGGGGGCCCGGTTTTTCCGGCGGCACGTCGGTGGCTGATCTCATCTTCGGCGGCGGCTCCTCCAACAAGAGCAATACCATCGCCGGTGTGGATCTCCGGTTCCGGATTCCCTGGCTCCGGAACACGGAAGTTTATGGCGAGTACGCCGGCGAGGATGCCGCCTCGTTCTGGCCCTTCGTGGAGAGCTATATCGCCGGGATCTATGTCCCCCGGCTGACAGCTTCGGGGCGAGACGACCTGCGGCTGGAGTACTACTTTGGGCATCAGATCCTTTATACCGACTTCAAATTTCCCAATGGCTACAGCTATTACGGCATGACTCCCGGGGATTCCCAGGGGGGGGGGAGTCAGGACCTTCTGGTCCGCTACTCCCACTGGTTCACGCCGCGCAACAACATGGCGCTGGAGTACATCTATACCGATCGGGGACGTCAAGGGAGGGTCAACGGTCAGGCGGTGGAGATGAAAAATGCCTGGAAGGGGGTTTGGACTTTGCCGCTGTACCGCGATCTGGATCTGGCTCTCGGTTACGGTTGGGAAAGGGTCCGTAATCCGGACCTGGTGAATGGGGTAAAACGGACGAATCAGCTGGCTACGGCTGCCGTGAACTATCTTTACTGATGCGATGCCTGGAGGATGCCGTTGTGATGATGCTCCGGGATTTTCCGTTCTACGGGCACTTTCTCCTGGAGTGCCGCAGGGAGCCGGATCCCGGACCGTATCCCCTGGGGCTCACCCTGCGAAACGGAGTCCCGCTTCTGACCTGTAACGAAACCGCCCTGTCGACTCTTCACCCAAGGGAGCGACAGGCGCTACTGGAACACTTGGTCAAGCACCTGATTCATCTCCACATGTCCCGTGGCAAGGGACGCAATGAGCGGAGTTGGGACGTGGCGTGCGATTGCGCCATTAATCCCACCATCGAGCATCTGCCCCCTTCGGCGCTTCTCCCGCAGCGGTTCGGTCTGCCTGACGGTCTGGCCGCGGAGGAGTATTACGAGGAACTTTCCCGACGCTTTGACACCGGCAACCTGGAGGGAAAGGGGTATGGTGATGGCGTCCGGGATGCACGGGGGGCGCAAGGGGAGGGGGAGCAGTCGGCGGAGGGTGAAGGTTCACGGGGGGAAGAGACCGTTGACAATCATCGGGGATGGAGCGATGCCGACACCACGCCGCTGCCGTTGGCCCAGGAGGTGGTCCGGAGGATGGTTTCGGACGCCTGGCAAAACAGTGGCGGAGAGGTTCCTCCGGATATCAGACCCGTCATTCACCGGCTCCTTGCCCCATCACCCATTTCGTGGCGGCAACTGCTCCGTCAGTTCGTGGCCACAGCCGGTAGAGTCGGACGCTCCGCGACCTGGATGCGTGAGCATCGCCGTTTCGGTCACGACGTCCCCGGCATCAGAAAGCGTCGTCGTCTCAATCTCCTGGTGGGAATAGACGTGAGCGACTCCACGAATCAGCCGGAAACTCGGGAAGCCTTTGCCCGGGAGCTTCTCATGATCGCTCGAGGCGCGGAGGCGCGGATGACCGTCCTCTACGCCAACACCACCGTCAGGAGGATTCAGCAGTTCATCGGCGTTCCGCGGGTCGTTGAGAGCTATCATGGCGGCGGCTTTACCGACCTCCGTCCTCTGTTTCAACACGCCAGGGAGATGAATCCTCCACCCGCGGCCATCATTTACCTCACCGACGGTTACGGTCCCGCGCCGGAGCGGATGGAGTTTCCCACCCTCTGGGTGTTGACGAAAGAGGGGAAACGCCCCGTCCCCTGGGGAACGGAGCTCCGGCTGGATGTCTGAACGGATATGACCAGAATCCGCCTCTTGATGGCGCTCCAGCTCCTCTGTCTGCTTATCTCCGCACTTGCCCAAGCCCGCGACGTGAACGGGAACGGAGCGGAACCCCTGGTCCGCCGGACAAAGGGGAGCGCGTCCCGAAAGATCCTCGTTATCTACTCCCAGACGGTGAGATATCCCTGGCCACGGATGGTACGCGACGCCTTTGCCAAGGGAGTGGATGCCCTGCCGGCGACGGAGCGTCCCGAAGTGTACGAGGAGTACCTGGACGAGTCGAGATTGGGCGCCGATGCCACCGGCGCCTTCGTGGCCGAATATTTTGCCCGTAAATACCGTTCAGTAACCTTCAGCGCCGTCCTGGCCGAGACGCGGGGCGCCTGTGATCTGCTCATTCGTCACCCGGCCCTGTTTCCCGGCGCACCACGCTACCTCTTCGACTTCAATAGCGGCCCGCTCCCTTCAGGACCGCGAACCATCGCCTATTATTCAACTATGGATTGCGCGCGGTCCATTAAAACCATCATGGATCTGCTGCCCAATGTGCGGCGTATCGTGGTCGTGGCGGACCAGTCACCGAATCACCAGCTTTTTTTGGCCAATCTCATGAAGAAGTCGGCGGAGTTTAGTGGTAAGGTCATTCTGGAGTTCTGGGACAATCTTAGTGTGGCGGAGCTGTACGATAAATCCGGGAAATTATCCCGAGACAGCGCCATCTGCTATCTGGGGATATTCCGGGACCGTCTGGGGGAGGCCCAAGTGCCGGCCCAGGTGGCGCATCATTTGTCTATCGTTGCGTCGGCGCCGGTATTCGGCATCGTGGATTCTTTCATGGGGGACGCCGTGGTTGGCGGCTATATGGATAGCGCGGAGCGGGAGGGGGAACTGATGGTGCGCGCTGCCATGGCTGAAGAGGGCAAACCGCTTCATTTGAACCAGGCGGAGATGCAGGCGGCTCTGAGTGGGTATAAGTTTGACGACCGCCAGCTCAAGCGGTGGGGGATTCCGGACAGCCGTCTCCCTGCGGGAAGCGTTATTCTTAACCGGGAGCCGACGCTCTGGGAAAGCCATCGAGGGGTGATCATCGCCGTGGCCGCGGCGTTCAGTCTGGAAACGCTGCTGATCCTTACCTTGATCCGGATCAATCGTAAACGCCGTCAGGGGTTGGAGCTGCTGGAAGAGGCGAGATCAACCCTGGAACAAAAAGTGACGGATCGAACCGCCCAGCTGACCGAAGCTACCCACGCGGCCGATCTCGCCAACCAAGCCAAAAGCGATTTTCTAGCCAGGATGAGTCATGAAATCAGGACCCCCCTGAACGCCATCCTGGGCTTAAGTCATTTTGAGCTGGTCACTCCTTCCGTTAATCCCTATGATTCTTTGAAAAATATTCAGCTCTCAGCCCAGACCCTGCTGGCCTTGATCAGCGACGTCCTGGATTTTTCCAAGATCGCAGCGGGGAAGCTGGAGTTGGAGCAGAACACCTTTTCACTTTCCCAGCTCCTTGTTAATCTGGAGAAAATGATGCTCTACACCGCGCGGCAGAAGGGGCTTGATCTTCGCTTCCTGATTGCGCCGGAGTCGCCCCCCCTTCTGGTGGGGGACGAGCTTCGCCTGAGGCAGGTGTTGATCAATCTGGTGAGTAACGGGATCAAGTTTACAAAAAAGGGGGAGGTTGTCGTTTCCGTGGAACCGGTTCTTTTGAGCGAGAAGCGCGCTTTCATACGGTTTACGGTGGCCGACACCGGCATCGGTATTCCGCGGGAACAACAGGCCCGGCTTTTTCTGGCGTTTACCCAGGGAGACAATTCCATAACGCGCAGATACGGCGGCACCGGGTTGGGGTTGGCTATCTGCCGGCAGCTGGTGGAGCTCATGGGAGGGGAGATATCCCTGGACAGTTCTCCGGGGGAGGGGAGCCGGTTCACATTCACTCTACAGTTTGATCGGGCGCCGGAGCAGTCAGCCGGAGAGTCCCTACCCGTGACTCCGGACGTCGTCGCGCCCCATGATCTGGCCGGGGCCCGGGTGCTCCTGGTGGAAGACAATGAGCTCAACCAGCAGGTGACACGCCGGTATTTGGAGGGGTTTGGTCTGAAGGTGGAGATCGTTTCAAATGGAGCGGCTGCGGTGGAACTCCTTGCCGGTGGCGGGCAGTTCGACGTGCTGCTCATGGACCAGCGGATGCCCGGTATGGATGGTTGCGAGACGACGCGGGTGATCCGTGAGGAGCTGAACGAAAAGAGTCTGCCGATTATCGCCGTCACCGCCAACGCCGGCGAGGATGATCGCCATAACTGTCTGGCCGCCGGGATGAACGACTTTCTCGCCAAGCCGTTCCTCCCCCAGCTTCTGCTGGCGACGCTGCGGCGCTGGATCGTCGTTGTCCCGGTCGAGACATCCTCCGCTGTTCATGCTTCTCTCCCGGAGCTCTCGGAAGTCCTGGCGCGGCTGGGCGCCTACGCCGAGGAACTCACCCCCGGAGTGTCCGATGATTTTGCCGGGATCGGTCTGGTGGGGCATAATATCAAGGGGTTGGGGCTGACCTTTGGTTTGCCGGAGGTGGCGAGGGTGGGAGAAGAGATCCAGGCGGCGGCGGATTCGGGCGCAACGGAGAGGGTTGTCGCGGCGGTGATGGAGCTGAAGGGGCTGCTTACCGTCTGACGGCTTTTCCCCGCCCATTTTTCGTCAGCCGATTCCAGATTCCCACCAACTCCGCCGTGGTGGCGGAGTGCAGCTTCCTGCGGGCGTTTTCGCAATGCTTGTCAACGGTTTTCTCACTGATCTCCCCTGATTACGGCCTGTACTGCCTGTCTCAACTCGTCGGGAGTCGTGCTTTTCAGCAGGATACCGGATCCCGCGCAGCCCACGACCATACAAACGACCAGTATCGATATACAGGATTTTTCTCGTTGCGTCGTAGCGCCGTTGCGTGTAAAAGTTTTTCAATTCAAAATCAAAAAGAATTTCTTCCCGCCGCATTCCGTGCAAGCGGAGAGACGAGTATCACCCTTGGAAAATACCGAACTGTCCAAAGGAGCGAATCATGAAATTTCTTGATGTTAAAACAGATTTTGCATTCAAGAAGGTATTTGGCAGCGAAGGGTCAAAAGACATCCTCATCAGCTTCCTGAACGCCCTGATTACCTTCCCCGATGGTGAAATAATCGAGGATCTTACCATTGCAGATCCCTATCAGATACCGCTTCTCAAGGGAATGAAAGACTCCTACGTTGATGTAAAGGCGCGTCTTTCCAACAAGACCTCTGTTATTATCGAGATGCAGGTACTCAACGTTGAGGGTTTTGAGCAACGGATTCTTTACAACGCCGCCAAAAGCTATTCATCTCAGCTTGTTAAAGGAAAGAAATATCACCTGCTGAATCCCGTAATCGCTATAACTATAACTGATTTCGATATGTTCAAAGAAATCGTGGATTACAAGACCGTCTTCCGTTTAATCGAAAAGCAGCATTTGATAGAATACAGTGGTGATATCGAGCTGATATTCATTGAACTCCCGAAGTTCGAAAAGACCGAAACCGAACTGGTAAACATAATCGACAAATGGGTATTTTTTGTAAAGAATTCCGGCAGTCTTGAATACATTCCGGAAGCACTTTCGCAATCTCCCGCCATAGTTCATGCTTTCGAGATAGCCAACGAAGCGAGACTAACGCCGGAAGAACATGAAGCACAATGGAAACGTCTTGATTTCATCATGTTGCAGCAAGGTTCCATTGAATATGCTGAAAAAATCGGCAGAGCAAAAGGTTTGGCGGAAGGCATGGCGGAAGGCAAGGCGGAAGGCAAGGCGGAAGAACGCCTGGAAAACGCTCGCAAAATGAAGCTGATTGGTGTCGCGATAGATGTAATCATGCAGGTTACCGGTTTAAGCCGGGAAGAGATAGAAAACCTTGTTTGATCGATGAATTCACGGTCTGGTTCTGTGGTTAGTGTATCATCCTTTCTGTAAAATCTAAAAGCCTGACAAAAAGGCAAGTCAGGGCGATACTCCTAGTTTTTGGTAAACCGCCAAGCTAACCAAAAAGGGGCTGGGGCTGACCTTTGGTTTGCC
The DNA here is from genome assembly GCA_903929485.1 of uncultured Desulfuromonadales bacterium. Classification (GTDB taxonomy): domain Bacteria; phylum Desulfobacterota; class Desulfuromonadia; order Geobacterales; family CAIOGM01; genus CAIOGM01. The sequence continues at coordinate 84,313 of CAIYUY010000152.1, forward strand.
GGACGTGGCGAGGGTGGGAGAAGAGATCCAGGCGGCGGCGGATTCGGGCGCAACGGAGAGGGTTGTCGCGGCGGTGATGGAGCTGAAGGGGCTGCTCACCGTCTGACGGCTTTTCCCCGCCCATTTTTCGTCAGCCGATTCCAGATTCCCACCAACTCCGCCGTGGTGGCGGAGTGCAGCTTTCTGCGGGCGTTTTCGCAATGCTTGTCAACGGTTTTTTCGCTGATCTTCAGCTCTTCGGCGATCTGCTTGGAACGTTGCCCGGAGGAAAGCAGCTCCACGATCTGCGTTTCTCGAGGGGAGAGCTCCGCCAGAGGGGACTCCTCCCGGCGCCGCAGATCCATATACTCTTCCCCCAGGAGAGCCGCCACCTGGGGGCTTACGTACCGTTCTCCCCTGATTACGGCCTGTACTGCTTGTCTCAACTCTTCCGGAGTCGTGCTTTTCAGCAGGATACCGGATATTCCCACTCTCAACCCCCGCAGAATTTCCGAAGGTGTGCGCAGGCCGGTGAGGGCGATGATCCGGGTTTGAGGAGAAATCTCCCTGATTCGGATGGCAGCTTCGATGCCGTCCATGACCGGCATGGCCAGATCCATGAGCACGATGTCCGGCCGGCAGCGCCCGGCTTGATCCACGGCCAGTGCGCCGTTTTCCGCCTCCCCCGCCAGGATGATCCCTTCCAGAGATTGCACCAGTAGACAGAACGCCCTGCGTATGAGCGCCTCATCCTCGGCCACCAGCACCGAAATCTTCCTGTCCGGCTTCTCAGCTCCTTCCATGGATCTCCTTGTTCCTCCGCGGCGGCAAATGACCTTACTACGGG